>JAJRXM010000050.1 GCA_024276275.1 Candidatus Zixiibacteriota bacterium
AAATGAATCTATTTTACAAGGATATGGTGCTTTAAAAGCACCATCTACGTCCACTATTTACAATGAATGGAAAAGTATGCCAATTTCCCAACTTGAGAATTTAGTAAAATTTTAAGTCCGGATCCAAAAAGTGCAGCATTCGATAGTTCTGGTTTTTTATTCAAAGGTGGATCTGTCTAGATTCTTCTGAAATGGGGTAAAATGAAATTGAATAAAACTTCTCGTGCTTTTTACAAAGCCCACATTGCAGTTGATGTTGTATCAACTGCGGTAAAATCAAATACAGCAGATGTTATCGTTGCTTGGAAACTGTTACTAATTCTGGGGATGAGAATACTATCCAAACTCGGCCGAATTTATGGTGATAAGGCTTACAATGATAAAAAATTGAGGGCTCGCTTGGATTAACATAATGTGAGACTAATTGTTGAACCCAAGAAAAATGCCACAGATAAAGGAACAAATGATTTTCAAGATCGGAATTTAAGATTATACCGTAATTCTCCAAATTTATGGAAGCCCACTCACAATTACAACTAGAAAACCTTTGTAGAACTAGTTTTTGGAACAATAAAATCTAAACCGATCCCATTAAGTGCTAAGTTTGCAAAAAAAAAGAAAAAACAGATTATAGTGAAGTTTTTTGTGTACAATTTCAATATGATGCTGGAAATGGAGAATTTGGGGTGAAGATAAAATTTAAACACCACATATTAATTGAATTTTATTCAAAGTCTCTGAAAGATAAATATCATTTTAATAAATCGTAGACCTAGGTTTACAGGTCAAGTGCCTGTGGGAGATATAGTAAGCCCCTTAATATGACAAGTCTGTTGAAATAGGAAGTGTCTATCAAATGAATAACCTGATTTAAGATCCAAAGGAATAAATGATGTATAGATGAGTCATCGAAATATGGTCGTACTTCCCTAGTATTTCAACTTGTTAATAATTGAAATCTTCATAGCTCCTGTAGTGTCAGAAGAATTTAAGGCCATGATTAAAGCATTAAGAACCTTGGGTCATGTCGAGGAAGAAGTACCCCTGTATCGTAACGGGAAACCTTCGAAATTTGTTGGAAAATTACAATCTAGACTAGGTGATGATCAAGTCAGTATGGGTTTGTTGCATTATAATTGGAAAAGAACTATCGGCGTTGATAAAATAAATCAAGCTATTCGTTTTGTCAAGGGCACCGATCTTGATGGTGCAATTATTGTTGGATCTACTTTTAGTAAATCAGCAATCGAACAGGCAAATCGAATAAATCTAATTGAGGAAAAAAAAATAGTATTATTAGACAATGAGGAATTATTTTCCAAATTTCACATCGAATGAAATATTAAATTTGGTTAGCTGTGTGGGGATTTAATGGGCTTTACCCCATAATAATACATTGCTTAAAAGGCGCCTTTTACCTGCTTTGAATCGTCTGTTCATGAGATTCTACTAGAACAGAAGGCTATAATATAAGATGCTGTATTTTGGCGATAAAAGCTCTGAACTCACGATTCCTTTCAATATTACCTTTTACAGCGAGAGTCGGCAAAATACTAAAGACTAGTAAATGAATGTAAAGAATTAATCGAATCTACTGAATTTAGCTAATTCTGGAGAAACCTTTTTAAACAAATACTGATTAAAATAGTTAGCTGATGTGTTTTGAGTTCAATAAAAATTGAAATCGATACTCAAGGCTAAAAGGTGGAAACAAAATGGCAAAGAAAAAAGCTAAAGCAAGTAAATCGTCACCAGCTCCAATGCTGGTTGTACAAAGTAAAATCCGTGAATATCTAAAAGGTAAAGGAGATTATAACATTGGTTCAGATCTCTTTGATGCAGTATCAGGAAGAGTTGCAGAATTTCTTGATGATGCCGCTAAAAGAGCAAACGACAATGGAAGGAAAACAATCCAAGCCCGAGATGTATAGAAATATTTCATAGATTAGAATAAAAAGAAAGAACAATCATTGAAGATCAGCTAATTATTTTAATATATAATTTAATATAAAATAATAAAAGGTGGAAACGACTTTCAATGATTGCTTATTTATAAATCCACATTTGTTTATTAAATGTTCTTATATTTTATTGAAAGATATCACAATTCTTCGTATTGCAAATATTGGTCAATTTCAGACAATGGTAATATACTTAGGTGTTGATGTCCAAGTTCGTTTTCAACCAATCATTGTATGCACTCACGTTCATAATTTTGTAAATTTGATTGCTGATCTTTGCTTGCTCAAGTAGTTCTCGAAGTAATAAAGTTGAATAATCTGCAGCTATGGTGTTGTCATATTGCATAGCATAGCTAAAGAAATTAGATACCCTTTCCTCGGTCATGTTTTTTAGCAGTGAAGTAATTATATTTGCAAATATAATATAGAGGATATCCAACTGGTTAGCAGATGGTGCTTCATAATACATTCCTTCCAGTATATCCTCAACATTTGGCACATCATTCTCATATTCTATAAATGTTCTGAATTGTTCTTTGGCAGCATTACCTATTGTTCCCTGTAAAGAGGACAGGTAAAGAAAGATATCGTGGCTTCTTAACTTCTTAAGATTTGAACAGAAAGTCCAAGAGCGGGGTGATGGGAAGGCAGTTGGAAGCCTTTGTGGGTCAAACTGAAATAACATCGAAGGTTGGGATATGATAAAAGCAATGATTAATGGGTCTATCTCATTTGTCAAAGCCCATTGTACCCATTCATCCGCATCGGGAGAGATCTCAAGATGGGTGAACCTGTTTGCCAATGCACTAGGTAGTTTAAATGCGACAGATCGATCTGAAACCCTATTACCCGCAGCGATAACCACCCAGTTTTTAGGTAACTTGTACGAGCCAATCTTTCTATCAAGTATCAACTGATAGGCACTTGCCTGTATGGATGGAGGTGCTGTATTTATCTCATCAAGAAAAAGTATACCTGATTTTCTAATATTGCTTCGAGGAAGAAAATCAGGAGGTAACCATCTAGCTACTCCTGCCTCTTTGTCAACCATGGGTAAACCTCTTAAGTCAACTGGGTCAAGTAAAGGTAGTCTTACATCTCGTAATTCCATATCATGTTCAATGGCTAACTGTTTGACTAGTGCAGATTTACCTATTCCGGGTGGACCCCAGAGAAATATTCCCTGAGCACCTTCTCTATTGATATTTGTCATGATATGAGTGAGTATAGTTTTTGTTTGTTTAATCCCCAGTACGGGTAATGCAGTATCAATAGCCATCTCGTTATTCAAGACATATAATTAAGTTATAAAAAATCTTGCTTAAAATAACTTATTTATGTTTGATGACATCAGAACTTCTATAATTGCTTATCTGATCTTAATTTTGACAAAGTATCAATAAATTATGCAATTTATAGATTAACTATTGTAATGATTCAAAAATAACATCCCATTAACTAGATTGTTGGTCATATTATTTGGGTTGTTGCTCTAATTTTATAATAAATTCATCATAAAACAACATGCATTATATCTAATGCATAGACAATGAACATGAATAATTTGCGATTTTCTATTTTATTAATTTGCTAAAGTACTCCATTTTATAGAATTTTACTAGTATCAAAATAGGAATTTATTTTTGAACTTTCACATTATTGCATCCTAAATATCTACCTGCAAATACATCCACTT
>JAJRXM010000051.1 GCA_024276275.1 Candidatus Zixiibacteriota bacterium
AATAGGGTTAGGCTTGAATTAAATTTGTTTCACCCTACCCATTCTGACTTTCTGCTATATTTAAACCTGAGTTTGACCCCATTTATGTTGACTTTTAAGTGAAACAGATATTCCATATGGCCTTAAATTTGAGATCGATAGAAAAATGATCGGCACTGTTTTCTCACCATAACGGAAAATATTCCTGTAGAAAGGTTGGTCAAAAAACTGTTATGGGTTGCAGATAATATGTCTGTAATAAACGATGCGAGGAAAGCATTATGATCAATTATAGATTTCCCGAAGAAAAGGAAATAATGCTTCATTACGTCAAACTTTTGAAAGATTCAACAACAGAAAATATGATCAATAAAGGTGGAGTATCAAATTCAAGTGAAGCCGCGCATCTTGCAAAGTTCTTTTGGCTCATGGTGGATCAGTCAGTGAAAGACCTTGAACAAGGAAAAGATGCCGCTGGACATCGGGATATTAAAGCGTGGAATGAGTATACGCTTGAGACAATCAGCTCTTACCTTGAAAACAATGGTTATGAGTCTGAATGGGAGGCGACCGATGTTTAGATTTTTCCTGACAAAGGCGGGAAGGAACAATAGGGAAGATGCATGATGGCCATTTACATTGAGTATGAGGGTATTAAAGGCAATGTCACTGCCGTTGGTTATAAAAACCCTATTGCAGTATCATCATTGGCATTTGGTATGCTACGCGGGATTTCAATGGAAGCCGGTAATATGAGCAACCGAGAAGCTACCTACCTGTCCTTCACTCAGTCAAATCACTTTAAAAAAGACAGTAGATAGCTCTACAGTTAGTCTTTTTAAAGAATCACTCGCAGGATCAGCTGGAAAAAAAGTCACTATAAAATTTGTTCATACCGGTTTTGATAGAATTTATGAGCTACACATTGGATGATTGCTTTATTCGTGGTTATAGCGTCAAGATTAATGACCAGGAAGAGTCACAGGAAGTCCTTAGTTTACGTTTTTCCAAAATACTTTTAAGTTATATAGGCCGTGATGCCACCAATAAATCAGGTGCCCCAATTCGGGTCGGTTACGATTTGTCAACAGCGAAACCTGTATAACTCAACAACCAGCTGAAGCTGATGGATTAGTATTAATAAGAGCGAAAATCCGGATGCGCGGCTTGATATGCGCCGGCTCAAGCTTGATCTGACAATTGCCAGTTTCTTGGGAATTTGTATTGTCAAATTCAGTTCAGCGTTTTCCCCCATCAAACCCAGTTACTATTCTGCAAAAAAACAAGAGGTCAGTTCGTTTATTTTATAATATAGACACATGCCAAGACTATTATAAAGCAAGCGGACTGACTCCTGTGATTTTTAAAAAAAAGAGGTACAGTTATTCTATCACAGAGGATGGGTGACCCCTCTTCATTTTTTGTTAGACTATTTTTTTTAGCATCTCAGCCATCACGGTTTGTTTTTTTAGGCTATCGTCATTTATATTGTTAGTAGACTTCATTATTTTTACAGCCCGTAAAAATGGTGCTAAAGCCGAACTGCCTGGTTTTGAAATAACGTCTATAATTTTCTGGCAATAATTCTCCATTGATTTAGAGTTTAGTTTTGGTATTTTTTTCCCTGCTATGATAACTCCAACTAAAACCAATATATGCCATTTATATTTACGCATGTTTTGGGGAATATCTGCACTTGCGACATAGAGGTGTAATCTGTATAGAGCTAAGCAAGACGTATAAAAAACTATTTCTTTTGTATCATCTGAAAATATGTCTTTTGAAAATAATTCATACATCCGCTTTGGGTAGCGGTAAGCTAGGTCTGGCCTTATTAAAAATACTGATGCTACGCATTTTGCGGCGACATTTAGAGAAAATGTTCTGACTACGGGAACTCCCCTCCCAACATATTGCCGATCTCTACGCTCATAATAAATACGCCCTTCTTGTCCTTCATAGGTATTAAAATATTGTTCTATACGTTTTACAATTGGTTTCAAAGAAAGAAATTGTGTTTCTTCTACTTTTGTTTGGCTATTCGTAGCCCGCACTAAATCCGAAAAAACGTCTTCATTTTTTGTTTCAACAACTTTCAAGCTAACCATTATTAAATCGTTTAAAATATCCCTATTCTCATAGAGAACATTTGAAGTTTGACAACCGTTTACTATTTGAAAATCTTCCATATGGAGGGTGTTTCCTTGAATACGGACATCGGGACTAACAACGGTAATTCCATTATTTAGAACCGGGAATCGAGTTGATGAGTCTGGTCTATTAAGGGTTTCTGATATAGATATGTTTACAGGGTTATTAGAGCCTAAAAAAGCTCTGACATTTTCTTCAAAAACATGTAATCGCAATGTTCCGTCATCACTTACCAGTAAATTATTTACGAAGTCTTTTGCCTTTGCGATAACAAGATATGCTTCATCAATACCGTCTATAGGAGGTAGGGGGGCATTGCTGAACATAGGGAGTTCAGCAGAAACCCCAGTATAAGTTTTTACCCACAGAGCCGTTAATTCATCTCTACCAATAAAGGAAATATCAATGTTACTGAAATAGCCCATATCCACTAATTGCTGAATAAAATCTTCTTTTGCATTTTCAAGTGCTTCGGGTTTTTTATAAATCCCAGTAGTAACAAAACGAGCCATAAGTACCGGCTTGCCATTCCTAACTTTAGGTACATTTTTTATCACTATATCAAAAACTTTTCGTGCATTATTTTGCACATCATCTTTGATATTATAATGTTCAGAATTCACGAATCTAAGAACTGATTCTTTAAATTTTAAAAAGTCACCTAAATCAAATGATTCGGATCGTTTTGCTTGAGTAAATATAACTTCGACATCATGAGTTTTACGATCTTTTTTGAATGTGGATACAGCATCTTCATCAGAAATAATAAGCTCTTCGTCGATAAGAACCGCTACGCCATCAGTACCATCATCACCTTCACCGGTAGTAACATTCTCCAAATCAAAGTCACCACCAAATTTTGAAGAGATTACTGCGTTATTGACAAACATTTCAAATTGAGTACATTCTCCATGCTGTTCTAATCCATAGCTTTTCACAAAGCTTTCTAAATGTGCTTTTGTTATGCGATGCATTTTAGCTCCTCATTATTGATCTTGACTAATAGAAAAGGGGGCGGTCCTAGACTGTCGAAATTCATTGATTTTTAACTAATATTTTTTATCTGTTTTTTTTGGATATTATTATTTAATTCAACAGGTTAAGTTGATAGTGTGTATTTCAAAAAGCACGAAGCTAAAACTTAATAAAAAAAACCGTTATTTCGACAGCCTGGGTCAGTCCGCTTATTTCATAAAATAGGTATCAGCCAAGATGCTCAATAAATCTCCAAACAACTACTTTCCTGATCATCAAGGAAGGTTTTTATCTCATTCTCATT
>JAJRXM010000052.1 GCA_024276275.1 Candidatus Zixiibacteriota bacterium
CTGTTACCGAAAAACTTGAAATAAAATCGTCGTTAATAGCTCCCAACCCGGAATATGTATAGTACATTGATTTATCAAGTTTTTTTTGAGGTAATTGTTTACTGTATTGAACCGATGCAAAGTACCCCTTTGTGTTTATCGACTCAACAGAATATGGCGAATCAAAATGTATGTTTGGTCTATAATACGATAGCCTAATGCTTACATCTTTTGTAAAGGCAATAAGAAAATCAGCACTTACTCCGACACCACCGGTAGTTTCATTATAATAATAGCCCGACGTAATAGAATAATTTCCTGATATAATAATAGCAACATCCCAAAGTTTTTTATGTATCTTTTTGAACTCTTCTGAATTATGACTTATCCACGGTTTGTTCTGGGTTACTCTTGTTGCTTTTGAATTTTGTTCAACCGGTTTGTTTTCAAGACGACTTTCTGAAGGCTTATAATATCTACCTAAAATAATTGCTGTAATATCGGTATCATCCTTGTTGTAAATCCTATCTATATCGGTATAACTGATATTAACTTTTTCTCTATTCAGTTTAAATGAAATAATTTTCAGCCTATCATTTTGTGAAAATGATACATTTTCATATTTCGATCCGTCTTTGGTGTAAACCGTACCGATTGTTTTTGCTGCGACAGAAGAAACGCAGAGAACAATAAAAGCGATAAAAACTATGGATGACATTCTGAATTGACTTGTTTTGTACATAACACTCCACCTTATAAATAATATATACTAAGCATATTTTATAATAGACATCAATGTCTAAAAAGTCAAGAGACTGTCTCTGAAATGACTGCATCATCTTGACCTGCTCTAATATACAAAAAAGAAATAATTCGTTCTTGCTCCGCCAATCTATTTCAGTATATTTGACAAAGTGAAAAAAATCGCAAAGTTATTGTTTAATGACCTTTGGAGGTTAATATGGATTATAGAATTGAAACTGACTCGATGGGTGAAATCAAAGTACCGTCTAACAAATATTACGGTGCTCAAACTGCCCGTTCAAAAATGAATTTTCAAATCGGCAGCGAAAGAATGCCGACCGAACTTATTCGTGCTTTTGGTATTTTGAAACAATCTGCAGCACTGGTTAATATGGAACTTGGAATTTTGGACAAAGAAAAAGGCGAACTGATTGTCAAAGCCGCCGATGAAGTCATCGACGGAAAACTTGCCGAACATTTCCCTCTTGTTATCTGGCAGACAGGTTCCGGTACTCAGACAAACATGAATGTTAACGAGGTAATATCCAACCGGGCTATTGAAATGGCCGGCGGAACTATCGGTTCAAAAGCTCCTGTACATCCGAACGATGATGTCAACAAGGCACAGTCATCCAATGATACTTTCCCGACTGCGATGCATATTGCCGCTGTTGAAGAAATCCATAGACGATTGATACCGATGATTACTTTGCTTCGGGATACCCTCAAAGAAAAATCAAATAAATTTAACGATGTTATCAAAATCGGACGAACACATTTGATTGATGCGGTCCCTCTTACTTTAGGGCAGGAATTTTCGGGCTATGTCATGCAGTTGACAAACGGTCTCGACCGTATCGATTCTTGCCTAACCCGCCTCTACCCTCTTGCTTTAGGCGGAACTGCTGTCGGTACCGGTTTGAATACACATCCTGAATTTGCAGTTAAAGCTGCTGCGAAAATTTCTGAACTAACCGGTAAAAAGTTTATCACTGCCGAGAACAAATTTGAAGCGTTAGCGGCACATGATGCTATTGTAGAAGCGTCCGGTGTAATGAAAACGCTCGCCTGTTCGCTAATGAAAATTGCCTCTGATATCCGTCTGTTGGCATCCGGTCCTCGTTGTGGTATCGGTGAGATTATAATTCCTGCCAATGAACCGGGATCATCAATTATGCCGGGTAAAGTAAACCCGACTCAACCTGAAGCAATGACAATGGTCTGTGCTCAGGTTCTCGGAAACGATGTAGCCGTTAATGTCGGCGGAGCAACAGGACATTATGAACTGAACGTTTTTAAACCTGTCATGATTTATAACCTGCTTCAATCGATTCGGTTGATTGCCGATTCATGCGAAATGTTTAATAACAACTGTGCTGTCGGTATTGAACCGCATCATGAAAATATCAAAAACTTCTTAAACAATTCTTTGATGCTTGTAACGGCTTTAAACCCACATGTCGGTTATGACAATGCCGCAAGCATCGCAAAAAAAGCTCACAAAGAAGGTACAACACTAAAAGAAGCAGCGGTTGCCTTGGGCATCTTGACAGCCGAAGAGTTTGACGAAAAAGTCAAACCTGAAGATATGGTGTAGGGCAGGTAAATTCATTCGTAAGGAACAGGCTTGCCTGTTCCGCTAAAATTTTATCAGGATAGTTCGCCTGTGCTGCAAATAAAATAACAAAAGAACTTGTTTTAACTGATACTATGATTTAATATAAATACAGGTCTGATGTATAAAGATACTGCTGACGATACACTTAAATTAATGCTGGAGGTTATATCACAAAGTATATTTCAGTTTTATTCATAATTTTTCTTATTAGTTGTAGCTCTAAAACAACTATTATTAGCATAGTTAATAATGACTTTACAGGGAGCCATTTTAGAAGAATCCTTATAAATGCCCCTTATGAAGACCTTGAAATAAAAAGTACTTTAGAAGATGTTTTTTCAAAAGCTATTACAAAATTTGGTGTCTCGCCTTATAAAGCTCTAGATGAAATACCACCTTTAAAGAGTTATACTTCTAATGAAATTTCACAAAGAATGAAAAAAAATCAGATTGATGCTTTACTTGTAATTGGTGTTAAAGATTATTGGGTCCCTCCGTGCCAATATAAGTGAGACAGAAAGTTGAAACGTGTAAGTAGGGCGGTATGGAGAATATCAGATGTTATCAGAATCTGTACATGCAGAGAAAAAGAAAGAATCAGTTCTGTTCAAAAGTGTATCAAGCTCCGC
>JAJRXM010000004.1 GCA_024276275.1 Candidatus Zixiibacteriota bacterium
ACACCTGTTCTGCGGAGCTTGATACACTTTTGAACAGAACTGATTCTTTCTTTTTCTCTGCATGTACAGATTCTGATAACATCTGATATTCTCCATACCGCCCTACTTACACGTTTCAACTTTCTGTCTCACTTATATTGGTACGGAGGGGTGTTAGCAATGAGCAAGCTCAGAATTAGTATAATGACAACACCAACTGTTGGAATATCTCGATTAACTTTATCTAGTGATTCAGGTAGCTCACCTTCTTTAGCAAGAATGAATCCTAATCGGGCATTTCCATAAATTGTTGCATTGATTGCTGAGAATGTCGCTAGCAAAGCTGCAATAGAAACTATCGTAAAACCTATTTTCCCAAGGGCCGGTTGTGCTGCAACGGCTAATGCATAATCTTTTGCTAATATAAGTTGATTCTCAGGAACTGTACCAACAGTAATTATCGCTATTAGAACGTATAAAAATATAACTAGTATTACAGATGAATAAAATGCTTTTGGAAGATTCTCTTTTGGGCTTTTAATTTCTTCTGCAGCATTCGCAATGAGTTCAAACCCTTCGTAAGCAACAAAAATTATCATACCGGCAACTATTATTGAAAAAGAATCTTCCCAATGTGAAGAAGATAGACGTTCACTATCTATATATGAGAATCCTGTAATAATAATAAGTAATAATAACACTAACTTAATGAGTACGATTATCGTTTCAGATTTACTTACCAATGAAGCACTTGCTAAATTTATTAGAGCGGGAAGCAATATAGCAAAACAAATAAATAAATGTCTAAGCCATTGAGTTGAGTTGTCAGGAAAGAAAGTTTGAGCATAAGAGGCAAAAGCAACAGCATATAAAGAGATAGTTACTAAATAACTCAACCAAAGAATAAGATTAACCGTTCCTGATAGAATGTTATGTCCAAAAGCGTTATCTACGAATACAACAGTTCCGCCCCGACTTTGATAGGTTACAGAAAGTTTTGCATACGAGTAGGAGGTTAGTATCGCAACTATTCCGGCAACTAGAAAAGCAACAAATGTTGCTCCGTGAGCAAGTGAAACAGCTTCCCCTAAAACCGCAAAAATACCACCACCTACCATTCCTCCTATCCCTATAGAAATGGCTCCCAACAGTCCAATTGATTTTGACTTTGTTTCCACTAAAGGAATTTCCTCATTCTGATAATCTGATTCTTTAATTTTTGCAATAAAGATTCCGCTATAATAATTGGACTTAAAAGAAAGTAGGATGATGACACATTAATTAATAAATTATTAACATGCTTGTTTTTACCTTACTCAGTTAAAACTTGTCGATATAGTTTATGCGGACTTCGCGGGTGATAGCTTTTGAGTCTCGGCGGTTGATGAACAAATCTTTTGCCATAGCCTCAAGTTCTAAGTTATCTGTGAATAACCATTTTATACCGATGTTTAGATACCCCCGACCTTTACCGCCGAAAGCATTTTGATTTCCATTAGGTAAGGTAGAACGATCATCATTTATTGCCAAATCATATTCAGCTATCAAAGCTAGGTTGTACTGGAAAGTAGCATCAAATCCACCGAAAAAGTTTATTTCATCTTCTTTGTCAAAATCATTTTCCTGTGAATAGTTCATCCCAAAGTGCCATCCGGCAGTCCATTGGTAGAAATAAAATGAGCGACTGGCTACGGCGTAGACTCCTCGTGATTTAAAAGTATAGCGTTGATAGTCTCGTATGTAAGAGCCGTTTCCTTGAGAGGCATATCCAATTGTGATGGCCGGGAAGTATTCAAGTTCATCAACAATACGAAATTTCAAGCTGAACTCGATACCTGGGTTCCAGTCAGGAATCACATTTGACAGGATAGCATCACCGCCGTACGATATGCCGATAGTTAGTCGGTTGGAGAGGCCGATGTCGGTATTTGTGATTGCTCCGCCTTCGGGATAAATCCGAACGCCGATATTATAATAACCACGGGGTAGGGTTCCGGCTGTCGGGAGATCGACTAACCATCTTGGAGGAATGTCGTACATCGATGCAGATATCGATTCTTGTGCGGTTGAAATTTTTGGAGCTAAAGATATTAAACAAACTGCCAGTATTGTGTATATTGTTTTCATAAAAATCCTTTTCTATTTTATATCATACTTAAGAAAGTATAGAAAAGTTCATTAGGTGATGTCAATTTAAAAACAATATGGGGGAATAATAACTGAAGGGAAATGTTGATAAAAATGAGATTGCCACACTTCGTTCGCAATGACTGCTGTAGGAATTTTTCGGTAAGCTTTGCTTATGAAGTCTACGAGGCAGATTTTCTGATAAAGTTTAATAAAAGCAGCTATTTTAATTTTGCCAGTTTAGCAAACCTGTCATATAGGACAGTAGAGATGTTTCCTGCTGAAATTTTGTATGTTTTATTACCCTCTTTTATTTTGGAAATCGGCAAAACAAACTTCAAAGATGAGCTGATAAAAACCTCATCTGCTTTAAAAAGTGTATGTAGCGAGCAGTTTTTTTCAACTATAGTATAGCCGGATTTTTTTGCCTCACGAATCAGAATTTTCCGAGTGATACCCTCTAAACATCCTGCTGTAAGCGGGGGAGTGTAGATTTTATTTTTTTTGACCCAAAAGATGTTAGCCGAGGTTACTTCGGCAACCTGATTTTTTGTATTCAGCAAAAGAGCATCATCGCATTTTCTTTTATGAGCTAATTTTAAGGCTACGGCATGTATTGCATACGAAATAGTTTTAATTCTTCTGAAAACAGAATCCTGGTCTACCCGAAATTCTGAAATATCTACGGTGAACGGTTTTGTCGGCATTGAATGAGGTGAGGTCGATAAAATAACCTGCGGTTTTCCCTGAACGCCGACCCATCGGGCGGCCTCGCCTGATGTTATGGTTAGTCTCAGTTTTTTTATTTTATCAGGATGAGCTTTGACTGTTTTGTGCATCCAGTTTTTTAATGTTGATTGTGGTACCGGAATTGTCATTCCCATCACTTTAGCACCCTTGTAGAGTCGTTTGATATGCTCTTGCAAAAAGATTATATTATTGTCAACAGATAAGAAAGTTTCAAAAAGTCCTTCGGCATATAAAAGAGAGTTGTCAAAAACAGAAATTTTATCATCACCACGTTTTACAAATTTGCCGTTTATAGTCGTAATTGTGAGGAGCTTTTTAGGCATTTTATAGTCCCACTGCTTGAAAAAGATTTTCGGCTTTTAAGAGCATCTCATTGTATTCATCTTTAGGGTCAGAATCTGCCACTATTCCGCCGCCGGCATGAATATAATAATGGTTGTCTCTGTGGTAGATAGTACGTATTGCGATATTAAAATCTGACTTTTCCTTGGTAAGATACCCGATAGAGCCAGTATATACAAACCTTGGATGTACTTCTAAATTGTTTATAATTTCGACAGCTCTTTTTTTAGGAGCTCCTGTTATGGAACCTCCCGGGATTACGGCATCAACGATATCCTGAAAGGTAATGTTTGTCTTTAATGTTGCCGAAATGTCTGAGACAAGATGTATCAATGATGTATAGACCTCCGGGTTAAACAGGGATTCAACCGAGACAGTTCCTGTTTTTGCTATTTTACCTAAGTCGTTTCTCATTAAATCGACTATCATTAAAAGTTCAGCTTTATCTTTATCAGAATGTAAAAGTTTCTGTAAGTTTTCTTTTTGTTCTTCCGCATTTTTCCCTAATGTTATAGTACCTTTAATAGGGCAACTTTTTATTTTATCGCCGTCGGTCGTAAACATTCTTTCAGGGGAAGAAGATAGTATTTGATAGTCACCGAAATTTATATATGCCGCATAGGGTGATTGGTTTATTTCTCGTAGTCTGAGGTATGATTCAAACGGTGTGAGGGGAGAGGATATTTCAAACCGAGTTGTGAAATTTGCCTGGTATATATCACCCTCTTTAATATGTTTTTTTATCTGCAGAATTTTTTCGAGATATTCTTTTTTTGTAATAGATTGAATTATCTGAGCTTTTGGAATAGCAGTATTGTTTTTGGGAGACGTCGAAAAAGTATCATTTGGAATTTCGTTTAAATTTTCATACAGAAGAAAGCGAGTCGTCGGTATAGTATCTTTAGAGTTGTTCGGAATGGCAAATTTTTCTAAAGTAGATTCATAGGAAATATATCCCACGGCACAAAGATCGTATTGATTTACAAGTTGTTCAACTATGGTGTAGATATCTTTATTTCTGTCAATATGTATATCTTCTTTAGAGCACTTTAGTTGAACTTTACCGTTTAGAAGATACAAATCACCGATAGGGTCAGACATCAGAAAAGAATTAAGTCCTTTATCACCAATTGTCCTTGAGGAATCCAGCCAGCAGAACCCAAATTCGGAAGCTTTTTGCTGGAAAGAGGAATAATCCGAATAGGTGTCAGCTTTTTTATTTCTTTCAACTTTTAGATGCATAACGATATCCAAGCTACAGAAAAAGAGGTTAAAGTCAAGTTGTATTCCGTTAAGTTACGAGTCTGCTATCATTTACGGATAAAGACAGTTTTGAGGTTGTTTTTACATTGATATTTTAAAAAAATATGTTAAATTGTTGTCAGGTAGTAATATACCTTCTAAATAAATCCAAAATTTATTGGAACTAATTTTGTTTTTATCGGTATCATTATTAAACGAATAACAAAGGTTAAATATGAGTAAACCGACAGAAAAAGATATTGATTTTACATTAATGAGAGCTATCCAAAACGGTGATATGGTTTCATTTAATGAAATGGTTGAACGATATAAAGATCGTTTAATGAATGTCATCGGTCGCATGTTGTCCTCAACAGAAGAAGCCGAAGATATAGTACAAGAGACATTTGTACGGGTATATCAGCATCGTCAATCATTTAATTTTCAGCATTGTTTTTCGACCTGGATATATACTATAGCATTAAATTTAGCACGAAATGAATTACGCAAGAGAAAGAAATTCAAATTTTTAGAAATATCAGAAATGCAGGGTAATGAAAAAGAGTTTGCCGTTGAGATGAAACTTCCTTCACGACTACCGGAAGTCTTAAAAGCGGCAATAAATGAACTGCCTGAAAAATATAAAACTGCATTTATGTTACGGGACATACAGGAATTTCCTTATGAAGAGGTCGCCACAATTTTATCGGTTCCTTTGGGGACAGTAAAGTCGCGAGTAAACCGTGCCCGTATGATGTTACGAGATAAATTACAACCTAAACTGGAGAGTCATAATGCGTTGTCAAAAAGTACGCTCTTACCTGTCGGCTTATTGTAATGATGAGTTAGCAGGACGTAAGAAACTTGCTGTTGATGAGCATCTTTCAACCTGCGTTCTCTGTCGTAAAGAGGAATCTCTTTACAATGCAATGTTTACCGCAAAAGATGAAATCGGTTCTTTGAAAGTTACCGATGACTTTAATAATATCTTATTAAATAGAATTGCCAATGAACGTTTTGCCGAGACTCGTACAAAAGCATACTATCCACAGAAACCTCCTCTGTTTGTATGGTCTAAAGTTGTCCCGGCTGTTGCATCGGCATTTGTTGTTGTATTTGCACTCTTTTCCATGTTCTCGGGCGGTATAGATACCGAACGAGATAATTTTGCCTATCAAGACGGTAATCTTGATAATTCTTATATGACTGTTCAACCGACCGATAATCCGAATATGAATAAGAATTGGTCACTTGATAATCATTTGGCACGGGTTGAACGCGGCAATCGTATTTCTCGAAATATGACTAAAGCCGGATCTTTTTCCCGTCGTCAAAACATGTCGCTAACATCGGTATCTTCACAAGGTAGAACATATGTACCGTATGTTACAACATATCATCAAATTCGTCCGGTTATTCGGTTATATCTGATTCCTCATGATGACTCTATTAAGGAGGATTTCGGGGAATACTAATGATAAAATACTTCTCTAAAATGACCGTCGTCAAAACATGTTTAATGTTTTTTCAGGCGGTCTTTTTTTCGACTGCTATTTCAGCGCAAGACTCAGCTCTTATTAATTTAGAGTTAGGTCTTAATGAGTTGGTGTACGATGTTTCTCGTACTATTGTAACAATTGAAGCGTCTGAACCTATTTATCCGCACAATTCAGTTATCAATTCTAACGAAGCAGTTTATTCTGTAATCTCTACAGGCTTGGTTTATGATACCTCGGGTTATATCATAGCACCTGCCGAGGCTGTTTCTAAATATGCATCTATATTTGTTAGTTTTGACGATAAAACAGTTTCCGCTAAAACAGTAGCTATTGACTATCAAAACGGTATTGCTCTTTTGAAAATGAAGAATCCTTATGGATGGCCTGTCAAACTAAAGGCTCAATCGGGATGTGCCGGTCAAATGATTTTAGCTATCGGGAATGCATACGGACTTCGTGCTACACCTGTCATAGGCTTTTGTGCCGGGTATCGTCCTGATGGAATGATGCAGTTTTCAGCATCATTTACTCCAAGTTCTCAAGGTGGCGGTTTGTTTTCAATGGACGGCAAACTACTTGGAATAATTACTGACCAAATCGGCAACAACTCAGAAATCGGGTTAGCGGTTCCTGCTTATAAACTTCCTGAAATTGTTAATTTTCTAATAGTAAACGGAAACCGTTTTGCAGGTTATCTCGGATTAGTTACCAGAGAGATAGAGATAAGCCCTCCGATTAAAGTCCAAATGCCGACATCCTCCGCACATATTTCAATGGCATCAATGAAAAGTTCTTTGGAAATCAGTCATGGACTATTAGTTGAAAAAGTTGCACCTCATTCACCGTCATATAAAGCAGGGCTTAGAAGAGGCGATTTACTCTTTCAGGCAAACGGTCTGAGTATTGATAATCCTCTTGAATTTGCTGATTTTATAAGAAAAACATCTCCGGGTACAAAATTAAAGTTTGATTTTTTACGCCATAACGCTATCTACCAAGTAGAAGTATCTGTCGGGAAACAGGAACAGAACTTAATTGTTTCTTCATCTCCAAAAGGGTCAGATGCCGATATGTTGATAGACTCTATTCTCAAAGAACTTGAGCAGATAAAGCAAAACACAAAAACTCTCGAAAATCGTCTTAAGCAGTTGCGTCAATAACTTTTACGTTGCCATTTAAAGAGATTTTTCTTTTACTAACCGTATGAATATGACTGCGGATAAGACTTTATTTCAAACTCAATTATCTCAATTTAATCCTAACTCAGATGTGCAAAACAGGATGTTGGCACTTTTTTCTGCTGCAATAACACTCGATGATGCTAATATTACAGAATTTGCGATTCAGAAAGCACAAGAGCTGAAAATCAACCGCGATAGTTTATACGAAATTATTCTGCAATCATATCTTTTTTTAGGATTTCCTCGTATGTTGCAGGCTGCCGACTTGCTCGATAAAATAATCCCTTTTAGAGGCGGAAATAGTCAGGATATTGATTTTTTATCAGAGAATAAACTGTCTGAGTGGTATAAAGATGGAGTAGAGGTTTGTAAGTCGGTATATAAAGATAAGTATGAACCTCTCAAAAAAAGAGTTACCGATTTTGCTCCTGAGATTTTTCACTGGATGATTTTAGAAGGGTATGGAAAAGTCCTTTCCAGAAAAGGAATAGGATTAGAGACCCGGGAGCTGTCAATAGTTGCATTTTTAACAATGGAAAACAGACCAAAACAGCTTCACTCACATATTCTCGGAGCTGTACATGTCGGAGCATCGAAAGAACTTATTCAAACGGTTATTGATGATATAGGGAAATCAGCAGGAGACGGGTATAAAACAGCTCTCTCAATTTTTGAAAGGCTAAAGAATTAATGTTGAGAACTATTGTCAAATATTTGCTGTATATAACCTTAGTTGTGTTCATCATAGCTTTGTCAGGGTATCTCTATGTCTTTCAGTTTGGCGGACTCGAGAGTATGGTGAATAAAAAAATAGCCTCGTTGGTTGATGATAAATATCTCTTGGATATCAATATCAAAGAAATAAAAGGCAGTTATCTTTCCGGGTTTATTATTGAAGATGTCGATGTGTTCTATAACGATTCTTTAAACAGATATAAATTACTTCGTATCCCAAAAATTTCTACAGCATATTCTTTTTCCAACTTATGGGATAAAAAATATATGTTCGATTTTCTCACGATTGATTCAGCTGAAATTATGTTGATTCGAGACTCATCTGACAACTGGATTATCCCTGATTTCAGACCGAAAAACCAAAGCAAAAAAACTATGCTGTCACTTCCTTCGTTTTCTATCGGTAAACTTGATATTCGGAATATGTCGATTACATTGCTGGATAGGGGAGACACGGTAAATTTTCAAAATATATTTTTAGCTTTGGAATTAAAGAGTGAAGATAAGACGTATGCCTTTGACGTTGAAAAATTCAAGTTTTCCTCAAATCAAAATGATATAGTTTTGAATACTGCCGGCGGACAAATTACATTTGATGATAATAATTTAGTATTCAAAAATGTAGCATTGGTCACAGCTGATACAAGGTTTAAAGTTGACGGAAATATAGAACTGCAAAAAGAGCTGAATGGGGAAATTCGGTTTGATGTTGATAATTTTGATTTATCAAAGATAACACAATATGTCGGTCCTAAATTAAAAGGGGTTTTAGATTTGAACGGGAAAGTACAATTTTCTCGCTCCGGGATAAACGGTTCTCTGAATTTGGGCGGTCAGCTTGCTATAGTAGATATGCAAAATCTATTTGTTGCTTTTAAATTTGCTGATAAAAAGTTAGTTTTTGATACATTGGTCGGTACAGTTTTCGGAGAATGTGACATAGACGGTGCCGGGTATATGGATTTTTCCAAACCGCTTAAAACATATCATCTGAAAGCAGATATAAAACAGTTTGATTTAAATAGTATAGTAAAGAATTCTTTTAATTCAAACTTGAGCGGTTCGATTGTTATGGATGGAGAGTCGTTTAATAAAGAAAAATTTCTGTTGAAATTTGAGGCTGATATTTTGGAATCACAGTTTGACGGTTATCCTATTCATGCCGCTAACGGAAAGTTCACTGTTACAAAAGATTCAATTACATTTTTAGATTCATTTCAGGTTGACTATTTCGAAAACAAGTTTACATTCTCGGGTAACGTCTCATATAAAGATGAAATGAAATTGCAAGTGAAGGCAGATTTACAAAACCTTGATCGGTATCGCCAAAAACTATTTATAGACAAGCCCGGTGGAAGAGGCTACGCAGAAGCAATCGTTGACGGAGCTACTAATGACCCTAACCTAACAGGTTATTTCATCTCTGATTCTGTGTGGATATACGGTTTATACTCTGATTCTATGATTGCCGAAATTGATATTGCAAATTTTTTACATGCCAAACAAGGTGCTGTCCAAATAAATCTCAGGAACGGTTCAGCATGGGCTGTCCCTTATGACAGTATGTATGCGTTTTTAACTATTGATTCTAATATAGTATTTATTGATACTTCATCGTTGGTCAACAAATTTACCGAACTTGCCGCAAAAGGTCAACTTGACTATGAGGCTGTTCCGAATAAGCTAACTATTGATTCATTGTTTGTAAGTTTAGCAGAACAAACATTTTATAATCGTGATCAAATAGTAGTCGATATTGATTCAGGAGGTTTTAATTTCAAGCAAGCTTCAATAGGTATTCAAAATCAATGGCTCTCTGTGAACGGACGAATGAATTATGATGAGTCGTTAGATTTATTATTTTCTGTGAACCATATTCCTATTGAACCGTGGAAAAATCTTTACGAAGACTCTTTAAATATAGACGGTATGCTATCATGTGAAGCTCTTTTACAGGGTAATTTAAAAAATCCTGAATTTATTATCAGAGGTCAAGTAGATTCACTTTCGTACCAGGATTTAGTTCTGGGGGATTTAAATACAGTTGTCAGCTATAAAGATAAAAAATTGACAATCGATTCAGTCGTTGTTTATTCAAACCCGGGAAACTATAGGGCTGAGGGATACTTGTATATTGACCTAGAACTTACTTCCGCTGATATTAACAGATTGCCGAATCTGCCTATGGAAATACAATGTAATGCTACTGACAGCAGGTTTGATTTAGTCTCGCATTTTCTTCCGTCGGTTGAGGAGATAAAAGGTAACTTTTTTGCTGATTTTGTTCTATCGGGGACCCCAAAAAACCCGCATTTAGAAGGTGAAGCGTATATCAAAAGCTACTTTAATGAAAACGAAAACAAGTATCGTCCGGCTCAGTTAAAGTACTTTGATTTAGAGGCTCCGATTTATACCGATTAAGCAGGCGTGACGATGTCTGACAATAAAATTCGGATTAACAAAATTGATGCATATGTATATGAAAATAAAGGTAAACGAAACGAGCGAAAACGGCATGTTTATATAGAAGGTGATTTGACAGTAAAAACTTTTAATAATTTGCAATACAATTTGGATATCGCAATTCCGGAACCGATGCCTTTTATTTACGAACTTGATGATATTAGAGGTAAAGCAAAAGGAAAATTATTTGTAGACGGTGAAACTCCACCGCTTGTAACCGGTGATCTTGAAATTACAAATATGAGGTATGAAGTCAACTTTGCTGAAGAAGATCAGGGGTCGCCGATTATGCTGCTTCTTACAGGTGAAAATAGTTGGGATTTAGACTTAAATATTTTAATGCTAGCTAATTACAGAATAAAAAATGATGATATCAATGCTGAATTTGCCGGGGAGATAAAATTAGAAAGAACAGACGGTGTATATAAATTTGCCGGAGAGATGGAAATTTTACGGGGCGACGGCTATTTATTTGATAAGACATTCCGGCTTGACCCGGGTGGGTATGTTATCTTTCAGGGAGATGATCAGTTTAATCCGATATTGGATTTAACAGGCTATACCAGATTACCGGCACCGAAAGATAATTTAGAAAATAACAATTCGGGCGAACAGTTGAAACTCGGTATTCATATTACCGGAACACTGGAAGAACCTATTATAAATGTGACAGAGGATTCTGATTTTGATTCAAATGAAAATATAATTCCTCTAATCGTTGCTAACTATAGCGGAAATGCTACGGAAGTCTCCAGTTCGTTTGAGCATAGGTTGAATGACCTTATCTCTACCCGGGTATCTCAAATAGGAACAAAGCAGTTAGGTGTAGAGACATTTGAAATAAATCCTCACTATGGCGGTGGAAATTATGACCCCAGGTTGACTACAGTAACTTTGGGTACATACCTGTATAAAGGAATTTATGTCTATGGCGAGTCTAATTTTTCATTAAATCGGAATGAAGTCGGTTTTGAATACAGGATTTATAAAGGACTTGTTTTGCAGGGTAGTAAAGATGAAGATGATTTTCGTCATTTAAGTTTAAAGTTTCGTTTGTAAAAATAATGAAAAAAGTATCGTTGCTACTTCTTATATTCTTTCTAGGTTTTCTTTGTCAACCTACTATGGCAGTTGATAAGGCAAAACTGCGTTGGCTTCGCGATAAACCGATAATTGATTCCATTGTAATTAACGGAAATAAATCTATCTCTGTAAATGAAATCAAAGATAGAATGTATTCGCGTACCCAGTCTTTGTGGAGAAAAATTAAGAAAGACCGTAGAACAAAAGTTCAGAGAGAAACTTTAGGAAGAGATACTCTTGAGATAAAATACCTCTACTTGACAAAAGGATTTATCAATATTAAACTTTCTGAAAATTTTCGACAACTTGATAAATACCAACAATTAAAAAAAAGGGATAATGATTCTATTCCGATGGCAATGATTTGGATAGATATTGATGAAGGTTCTCAATATCAATATGGAAACATTTTCATTAAGGGAGATTATGAAGAAAAATTTAGATGGCCATTAAAAAAATTGACTTTAAAATTAAAACCTGATAAACCTGCGAATCCTCTTGAAATTCAAAGAGTAACTTTCGATATGAAAACGGAGTTGGCTAATCACGGCTATCCGTATTCGGATGTTTCTTTTACTATTGACACTCTTAGAGAACAGGGGCGAGCTGATGTTTCATTCTTTGTAACCTCTGATTCTATGGTTCGTTTCGGAGATATAACAGTAGAGGGAATGGATCATTTTCCGGAATATACCGGACTTCGTGAACTGAAAATTAAAAAAGGTGACATTTATAGTAGAAAGTCTATTTTAGATTCTCAAAAGAGATTGTTTGAATCGGGGTATTTTACCTTTTCTCAATTAACTCGGTCAGATAGTTCTTCCAATAGATTACAGCCTGATTTTACCCTCAAAGTTCGTGAACGAAAAGCGTGGTTCTTTTCTCTGGCAAGTGGTGTCGGGCAGTCTGATGTGAAAGATTTGCAATGGGATTTCAATTTTGGTGTCGGTAAACGAGATATTGATTTTACTCCTCTTAAAAAACCGAAATTCCGTAATGGAAGTCATCGTTTTTCCGCATTTGCTGATTATTCATTTTCTGTCGGGACAGACTCGCGATTAATTACACACCGATACCGTATGAGATACACAACACCATGGACTTTCGGTATTCGGATGCCGATGATTTTGACTTTTAAAATAGAACCGTCAATTAAATCTCAACTCGGCGACTTTACGATACAACAATGGGCATTTACGGCAAGAACGAATAAATGGTTTGGTGAAAGAATTAGAACAACTGCCGGTCTAGAATATAATAATGTCAAACTTGATACAAATATTGTAATTCCTCAGCAATTAGAGGATATTTCAATTCGCCGAAAACTTTTTGCTACTTTTCGATTAGACAGTCGCGATAATATATTTCTTCCAAGTAGAGGCCAGCTATCACAACTATCTACAGAGTATTTTGGCGGGTTCTTAGGCGGTGATAATAATTTTTATAAGGTCGAGGCTGCTTGGTCGACATATCAGAAAGTTTGGCCGGGCTGGACATATGCTATTCGTCTTAAGGGAGGTATAGCAAAAGAATTCGGTACCTCTAAAGAAGTACCTATCGATGAAAAACTGTATCTGGGCGGAGCAAATACAATTAGAGGATTTCCTGAAAATTCTCTAGGACCGGGACGATTAGAAATTGACTCTACAACTTCTATTTTTGATACAAATTTTGTAGCAATCGGGGCAAATTATACATTAGTGTTTAACCATGAATTTAGATGGAAAACAATTCAGGTACTTAACGCTTTACCGGTAGTCGGCTCTTTATTTAAGAAATTTCCTCAATGGCAATCTTTGTTTTTTGATGCCGGGAACGGTTTTACAAATAGTCGGGAAATAAAATTAAATCAACTTGCTTATTCCTACGGTACCGGTTTTCAAATTGTCTCACCTGCTGGACCAATAAGAATTGATTATTCCAGAAGAATTAAAACCGGAAGATACGATGTTGATTCTCGCTGGCATTTTACTATATTATATGCCTTTTAGTATTGGAGCTAATTTAATCTAAAAGGAAAATATAATTTGTCACCTTGAGCGGAGTCGAAAGGTTTCAAGTTTTAAAACAAACAAACTCTATTATTGTATAGTATAGATATAGAGTATTAAATTTAACGAACAAGGATTTTTATAGATGGACCCGATATATTTAGACCATAATGCCACTACTCCTGTAGATACGCAGGTTGTTGATGCAATGATTCCGTATATGTCTCAGAATTTTGGTAATGCTTCATCGGTACATAATTTTGGTCGTGATGCTAAAGTTGCCTTAGAAAATGCAAGAGAAATAGTGGCTTCTCATATCAACTGTGAGCCGACAGAACTTTATTTTACTTCAGGTGGAACCGAGTCTGATAACATTGCAATTCTCGGTACAGCAGAGAAATATAAACATAAAAAAAATCACCTTATGGTAGGTGCAACTGAACATCATGCTGTTTTAGAAACTGCTGAGTATTTGCATAAGAAAAATGGTTTTGAACTTGATGTTATACCTGTTGATAAAGACGGTTTTATCTCGGCAGATTCTATCAACGAACTGATTACGGACAAAACATTCTTAACATCTATTATGCTTGCCAACAACGAAACAGGCACGATACAAAATCTTATTCCGCTTGTTGGAGCAGTCCAAACAAAAAGAGCTCTGTTTCATACCGATGCGGTGCAGGCTATCGGGAAAATTAAAGTTGATGTAAAAGAATTAGGGGTAGATTTACTATCGTTGACGGCTCATAAAATTTATGGTCCGAAGGGGATCGGAGCATTGTTTGTCAAACAGGGTGTTCGTTTGGAACCTCTTTTTTATGGAGGCTCTCACGAGAAAAAACGCAGACCAGGAACGGAAAATATCGCAGGAGCTGTCGGGCTTGCAAAAACTCTTGAGATTGCTCAAAGCAGGATGGAAGCCGACCACAAGTTGTTGACAGAGCTTTCTGATTATTTTATCTTAAAAGTTCAATCTGTTTTGCCTGATGTATATCTGAACGGTCCAAAAGAGAATAGAATACCCCAAACTGTGAACTTGTCGTTTCAAGGGGCTGAAGGGGAGTCGCTACTTTTAGGTTTAGACTTAAAAGGAATAGCGGTATCATCCGGTTCAGCCTGTACTTCGGGAGCTACCGAACCTTCACATGTTTTACAGGCAATGGGAATAGATAAAGTCATTTCACAGGGAGCCATTCGCTTCTCAATGGGACGTTCGACTACAAAAGAGCAGCTGGATTACGTTATTTCTGTTTTACCTGAAGTAGTTAACCGTTTACGAGAGCTGTCTCCAATTTATAATAAGTAGGCTTGTAGGTCAGAACCCCTGTGGTTCTGACAAAATTGAAAATAAAACTATGGCAAATAAAGTATTAGTTGCAATGTCGGGAGGAGTTGACTCCTCTGTGGCAGCCTTTCTTTTAAAAGAACAAGGCTATGATGTCGTCGGGGCTCATATGAAGCTATGGGATTATGTCGAGGTCGGTGGTGATATATACAAAGACGGTCGCTGCTGCACGATTGATTCTATTACAGATTGCCGGGTTGTCTGTGATGCTATCAATGCACCATTTTATGTTCTTAATATGTCGAGACATTTCAGAGATACTGTAATAGAGGATTTTGTCTCAGAGTATGATAAAGGGCGTACACCGAACCCGTGTATCCAATGCAATTCAAATGTCAAGTGGACAGAGTTTTTGCGTAAAGCAGAGGAACTTGGATGTGACTATATTGCTACCGGACATTATTCTTTTATAGAGCAAAATAAAAATGGAAGATGGCATATACGCAAAGGTGTCGATGTTACCCGTGACCAGTCGTATGTTCTTTGGGGTGTTTCTCAGGAAGCTCTTTCTAAAACTCTGATGCCGTTGGGTGGGTTGTTGAAAAAAGAAGTCAGAGAGATTGCTCATAAGTATAAATTACGAACAGCCGATAAAGCGGAGTCGCGTGAAATCTGTTTTGTCTTAGATGATGATTACCGCAGGTTTTTAATTGAGATGGCTGAGAAAAATAACAAATCATACGTACCAGGGGAAATAGTACATGCTGACGGTCGGGTTTTAGGTCAGCACAAAGGAACGGCATTTTATACTATCGGACAACGAAAAGGGATGGGTATCTCGCATCCGACACCACTATACGTGCAAGTCATTGATGTTGAAAATAATCGTGTGATTGTCGGTGATAATGACACTCTTTTTAAATCTGAACTTGTTGCTGATTCGCTTAATTGGATAGCAATTGATTCACAATCTGAGCCGTTTGATGCTCTGGTGAAAATTCGGTATCTGCATGAACCGTCTGAGGCAACAGTTCTTCCACAAGCTGACAATTCAGTTCGCATTGTTTTTAAAGATTCCCAGCGGGCTATAACCCCGGGACAATCGGTTGTCTTTTACGACAACGATGTTTTGCTCGGTGGCGGGCTGATAGTAGAGTAATGCTGTAATAATCTGTCATACTGAGCTTGTCGAATTATGCTCAATCAAAATTACCTTATGAAAATAGAAAAGTTTGGCTGTACAGTCTTGCCAGTATAATTCACGGTATAGTAGAATCTGTTCCCTGTATTACTAACTTTGGAGCATTTTTATTTACTATTTTAATAAAATTATTAGTTTTTTTTGATGCAATTGTGTAGAATGTGTTATGATGAAACGGCAGATAGCATTGATAATAAAATCTAATAGAAAATCTATCAATCAGGAGTAAATCTGTCTATATTAACTACTAATCTATTTCTATTCACAAAGTAAGATTAGTCTTTCAAAAAAATCCAAATTAAATTAATGCTTCATATAATTAAGGAAACTCGGGATAAAATGATTTTAAAACGGAATACATTATTAACAACAATACCGGTTATAATAGGTATTTTAGCTTGGTTAATAATTGAATATACCGGTTTCACCGGACCGGGTCTTTTGGTGTTACAGCTAATTCTGTTTTTCTCAATCATCCTTGTAATTTGGCAAGGCTCAAATTTGCTGGTTGATTCGTCTCAAGAAATCGCAAGGCATTTTAAGGTTTCACCCTTTTTAATCGGACTTACGGTTGTAGCATTTGGAACCAGTGTACCTGAATTGGTTACATCTTTGGTAGCAGGTGTAGGCGGAAAAGGTGATATTGCAATTGCTAATATCGTTGGGTCAAATATTTTAAACATATCAGTAATTCTCGGGGGGTTAGCTTTTCTTACAAAGGGAGGGCTGGCAATTCAGAGACAGACTATTAAACTCGATGCTCCTATTTTGATTTTTGGAGCTTTGCTTATTTTACTGTTTATTGGCAAACTACCGGATGATATTCAAGTATTTGAAGGATTAAAAACATTCGGTCTTCTGAATTTAAAGTTAGACTTTTTTGAGGCTGTAGCTCTATCGGTGATTTTTGGTTTGTACTTGTACATAATAATTTCAAGAAGAAAAAAAACTGACGAATCTTTGGATAGTGTAGAAGAAGATGCGACAACTTTGAGTAGTCAAGCGATAGGTAAGAATTCTGATAAAGTTGAAAGCCCGGATGCTCTCTTACCTAAAGTGTTTCGTGTAGTTGCCGGCTTAGTGCTGGTAATGTTAGGCTGTCATGTTTTGGTAGGCGAAGTACAAATTGTAGATAGTGTTATTAAAGGTTACGGTGCTGTCTGGTTTGCATCTGTCTGGGGGGTTCCCGATTTCATCGTAGGGTTATCAATTGTAGCGTTAGGCACTTCAGCACCTGAAATAGTTGTTTCTTTGTCAGCGGTAAGGTCAAATGCTGTTGATGTAGGAGTAGGAAATCTCTTAGGGAGTGCGATATTTAACATTTTTGTGGTATTAGGGTTAGCAGGTATGTTTGTTCAGCCACCGTTAGCTGAGCCTATTACGATTAGTGCCGGGGTAATACAAAGTCTTTTTGTTATGGGCTTATTATTTATTGTTCTTTTTATCTTTTTGGCAACAAGTCAAAGGTTGTCCCGCAAGGAAGGTTTTGTTTTATTAGGCACCGGGGTGTCATATATGATTTATGAAATGCTTGTTAATTTAGCTCGACACAGTTAATAGGAAGTAAACAGATGCATAAGAATTTAGAACAGAAATTACGACCCGTACAAAAAATGACCAGACCTTTTAAGCGTTTCTTTCATTTGGAGGCATCCGGAGGATTGGTTCTTCTCGGTTGTACTATAATTGCGTTGTTAGCGGCAAATTCTCCAATGGCATCGTCATATCATACTTTTTGGAATCAGCTGTTCAGTTTAAATATAGGTGATGTCGGAATTTCGTATCCGCTGTGGTATTGGGTAAATGACGGACTGATGGTCATATTTTTCTTTGTGATAGGTCTGGAGTTGAAACGAGAGCTGACAACCGGAGAGTTAAGCGAAAAACATAAAATAATACTGCCTGCCGCTGCTGCGGTTGGGGGAGCAGTTACACCGGCAATCATCTTTTTGTCAATGCAATACGGCGGACCTGCTCAAAATGGATGGGCGATTCCGATGGCAACCGATATCGCCTTTGTAGTAGGTGTATTAAGTCTTTTAGGTAAACGTGTGCCGCACAGTCTGAAGATTTTTCTCTTATCTGTTGCTATTGTCGATGATTTATTAGCTGTTTCGGTTATAGCGATATTTTTTACCGAAACTATTCATCTGACATGGCTTGCTATGTCAGTAGGCGGGTTTGGTCTGATTTTCCTGATGAATAAAATGGGTGTGCGAAATATTTCTGTATATGTGTTAGTAGGAACTGTAATATGGTTATGTACGCTTAAATCGGGAGTTCATCCGACAATAGCAGGGGTAATTCTTGGACTGATGACACCGTCTATTAGTTTAATAAATAGAAAGTCTGTCAGGTCTGCTTTAGAATCAATTGGTTCTATGATTTCTCGAAGCGACCGAGTGGCAATTGAAAAAGGGGAATATGCATTATCTAATCAAGTGCAGTTTACTTTAAAAGAATCAATCTCTCCGCTTGAACGTCTTGAAACAGCTTTACATCCGTGGGTTGCATTTGTCATCATGCCTCTTTTTGCTTTGGCTAATGCGGCAGTTTTTCTTGATATGTCGAGCTTAAAAGAACCGTTATCTCTTGCTATTATACTTGGATTAGTCCTCGGGAAACCTGTAGGGATTTTGTTGGCTTCATCTGTAGTTATCGGAGTAGGTTGGACAAAATTACCGAACAATGTGAACTGGTTGACTATGGTCGGTGCAGGGTTACTGGCGGGTATCGGGTTTACGATGTCATTGTTTATTGCATCACTTGCCCTTGAAGGAAGTCTTCTTGAAATAGCCAAGGGTGGAATACTTGTCGGCTCAGGGATTAGCATGGTCTTAGGGTCCGGACTTTTATTTGTTTCGTTGAAGAAGAGAGCGGTTGAACAGTTTAATGGGTAGGGCTTAGAATCTTTATAATAAAAAATTTATTGCTCCAGTAATTGTTTTTTTATCTGGAATTTCATCATATTGATATTGTAATGACAAGTCATATTTCTCTTTTAATCTTTTCCTAATAGAGATTTTAATTTTTTTGTTTTCTGCTAAAGTAGTATAAGAATAAGTATTACCGTTTTCTGTTAGAATAGAATAATTTCTTAGTGGGTCATTGTTAAGGTAGAGTTGTGAAATAGTCTACTGATAAGTTATATTGATTCCCTAATCCAATAGAAAGGAACATCTCAAAATATCCACCATACTGATGAGATAGATTAGTAAAATCAAATATTTTTAACTCTTCAAAATATGAACTAACACCATAATGGATTGGGTTATAGTTTAATTCTAAAAAACATTGTTTTGCCTTGAGTATTGGATCAAACGTTATATCATATTTAGAAATGTTATTCCAGCTGTACATGTAGTTTTCGTTGTAATCGTAAGAACGGAATTTCACTTTTAGTCCGGTATTTATATATTCTCGATACGTCGTAACTAGCAAAGTATATCCTGATAGATAATTAGCGGCTTTAGCAGAAATGTCTCTTTTACTAATAACGGAATTAAAAGTTGGTAGAAAAGAGAAGTGTTGAGTAGTTTGATATTCTCTATAAGAATATTCAACATCTCGAATTATCGTGCAATCATGCACAATTTATATCTGATCTTAGAGTTTATCACAATCAATTTTGATTGAGGATAATTCAAGATTAAAACAACGGAGTGTAGGATGAATATCTACATAGGAAATATGTCGTTTGAAACGACAGAAGATAATCTACTTGAAGCATTCAAAGCTTTTGGTGAAGTTTCAACAGTAAAAATTATTACTGATAATGATAGCGGTAGACCTAAAGGGTTTGCTTTTATCGAAATGCCTTCAAAAGATGAAGCTCAAGCTGCTATAAGCGGACTTAATGGTACAGAACTTAATGGTCGTACTTTGAATGTCAATGGAGCAAAATCAAAAAGTGAAAAAAGTGGAAATAGAAGCGGCGGCAACGGCTACCGTAAAACATATTAATAAAAACCATTGATTTAAAATTCTATTTTAGAGTTTTAAGTTTGGAGACTAACAATGGTTGGTCTCCTTTTTTATTGCATATTGTTAATCAGATTGAGCTACTTTATCGGGTTTCTTAATTTCAAAATCTTACGATTTCTTGTCAACGGAACACCAAACTACAAACAGTTCTCAAAATAACCCAAAAAAAACGGTTCCCTCTATTGTCAATTTTCTACTCTCATGTTATATATAAGGCTGTTGTAATTTGAATTGAATAAGTAGAAAGTAGATAGATGTCAGAATTTAAAATAATGTTTGTCGCAGATATTTGCGGTAAAGCAGGTCGTCAGGCTGTTGCCCACATGATTAAACCTCTCCGTGAAAAACATAATATCGACTATGTAATTTGTAATGTCGAGAATGCTGCCGGAGGATTTGGAGTCACTCCTGAAATGTCAAAAAAGATATTTTCTTATGGAGTAGATATTCAAACATCCGGGAACCATATTTGGGACAGGCAAGATATTATTAAGTACTTTTATACCAAACCAAAGCTAATCAGGCCGGGAAATTTCCCTGAAGGAGCTCCCGGAGTCGGTGCGATGATTGATGAAGTCAACGGCATAAAGATTGGTGTAATGAACGCTATGGGTAGAACTTACATGCGTGACCTCGACTGTCCCTTTAAGTACGCCGCAGCCGAAGTCAATCGTTTACGTGAGGAAACTAATTTGATATTTTTAGATATGCATGCCGAGGCAACCTCGGAGAAACAGGCGATGTTTTATCATCTTGACGGTATGATCACCGCTTTAGTCGGGACACATACACATGTACAGACCGCAGATGAAAAAATCAGTAAACGGGGGACAGCATATTTAACTGATGCCGGAATGACCGGTGCGTATGAATCAGTAATCGGGATGAATATAAAACCGTCTGTTGATCGTTTTATTCGCGGTTTACCGATTCGGTTTACACCTGCTGAAGAGGATGTACGTATATCGGGTGCTATTATTACAGCTAACCCTAAGACAGGTGAAGCTCTGAATATTGAACGGTATTGTGAAAAATTTGATATAAATAATCCACCGAAAAATGCACCGAAAGAGATTGATGCTGATGAGGGGAAGCTTTAAGTATGACAACGCAAGTTATTGATGGAAAGCAGATAGCAAAAGATGTCCGTAAGAAACTAAAACCGAGAATAGCGGCATTACGTGAAAAAGGAATAGTCCCGGGGTTGGCAGTTGTGCTGGTTGGGGAAGACCCTGCCTCGCAGACGTATGTCAATAGTAAGGGGAAAGCATGCGAGAGATTGAAACTGTATTCAGAGACTATCAGAAAAGATGCAAACATAACCCAGGAAGAACTAATAGAGATTATCAAATCACTAAATGCCAACGACAAAATTCACGGGATTTTAGTACAGTCTCCTGTGCCTTCTCATATTGATGAATTAGCGGTTACATTGACAATCGCTCCCGAAAAAGATGTCGACGGGTTTCATCCGTATAACGTCGGGATGATGCTATTAGGTCGGGGGGCGTTGTTACCATGTACCCCAAACGGCATTTTGAAACTACTTGAAGAATCTCAGATTGACCCTACCGGAAAAGAAGTCGTAATTGTCGGGCGTTCAAATATAGTCGGAAAACCTGTTGCGGCTCTTTTGATGCAAAAAGCAAAAATCGGAAATGCAACCGTAACAGTTGCACATTCGAGGTCAATAAATTTAGCAGAAATTACCAAGCGGGCAGATATATTAATAGCTGCTATCGGGATGCCTGAATTTATCAAAGCGGATATGCTCAAAGATGATGTTGTCATTATTGATGTTGGAGTAAATCGGGTTGATGACAGTTCATCTGAAAAGGGTTATAAGTTAGTCGGAGATGTAGACTATGAGGGCTGTTTTGAAAAAGCATCTTATATTACACCCGTTCCGGGTGGAGTCGGACCGATGACTATTTCTATGCTAATGGAAAACACAGTGACTGCCGCAGAAAAAATAAGCTCTGTTATGTAAGATAATGCAACAACTTAGCGATTTCGTGCAAATTAGGTACATATCAATAAATATTATATAGTTTTCATAGTTCTTAACAGAAGATAAGAGAATTATAAGCATGTAGCTAAGGCGTTAGCCTGTATTGATATACGATAATTGTTCATAGCAATAAATAAGATATAATGTTTCTGTTTTATTTATAGAGTAAATGAGTTGAAGGGCATGCTCTTTGCTCGTTACATTGAACTACAGGTAAATTAAAAAGAAAAAATATAATTTGGTACTTTCATGAATTTAATTGATAAATATTTACGCGGCATATTTTGTCTGTTTATAATAATTTCAATCTTTGCAGTTTCGGTTTCCGCTCAAACACAATTAATAGTCGAGACCGATAATGCTCAGGTCAATGAGTTGACAGATTACTCTTTTAATTTTCAAACATCAATCGGGGATTATGCTCATATCAATAAAGGTGAGTTGATTATTACACTTCCAAGCGGTTTTTCGATAACGACTCTTGATTCTGTTGAATTGATAGATGATTACAAACACCATAACTATACTATTAAAAAGATAGAAAATGACTTACAGTCGATTCACCTCTATTTAAATAGGGATAAATCTCATGATGACCACGATGACGACGACGATGAGTTAGATGATGATTATCCTAAAGATACGACTATTTCGATCAATGTTACTGTAAGACTTTCAAAAATTCAGAATCCGTCAGAATCAGGAAATTATCAGATTTCTCTGTTAGGGCTTCGCAAAAACAAGAAAATTGCTATCGGACCGCTTCTGTCAGAACCTTTTACGATTACAACAGCATCTATTTATTCTATCGAGGTAATACCTTCTGAAAGTATCAATTTACAAGCAGGCGATGTTCAGCAATTCTCAGCATCTGCGTTTGACCAATATGGGAACAAGATAGAGGGGACAGTTTTTCAATGGTCTTTGTTTGAGTGTTCGAATTGTGTCGGACAATTCACCGACTCTACTCTAAAAGTAACTCGTGTAGGGGCAGGAATAGCCCAAGCAACAGCTGGTGAAGTATACGGGTTATCAGGACAAATTACAGTTACTCCGGGTGACTTATCTCGAATGACTTTGCAGATAGATGAAACACAGTTTGTCGGAAATATTATCAACCATAATGCCGCTATTATTTTATATGATGCCTATAACAATTTAAAAACCGATTATGACCTATCTGCGAACCCGATTGAATTATTTGTTTCCGACGGTGAGCTAAACCGATATTTTCTTGATAATAATCTGTACCAAGTCGGTGGTGTTGTTCGGTTAAAAGATTTTGAACTTATCTATTCTGGATTGTCTGGACAGGTATCGATTTATGCTGACAATGGATTTGTATCATCGAATATAGAATTAGTTTATTTTAATAATTATGATATTATTGATGTACAAAATGTCAATGGCGAAACTATTTCTACTGTCTTTGCGGGTGATTCAACGAGTGTAACAATTTTAATTCGAAATGAGGGGAACCAACAAGCTTCAAGTATACTTCTTGTTCAGTTTGATTGGGTGTCATATGCTGATTCTAATAATTTAATTGTTGTTCATCATGTAGATCCTCCAGCGGTAGGTGAAATAGCAGAATTAGCAGTGAAACTACCTCCCTTAGCTAATGTTGGATCATTTGATGAATTATATGTTACTGTACAGGCTTCATATTCCGATGGTTCTTTATCTGGTTTTCCATCAACATCCTCTAATAGGCGATTTACAGTTGAAGTTTTAGAAGCTTCACAACTCTCTCTGATAGCTGATTCGTTTAAACCGGATACGATAATACATCAAATTCCATTTGAGATTTCATTTGAGATTGAGACAGATGGGTTCGCTCAGACAATAGATTCAACGCTTTTATCGGTAGCAATAAGAGATAAAATGACTCAGCAGAAAATAGCAGATTTGTATATTGGTTCTCCTATACCTGAAGCATTTATAAACGGAATTATTACTTACAACAACCTTCCTGCTGTCTTGAACACAGAAAATAGCTTTGAAAATGGTTGGTATGAAGTTGTAATGGATTATCAGCTTTTTTCATCCGGAAATATGCTGACTCTATCTGAACCGTTGGTTGATTCGATATTTATCTTTTTTAACAATCAAATATCTTTAGTAGAAGGTTCTTTAACACCAAAAATTGTATACGCCGGTACAAATGTATCTTTTGAATTTAAGATTAATATTGAAAGTGATGCTCCGTATGTTTTTCACGGGAACGAATCTTTGTTTAGAGTATTTGATAATTCGTATTCATCATCTACAAATCTCTTTTTAGAATCGGATTCATTGTATCCGGGTGAAAATATTTTACGGTCAGCTGCTATATCAATACAATCCGAACAAGTCGGTACTGATTTATATGCTGAAGCAGAATTTAAATTTTGTCTCCCCGGTATGTTTGATACGTTAACGTTTGAAACTGACTTTACCTCGGCATCTGTTCCAATCAAAGTACTTGAATTACCGTTGGTACAGATTTTAGATCTAGAAGTTATAGCACCAAATGCTCCTATAGTAAACAGTTCACAAGAGATTCAATTTAAAGCTACCCTTGCTAATTTATCATCTAATACTTTAGACTCGGTAGCACTTCAATTGAAATCCATTGACGGTAATTCTGATATTATTAAACCTTTAATGATAATACATAATATAGGGCCATTTGATACAGCTACTGTCTTGTTTGATGTTGTCGCGGCATCAATGATGAATAGCCTTCCCGAAAGCTTTAGAGTTGATATAGCTGATAATACTATCAGCACTTTAAATCCGGTAAATAATTCAGCATTTCTGAAAATAGAGGAAGCGGCATCTCTTGAATTTAGTTATAGACTTAATGGAATTGAAAACATAGAAGGTGCTGTTGTCGGCCAAGGTGACCATTTACATCTTGAAATTGAGTATGAAAATAACGGAACTGCACGTGTTACGGATGGTGTATATCAGTTGATAATAGAGGGCTTATCCGGAAATTCACCTGATACTTTTACCGGTTGTATTTGTGCTGATTCGGCAATTGATTTTGATTTTAAAGCACCGCTTATAGATACTTCTATACAGTTTTCTTTCTCTGTGATTGAAGTTCCTCTTGATGTAAACTACAACAGGCCTGTCGTGACCATAAATGAATCTATCAACTTTACTGTCATATCAGTCTCAACCTCTGCTGAATTAGTTATTGAACCGAGTTTTATCGGTTCTAATCTTATATTACCCGAACGACCAAAAGATTTGTTTCTTCTGTCTATTACGAATAATTCCGTTTCAAGCTTAAACTCGATACAACTTGAAATTATTGATATGAATTCATTCACAATCGCTCATAATGCGATTGATGCTCAAGATGTTATAAGTATAGGGAAATCATATTTTTCAGAAAATGATGAAAAGGTTACAATTACTACAGCCGGCGGGAATGAACTGATGTTTTGGTTTACTGATTTTATTATAGCTCCACGGGAAACGAGAACAATACAATTGACTACAGAATTTATAGGAACATCTCAAAAAGAATTATTACTAGAAATTTTAGAGTCAGGAATTAAAGCAGTATATTCTGACGGACCAAACCAGGGGAAAGCTGTAAAAGTAAAATCAATTAGCGGCAATGATAAAATTCTTTCATATCAGGTAGTTCTTAAAGGAAACAGCTTGTGTGAATCATTTATAATCGAAAACAATCCGTTTAATCCGACAATTCAACCGGTACAGTTTGCCTTTGAACTATCCGAAGATGCCCCGATAGAATTTCAAATGTTTACGTTGACCGGAGAAGAAGTGTTTCGAATGTATTATCCTCCCGGAGGTGTAGGTTCTTCAATCGGTGAGAATATAATAGAGTGGGACGGGTATAATAATTCCGGTGAGATGGTTCTAAACGGTGTTTATATTGCCTCTATAATAAATAAGACAACTGGTGAATATGCCCGGATAAAAGTAGCGGTGGTGAAATAATGAAAAAAATAATTACAACACTTGCTGTTTTATGTTTATCGGTTTCGACTTTATTTGCCGGCGATGCCGGTCGCGAGACTCCGTTTTCTGTCGGAGCAGGTGCCAGAGCATTGGGTATGGGTGGTGGATTTGTCGCTCTTGCCGACGATGCATCAGCTTTGTATTATAATCCTGCCGGATTACCAAACTTGAATTATCAAGAATTTTCTGCTATGCATATTAATTTGTTTGAAGGTACCTCATATAACTATGCCGGATGGGTCTTTCCTGACTCAAAATTAGGCGGATTTGGTATCGGCTTTTTTAGGATCGGTACTGATGATATTGAAAGAAGATCAAGATTTATATCAGGTGGGACATTTGGATATTCACAAAGCCAAATTCTATTATCCTATGGTAATTCATTAGGGGATAGGTTATCAATAGGGGGTAGTTTTAAAATTGTTAATCAATCACTTGATTCATTGTCTGATTACGGTTTAGGATTTGATCTCGGCATTACTGCGAAAATGAGTAATCATATTTCGGCAGGTATAATTTTAAGAGATATAATTCCTCCTGAATTGGAATTAGCAAGTCTTAACGAAACAACCCCGATTACTATAGCGAGCGGAATTGGTCTGAAAAATGTATTACTCTATGATAAAACAATTCTAAATGCAGCACTTGATTTTGAAAAGATTGAAAACCGTTCTTTGAAAATTCATACCGGAGCGGAATTACTGTTTAATCAATCGTATGCTCTCAGATTAGGATATGATAACAACAACTTCTCATTTGGTACCGGAATGGTTGTAAATAGAGTTAAAATTGATTATGCGTATAAGATAATGGATAATATCAATGATTCGCATCGCTTTTCGCTCTCTTTATTAATAGGTACTTCTGTTAAAGACAAAATTTTATTAGAAGAGAAATTAGTGAAATCTAGGGGTACTTTGCTGCTTGCCGAGGAAAGACAAAAACAATTTGATTTCTATAAAGATAAAGCAGACAGCTATCATCACAGTTTTAAACTAGATTCTGCCTTAGTTTATTATCAACGGGCTTTAGCCTTTGATGAGGAAAACTCAGAAATTATCGGATTAATTGCCGCTATAGAAAATTCTATTTCTACTCGAAAAGGTGCTGAACTTCTTCATATACAACAACAAAAAGATACCGAAACAGCACGGGGTACATATTTGGCACAGGCACAAAATTTTTATGATAAAAAGTATTATAATGCTGCCTTAGATCTTCTTGAACTTAGTTTAGATATTTCTCCTAATTATGCGGAAGCTTTAAATTTAAAATCTCGTATTGAAAATAATATTAAAAGTGAATTACAAAAGAATTTCTCCGATGCGACAAGTGCTGAAGAGGAAGGTAATACGATTGAAGCTATAATAGCATATAATAAAATTATTGATATTGATCCTGAAAATAAAAATGCTTTAGAAGCAATTGCTCGGATTGCCGATAATATAAATATAGCTCAACAACTTAATAGCGGTATCAAATTATATAATAATAAAAAGAACCGTAAAGCGAGAAAAACCTTTGAAGCGGTCTTGTCGCTGGATAATGAAAACCCGGTTGCTATTGAATATCTCAAGAAGTTAAGTTTGACGACTGCCAGAGAGACTACTCTTGAAGATTTACAGGAAAACAAAAAAGTTTGGGGTCTTTACTTAGACGGTCTCAAATTTATGCGGGACAAAAAATATCAAAAAGCTATTGATGTGTGGAGATTAGTTTTAAAAGAGTATCCGAATAATATCAACACAATCAATAATATAGAGCAAGCGAAATTGAGATTGTCGACAGAAAAGAAATAATCTGTTTAGATAAATTACGTTTTACGTGAAGAGGGTTATGTTCAGGCGACCGATAAAAGAGATTAACGCAGAATTCAAAGCCGAAGAAAAATACTTAGACAGTATTCATAGAACGGTTCGTGAAAGCTGTATCGCTGCGTCGATGAACAAAAAAGAAATAGCGGCTGTTCTGCTGGCTATTGAAGAGGGAGCTACCAATATAATTCGGCATGCCTATCTCTATGAAAAAGGCTTAATGAGAGTACGAATTGTTATATACAAAAAGCTTGTAGTTTTTTCTCTTATTGATTACGGAAGATCATTCCAGCCAGATAACTCCGGAAAAGTAGATTTACAGAAATTAGTTGAATCAGGTCGCAAAGGCGGTTTGGGTTTTTACATGATTCAAAAAATCATGGATTCTGTTGAGTATATTTCTACAGCGAGTTTTAATGAACTACGTATGATAAAGCGTGTTCACGAAGACAAACAGAAGGGGAAACCTTTTTTACGACGAATGTTTTCTCTCAGGTTTAAATTTTCTTTTTGGACTTTTATTATTGTCTCCATGATTATCGGAGGTTCAATATATTATTTTGATCACGAAATATCGAGCGGGATGTACAGGCACAAGCATGAAACCGTACAAGCTCTTGGAAAAACTATTGCAGCTCAAGCTGCAGGTCATATTTTAAATAATAGGTCGGATGTGGAATTTGATGAGCTAATTATTAGCTATAAACTTGCCAACCCGGAACTGAAACAGATTGTGTTGACAGATGCTTCCAATATGATACGAGCACATTCTGATGATATTTTATTTATAAGAAAAAGATATCTTCCCCCGAAAGGATTAAATGCCGATAAACTAAATACTCCACAGTCTTTTACTATAGACAACAACGAAGTTGTTTTTTTAGTAGTACCTATCAAACTTGGCGAAAATATAATTGGAAAAGTGAATATTATATATACGACAGAAGGTATTTACAACAGACTGTCTGATACCCGTAAACAGATATTTCTCCTGACTGTTATTCTGCTCGTTTTTGGGATTCTAGGGATATACCTCTTGTCGGATTATTTTGTAAGCCCGATACTTAAAATCACTCACCGAATCAGAAGGTTTACATCGGGAGATTTGGAAACGGAATTACCGCTTGAGGGTGCAGAAGAATTTTTTGAAATTTCAAAAGCGTTTAACCAAATGATAACACGCTTATCACAAGATAGAAAAAATATCGCCGCTCGTGAGAAAATGGCAAAAGAGATAGAAGTTGCCTCAGAAATTCAAAAAACGCTTCTACCGCATAATCTTCCTAAGATTAAAAATCTAGATGTTGAAACATTTTATAGAGCTGCTTCCTTAGTAGGAGGAGACTTGTATGATGTTTTTGAAGTTACTGATAAAAGATATTGTATGGTTGTTGCCGATGTTTCCGGCAAAGGAGTACCGGCATCATTAGTAATGTCAATGCTTCGTACTGTAATACAGATTCATGTAAAGCAAATGCTCTCTCCCAAAAAGATTATTGTTTCGGTAAACGATTACATGAAAAGAAATATACCTCCCGGAATGTTTGTAACTGTATTTCTGTTGATGTATGATAGCAATGATAATTCTATCTCATATGTTTCAGCAGGACATAACCCGATGTTTTATTATAATAGTGTACGGGGAGAAATCGAAGAATTGAATCCAAAAGGTATGCCTGTCGGTTTACCCACGAAAGAAAATGACAAATTTGAGACTTCGATAATCGAAGAAAAAAGAATAATGCAGGAAAAAGATTGTTTCCTTATTTTTACAGACGGGATAACCGAAGCTCCTAATCGTGAAGGTAACCTGTTTGGTATAGAACGTCTAAAAGAACTTATTAAATCAAATGCGAGTAATTCGTCAATATCTATGACAAAGCTTTCAGATACTCTTGTTGATAATATCGACGACTATACCGGTTTTCATAAATCTGTTGATGATATAAGCTTTATTGTAGCTCAGTACAAAAAAGAAAAACCGAAATCGGACAGTAAGATAAATAAAAAGCAAAACAACAACTTACCGATTAAGAACATCAATGTAGATTCAAACGACTCTGAAACACCCTAAAGAATTCACTTGCCAATTTCAATGATTTTAATTATCCTGAGTGATACTTATTATGGGATAATTAATGGACAATATTGCAATATCATTAAAAGAAAATAACACGAAAGATGTCTCCGAAATTCGGGTTGACGGTGTCATTGATACGCTGACAGCTGCTGAGCTAGAAGAAGTAATCGAATCTCTTTTGAAAAGAGACCGGTTTAAGATGATAATAGACTTAGCTGGTGTTGACTATATCTCTTCAGCCGGATGGGGAATCTTTATTTCACACATAAGAGATATTCATGAAAACGGTGGAGACTTAAAGCTAGCCAATATGATTGCCAATGTCTCTGAAATATATGAATTACTCGAGTTTGATAATGTCTTAAAAGCGTATGCATCTCTTGAAGAAGCACGTGATGATTTTGCCGAAATAGATTATTCTGAAAATATAAAAAAAAAAGACCGACTATAACTAATCTTACCGTTTCAGAAGCTAAACCCTCAGTAGCAACAAAATCAGTTAACATAATTGAAGATAGAAAAATTACGGAACATGATTCTATTGAGTCAGCCGTTCTGAAAGTTGTTAAAAATGACCCGTTTGCCTCAATCGGTGAGATAAAATACGAGATAAATTTCGCCAATGATTCATTGCAGGCGGGGTGGTGGAAAGTGTTTTTGGTGTTAAAGGAGAATAAACTTCTTAAAAGAAGGTCGCGGTTTCGGTTTGGAAGAAAATTCTATTAATGGTTTTAGTTGACAGTTTCTAATTATAATATATATTTTATTTAGCAGAAATAATCAAGCCCAAGAGGTATCTTAAGCATGACCTTCGAACTGTCTTTGATATTGTTGCTTCTCTTATGCGTTGGAATTCTTGCAGTATTACTTTATAACAGAATTAAGGGCGAAAGAAAACAAGCAGCATTTATACAAAATTTGTCTTTGCATGAATTGACAGATTTTATGAAAAAAAACTCCCTTGACGGGTCTGTCTCAGTAGTTGCCAGGTTGTTTTCTGATATCTTAAAAAGTAAATTTAAATGTGAATATATTATCTTTTTGCGAAAAAAAAGAGGTGCGTTAGAACTGAACTATTATCACGGTATAAAATCGTTTAATCGCAATGATTTTAAGATAGATTATTCTAAAGAACTGATGCAGGTCTTAAAACAAAGTTTTTTCCCCCGTGATGTTGCAGAGATTGAAAAATTTTTAACAAAAAAATTTATTTCAAAAATTAACCATTTTCATGTGGACAAATTTTTCCCCGTTTTTTGGAGAGATAACCTGTACGGATTTTATGTTATTAAAAGTAACAACAAAATAAATTCTGATTCTTTACAAAATGTTATTGCTCAGATGGTACAATCATTAGCGGCAGCTTATCATATCAAATGGCATGAATCAAAACTTGAACAAGTAAATCTCCATACTGACGGAACAAATGTGATAAATCAAGTAACCGAGGGAGAACATCAGGTTGAACGCGTCTTAAACTTAATGAAATATAAAAAGGCTGATGCTATAATTACTCAGGTAGTAAATACATTGCAAGATGCCTCGCAAGTGGATAATCTTATTTTTATTTATGCGGGCAAAGACCTAAGTACGACAAAACATATTTTTGTAGGGAAACAACCAAAGAACTTAAAAATTCCTACTAATACGGAATTAAATAACGTTGACAACTTTATTAACCCGGAAGCAATTGTTCCGTTGGAATATCTTTCAAAAAAAATACCTGATAATAATTCCTGGGTTGACAGTTTAAAACAAAATAATGTTAATCGTATAGCATCGTTTCCTCTTTCATCAAAAAGAAAGGGGTTGTTGGCGTGGAAACAAAACGGAGAATCATCCGAGATAAAACAGAAGATAGATGTTTACAGAAAATATCTGGTGAATATATTTGAAAATGTGGAAGAGTTGGAGTCTCTTGAGGAACTTTCGTATACCGATAATCTAACTGCACTTGCCAATAGAAGATATTTTTATAAACGTCTTTATGAAGAGCTTAATAGAGCAGAAAGATATAGCCGTAAACTTGCACTTATTATTTTTGATATTGATGAATTGAAAACAATCAATGATACGTACGGTCATCAGGCCGGAGATGAGATTATAAAGCAGGTTGGCTTAATACTAAAAACATCTATTCGTACTATTGATGTTGTCGCAAGGTATGGTGGTGATGAGTTTTGTGTTATAATGCCGGAGTCAGATCAGGAAACTTGCATGAAGTTTGTCGAAAGGCTTCAAAAGAAAATCCAAACGACAGAATTTACTTTGAATCAAGCTGATAAATCAATCTCCTGTACAATTTCTATGGGAATATCAATTTATCCTGATCATGCACAAAAGAGTGAAAAACTGCTTTATTCTGCTGATATGGCTCTTTTGAAGGCAAAAGAATCCGGTCGAAATAGAGCTTTGGTAGCTTCCTCTTCTTCTGTCCAATCCAAGTAATTTATTCAAGTCTTAGTTGTATTAAATCTTTACAGTTTAATAAGCGGAGTATATATTAAATAAATAGGAAATAATGCCGATTTTAGCAGTATAAAATCGTACAAGAGAAAACTTACTCGTTTAGGAATTTTTTATGAAAAGGATTTTCAATACATTACTTATAGCAATAACTTTTTTCTTGTTGTTACAATCAACAAGTTCAGCACAAAGTTATAAAATAGGTAGTGGAGATATTTTAGAGGTACGTTTTTGGCAGGAAGCCACTCTTAATACTACCGTTCGTGTAGCCGAAAACGGTAAAATTACAATCGATATCATCGGTGAATTAGATGCGTTCGGTAAGACAACTAATCAACTACAAGATGATATTGTTCGTCAAATGTCCAGATTAAATGCACGTATTTCTCAAGTTGTGGTTCGGGTTATTGAGTTTAACTATCAACATGTTTTTCTAAAAGGTCAGATTACTACTCCGGGAAAGCATAATTTTGAAAAAATACCTGATTTATGGACTATTATTAACGAGGGTGGCGGAATTACTGAATACGGTGATTTATCGAGGGTTACTATAATTCGTGGTGGTAAAGAGGCAGGAAAAATTGAAGTTATCAATGTTGCCGAAGCTATCGAAAACGGTACGCTTAACAAACTGCCTAAAATTAATAGACAGGATACTATCGAAATTCCACGTACATCGGCAAATCTTCCATCCGGTGAATTTTCTCAACAAATAGGTGCTAAAAACCAATTTTATGTAATCGGAGCGGTAAATACTCCGGGACCGTTAGTATTTGAAGACAATATCGATATTTTGGATGCCTTAGCTCTTGCCGGCGGTCCGACAGAAACTGCTGATTTAAGCAGGGCTCGTATTATTTCAAAAGACGGAATATATGCACAAACTATTCAAATTGATTTGGAGAAGTATTCTGTAACCGGTAATGTACCGCGTTATTTTCTAAAAAAAGAAGATACTTTTTTGCTTCCAAATGATAGAGGTGGTTTTATTGGAAGAAATATTGGGACTATCGGTGCTGTTGCCGGAGTGATTACTTCAGGCCTCCTGATTTATCTGCAGTTCGAAAGAAATAATACTACTACAACCGGAGGACTTCGGTAATTATGTTAAAACCGAAACCTGTAAAATCTTTAGATATCAGAGAAATACTGACAATTCTCAAAAAAAGGAAATGGCTCATAATCATTCCGATGATTTTAGTAACCGGAATAGCGTACGGTGCTACATTTTTTATGGCACCTAAATATGAATCGTCAACTATTGTGTGGATAGACCGTCCCTCTAATGTCTCTTCAGAGCTTCAAAGAATATTGGGCGGTACTAATCGTCGTGAAAGCAGAGAAGAACAGCGTAATCGCAGGTTAGCAATCGAGGCGGAGTTAACATCGCAAGGGTACTTGTTTCAACTGATTGAAAATTTACGTATTGATGAAGATCCGGATATATCTCGAGAGGCAGCCAAATTACGAGAAACAAATACTACAATTTCCTTAGAGCAGATAAAATTTAATTTATTGGTAGAAAAATTACGAGAACAAATATCAGTTTCGTTTTACGGCTCTGACCAAATAAAGATAACAGTCGAATCGGAAAGTCCTATTCTTGCCAGAGATATTGCCGAGCAGTTAACTACTATTCTTGAGGCAGAAAAAACAAAATATGAAATGCAAAAGATTTCGGATAATCAGCGATTTACTGATGTACAGCTTAAAAAAACAGAACAGTATTATCAGTTAGCTATTGATTCTCTTAATGATGCCAGAGTCCGATTATCAAATCTGCAGCTTCCTGAAAATATAGCTTCTGAAGAGAATAGATTAGACATTCTTTCTACCATAGATAATATTGATTTGGAAACAGATGATTATCTGAATGCACAAAAATCTATACGTAAGCAGTTAAAAGAGTATGAACTTGATAACCTTACATTTAAGTTTTCTGATACGATGGTTGAATTACGAACTACTATCGACGGACTTATCACCAGCTATGTAAATATGATGGAAAAATATACCTGGAATGATCAGAATGTTATCAATGTCAATATCCGTTTAAACGATAATACCAGGTTACTCGAAAACACAATAAAATCAATTATTGAAAAAGAATTTGCCACATATCCTGAAAACCAAATGTCAATTCTTGTGAGAAGTTATATTGTCAGGGAAAATTTAGATATTCTGAATTCAAAAAAACGAAAACTTAAACAATCCCTAAAAAGAATTGATGATAGTATCAATATGATTCCAAAGTTAGAGTCAGAAATCAATGAGCTTGTAAATCAAGTTGCTGATTATCGTCGCTATCGTGATGCATTTAAAACAGAAGAAACTACGGTAGGTCTTTTATCTGAGCGGGCAAAAGAGAGAACTACTTATAAAATTATAGAACCTGCGAAACTACCTCTTGAACCCTTTTGGCCAAATAAGCGTAATGTCATTTTAATCGGACTTGTTTTAGGAGTTGTCTTAGGTGGTGCTTTTGTCTTTTTGTTTGAACTGTTAGATAATTCATTTAAAAGAGTTGAAGATATTGAGGATGAGTTAGGTGTAAGGGTAGTGGCTACTATTCCTAAAATTGAAAAATATCATTTATATCGGTGAGTATATGGAAACATACAGATTAAACAGTAAACTAGTTGAAAA
>JAJRXM010000053.1 GCA_024276275.1 Candidatus Zixiibacteriota bacterium
GAGGGTCGAATGCTGACAAGAGTCGAGGTAGAATCTCTCCGCAAAGCAACCGATTGCCCTATGGAGTTTTCGCTTACCGGCAATGTTCAGATAATTATAGATTTGAGCAAAACAGAAAAAAATTGTCGTCTTTCTGATTTATGGGGCATCTTAGGGAAAGTGTAATTGTAAACTATGAGTTAATAATTTAATATGGTAGGGTAAAAATGTGTAAGAAATTTATTATTATTCTGATTCTTCTAATGCTGTCAAGTACAGCAATTTATGCTCAAACAATGCAGAGCCAAGTTGCTTTATCAGATGATTATTCTTATAGAGATAAGTGGTATAATATCACCGGCGAGTCAGTCCCGTTTATCAGAGACGTTTCTGAAATATATAGACATCAAAAATTTTTCATAATCCATATGCTTGGTGGATTTAAAGTCGATAAAGCGAATATCCCTCATGTTTCATATAGTGTGAAAGCACTTACACCGAATGGGGATTCAATTTTCTCATACGATTCTATTAATGCTATATCATATGAAGTCCCAAATCAAAATATGTTCCTGTTGAGTAATACTGAATTAGGAATGTCTTTTAATAATAAAGATTTATTAGGAGTATATACTATTACAGGCATCATTACAGATAATATAACAAAACAAAAAATAAATTTTGAAAAAAAATTGAATTGATTGAATTCTTAGAAAAAGAAGCGTTCACAAATGATTCATTATTTGGTGACTGGATGCAGAATTATTTTACAACACCTAAACCAGAATATGCTTTAAGCAATTATTTAAAATTTATCTCAAGTAAGAATAATACAAAAAACGAGGGTATGCTATATTCATTTTTTATTGAACTCTTTAAAAAGAACGATTTTCTTTTAATTCATCTCATTAATCAATTCAATGACCATCCAAAAGAATTACAAGATGAAATTCTTAAAATGTATGCATATACAAACTTTAAGGACAGTGATTTTCTGAAATCTTTAAGTAGAAAGCAAAGAAAAAAAGTAAAAACTTTACAAAAAAGAAAAAACCCCTATATCATTAATGCTGTTACTCGCCCTGAACATTTGGATATGCTTTGGGCAAAGTTTTTTGCAAGTGGTAGTTTTGAACCTATACAAAAAATTGTTAGTACTTTTTCAAATAGCTCATTCCTTGGTTCTTTAGAAAAACTTGGTACGGTAAAAAATGAGAGTGAAATAAACGAAGACAGTTGGAAAGAACTGATATTTAATGCTGCAACATGGTCTGTGAATTCAAATCTGAATACTCATACTTTAGTAAAGGACTATTGTACTTTTATCTATTTCGATAAAAAAACACCTACAGGTACAAAAAATATATTAGCAATTTTCTTGAATAATGAATAACCTTTTAAAGTTTTACTCCAAGTCTATTAAAGTAGATAGAGACCGAAAGATAGTTTTGTTATTAGTAGGTCAGGAGGTCTGTCCTCCTGACTATGTAAAGAGAAGTAAAAATGTGCACCGTTCCAAGTTGGGGAGGTGGAGTGTGGCAATCTCATCTTTCAAATTGACAAATTATAGCATAGATTACATATTGTACTTTATAAATTGTTCAAAAGTTTATTAACCGTCGAGGGATAGATGAAAATTTTTATACTAATATTTTTAATAGTCGTACCAATGACATTCTTATCAGCATCTGTAGAATCTGATAAAGCAAAAGCATATGAACTGTACAGCGAAGGATTATCCTATTATAATGCCACAGGTGTTAACCAAGACCTTCCCAAGGCTGCCGAACTTTTTTTGCAGGCAGCAAAGTTGGGCGATGTATCAGCTCAATATGTTCTTGCGGGTATGTATTTAAAAGGTAAGGGAGTTTCAAAAGACTATGCAAAAGCATATCATTGGTTTGAAAAGTCAGCTAATAAAAACTTTACTATGTCTCAATATAATCTTGGTTTGTTGCTGATGCAGGGTAAGGGAACAGAAAAAAATTACACCAAAGCCTTAGAGTGGTTTATTAAAGCGAGTGGAGATGACCATGAAAAATCTACCTACATGATAGGAATAATCTATAAAAAAGGATTAGGTGTAGAAAAAGATATTACCAAGGCGGTTATCTGGTTTATATCCGCAGCAGAGTTGGGCGTAGCCGAAGCACAATATGCTTTAGGTAAAATGTATTACAATGGTGAGGGGGTGCAACAAAATTATAAATCTGCAAATATCTATTTTATGATGGCCGCTAAAAATAAATATTTAAAATCGTATTATTATCTGGGGGAGATGTATTACAACGGTTATGGCGTTAAAAAAAATTATCATAACGCATTTCTCTTCTATAAAGAATCAGCAGAATCAGGTGATAAAAAATCTTATTTTGAATTGGCATCAATGTATCGCTATGGAATCGGAGTTGAAAAAAACATTCAATTAACAGAGAAATGGCTTGCAAAATCACCAAAACAAGGAAATCAAAATACCGATTATGTTCAGGCAAAAAAATATTATTATGGCGAGGGTACAAAAGTTGATTTTGTAGAAGCAAAAAAATGGTTGATGAAGTCGGCAAAACAAAACCATCCTAATTCTCAATACCTTCTAGGAATGATATATTTTAATGGAGACGGTACCCGAGTTGATTATAAAAAATCTTCACAGTGGATTTCCAAATCAGCAGAACACGGATATGCCAAAGCACAATATGTTTTGGGCAATATGTATTTTGAAGGAAAAGGTGTCGAACAAAATAATACAAAATCCTTTGCATGGTATAAAAAATCAGCAGAACAAGGGTACAACGAAGCGGTTTATGCACTTGGTCTTATGTATAACAAAGGGATCGGTGTTGAGAAAAATTATTCTAAAGCGGTTACTTATTTTAAGTCTTCTGCCTCAGACGGGAATGCGAAGGCTCAATTTGCCTTAGGACAAATGTATTATCTTGGCAAAGTCGTAGAAAAAAATATTGATAATGCCTTAAATTTATATATGAAATCAGCAAAAAATAACTATCATAAAGCTCAGTATGAATTAGGTGAACTTTATTATAACGGTGAAGCTGTTGATAAAAATTATGCTTCTTCTATTGCCTGGTTACTCAAAGCTGCTACTCAAAATAATCTTTCGGCTCAATATTTACTTGGTGTTGTCTACAGTCTAGAAAGTAACATACAAAATTATATCGATGCCTTTGCCTGGCTTTCAATTGCTTCAGTCAATGGACACGAAAAAGCAGTTACTAAATTAGATTATGTAAAACAGAAGTTATCAGCAGATAGTATTACCCTCGCAAAAAAACGTATCGATGAATTATTTTCGATAATAAAAAAGGGGCGGTTCGCGAACCGCCCCTTTTTGTCAAGACTACAACCTTAACCCTGCGTAGTTTTACTACACTACCATCTTAGCCATGAAGTCTTTGCATGACATTTTTTCGCAATTGAAAATTGTTTCTTTCATTTCTGTCTGACGGGACGAATCTAGAAGCTGGTCTGTCAATGAATTAAACTTGGCATCAAGATCATCTTGTGTCATAGGTTCTCTCGGGTCGCCTTTCGGATATTCAAGATACGCTTCAAAGCTGTCACCTTTGGTTGTTTTGATAACTACTTTCGACGGTTGTTTTGCCGGGAACATCGCTTCGAATTCTTCCGATGCTATCCCTTTGATTTTATCAATAGTTTCCCAGATAGCAGGGTCTTTCATCTTTTCATCAGAGAATGAATTGGTAGTAATCTTACCGTCGACAATCGCCGTGGCAATACAATACGGCAATGAATGGTCGGCAGTTTCTCGAGATTCAGGACGGTACTTATGCGAATCAAACAAAATATCACACGCCCGTGCGATAGTTGTTACCGAAACCTCTTCAACATCTTTGTATGTCAGGTTATTTGACTGCATGACAGTAAGAGCCGCAGAAATATGAGTATGGGTAAGTGCTTCAGTCGGGAATGCTTTCATTGAACATTCTAAGATTTTGAAATCTTTGCCGAGATTACCGACTAACGCTTCGTCGTCCCATCCTTCGCCGAAACAATCTTTGAACCCTTCTTTCCCTTCGATAACTGCTTCGGTACCGGAGTATCCTTTTTGTGCCATCAACGCGGCAAAGACTCCTGACTGCACCGCCATTGGGTCAACCGTGTTTTTCATCATGGTCAGTTTACCGGCTGTAGGACAACCGATAGTATGGTTATGACAACCGGAGATACCGATAGCGTTGACCATCTGGTCTTCTGTGAGACCTAAAAGTTTCCCCGCAACGATTGGCGAAACAAATTGTGTGAGTGTAGCGTGGTGCCATTTACGTTCACGAACACCCGGAGTAGCAAACAAACACATCCGCTGTTCAAACTCATAAGCGAGAACTATGGCAACGATGACATCTTCCATCGATGCGTCGACCATCTCGCCGACCGCAAGAGCGGCAGGGATAATGTCTGACGGATGCGAAGGGTCTTCTTTCCAATAGATATCGTTAAAATCCAAAGCACGCACCATGAGTGAGTTTACAAGAGTCGCATTGACGGCAGGGATTTTATCACCGAAACCGATAACAGTTGCTTCGCCTTTGCCGGCCATATCTTTGTAGATGTCACGAATCATATTCAAATCTTTGGTGTGGTAACCGCCGTATGCACATCCTACTGAGTCATAGAGATACCGCTTAACTTCGTGGACGACATTTTCGGGTAAGTCTGAATACTTGAGTTGTATGGCGAACTTCGCCATCTGTCTTGAGAGAGTGTTTTCCATTGTGTGTTTTGTTCCTTTATGTATGTTATGTAATCTAGTTTTCTATTTTGAATTTGTAGTGGAGATACATGTAACGCCACGACATTGTCAGGTCTCAGGGAGACCTGACCTACAACTTTTCTTGTGCATACTTCGACAAGCTCAGTATGACTTATTATAACTTACTTTTCACCCAGTTTTCGAGACCACCGATAATAATCAGTTCCTGTGCGGCGGCACCGACAGGTGAAAGAGAGTACTCTTTATCATTATAACTCAACTTCGCCGTTGCAAAATCAATCGCTATTTCTTTTTTAGTATATACTGTTAGTTTTTCTGCACCGTGTTCGGTTTTTAAATCGTTTACAAGTTCAGGACATTCAATCGCTAAGAAACCGTTATTGATTGCGTTTCGTTTATACGTTTCAGAAAAAGAACCTGCAATCACCAAACGAATACCTCGATGTAAAAGTGCTGTTGCTGCTTGTTCACGCGAGGAACCCGAACCGAAATTATATCCACCAACTAAGATATCACCCTCGCTGACATTTTTAGCAAAGTCAGGGTCGTAGTTTTCCATGACAACTTCGGCTTGTTGTTCAGCGGTGAAATCATCAATGTATGTATATTTCCCGGGATAGATACCGTCGGTATTTAAATTATCCAAATGACAAAAGGCACAAGTGCCGCTTATTTTATTCGGGAAACCGTCAACAATATTTACTGCTGCGGCTGAAGCCGCTCTTTTATTTTCTTTGACAGCTGCCTTTATTTCGGCAACATCCATATCAAACGGCATAGTGATATATCCTGCCAGTGCCGAGGCAGCAACAACAGCCGGCGATGCCAAATATGCTTGAGCCGACTTGGAACCCATACGTCCTTTAAAATTTCTATTTGTGGCAGAGATACCTACTTCGTTGTCTTCTAAAAGTCCGACACCCAAACCGATACACATTCCACAACCTGGAGCGAGAACCTTGGCACCCGCATTAACAAGCTTCTGCCAGTCACCTCGTGCTTCTGATTCTGCCTGTACTTCCGATGATGCTGCAGCGATATAGAACTCAACTGAACTTGAGACTTTTTTTCCATCGACAACTTCTGCGGCTTGAGCTAAATCTTCAACCCGACTATTTACACATGAAACCAAATATGCTTTTTGAATTTTAATGTCAGACATTTTAGAAATCGGGGTCATCACTTTTACATGGTCGGGACCTGATGCGTGGGGAGTGACAGTTGACAAGTCAAGAGTCAGTTCTTTGGCATAAAATGCATCGCTGTCTGCCTTCAAGCTGTCTGTTTTTAATTTTTCAAGTCGAGTTTTGTTCAAACGGGGATGTACACCTTCAATAGCATCAGCATCGGATGGAACCCCCGCTAAACCACGCTTAGCAACAAAGTTAATTCTCTTTTCAATCCATTCGTAAGTAACATTATCAATAGGGAATAGTCCGACCAAGGCACCCCACTCGGTTGTCATGTTGGCAATAGTCAATCGTTCTTCTATCGAAAGTTCAGCGACACCATCTCCACAGAATTCAAGAGCATGATTCAAAACTTCATCTTTGTTGAAATGACCGCAAAGAGTAACGATAACATCTTTACCGGTGACACCTTTTTTCAGTTTACCAGTGAGAGAAACTTTGGCAACAGGTGGAACCTGCCACCATGTACGAGATGTTGCCCATAGAGCGGCAGCATCTGTACGTACTATCGGAGTTCCCAATACACCGAGTCCGCCGTACATATTGGAGTGCGAGTCCGATGCAACGACCATCGTACCGGGGAAAGCGTAGCCTTCTTCGCACATAATCTGATGTCCGATTCCTCGACCGGCGGGGTAAAAATCATGCCCCATAGATTTGGCGAATGCTTCGATTTTTTTATACTTGGCAACATTTGCTTCGCTTGTGTCTTGTACGTTATGGTCAAGAGTGTTTACAACCTGACGGTTGTTTGCAATTTTCGTTGCACCGATAGATTGAAATTTAGGAATAACTGCTCCGGTGTTATCATGTGTCATAACATGAGCAGGGGAGATAGAGAGGTAGTCACCGGATTGTACTGTGTGACCGTCTTCAAGCCCGACAGCAAAACGCTGGGCTATTTTTTCTACAAGATTTTGTTTTGGTTTCATAAGTTCTTTATATTTTCATTTTTTTATTAACTAAGATAATAGTTTAATTAAGTAAGGTTAATAGTCAAATCAAGTATAGCGCAAATCCCTGTTCCTGTTATGAGTATCCAGGAAAATGCAGATTTGAATAAATTATTTTTATGACGCAAAAATCCGAGATGCAGAAAGAAATGAACAATAAAAGAAATATCCAGCCAAAAAATCAGGGTTGTGTTCACTTCGTTTGGATAACTTCCGTAGAGTCCCCAAAAGAGCAGAATAAAAAGTGGGATATGTAAAGCTATGAAAATATAATATCCGGTTTGTTCTTTTAGTATTGATAAAATCGGAACCATTTTCCATTCTTTCATTTTTACAGCATCTAATTCGTGAGTGAATATGAAACTTAACCCTACATAAAAAAAGAAATAATCCACAAGTTATTTTTTCCTAAAACTTATCAACTCTTATAATATTGGCAGGTCTCGGGGAGACCTGCCCTACTTGATTAATAATTCTACAAGATTTTGCTTTGGTTTCTTATTAATTATATAATCCATTCACATAAAATGAGAATTTAATTCCGACACCTTCATTTTGGTTGTCACCATCAAAATTTATAAAACTGCTATTTATCAACGAAAAAGTATAAACACCTTTATCAATATTATTACCACCTGTGTGAATTGAGAACTCTATTGCAGGTGTGAAGAGTATTCCTCTACTGTGATTGTTTTTTTTATCAAGTAAGTAGTCGGTTGTAGTTCTAAGCCCGATGGAAAATTTTGGATTTAGCTTATACTTTATTGAACTGTTTGGAGCAAACAGTATATAGTCAATTATATCTGGGTTTGCTGTAAACGATTCTGTGTGATTAGGATAAAAAAGTTTTTCTATACCTACTCGTAAGAGTAAAATACCAACAGTTATAGGACCGCTATAGCTATATCTCTGCTTATCATCAGATTTTCTTTTTACAAGATTTGTAGGGAGCAGTGGATAACTATATTCAAGCTTAGAGTTATGACTGTATATAGCATGGTCAAAAGAAAAATTTAGTATTCGTATATTATCGCCATATAAAAATCCCATGTTCAACATCAGTCTGCTTTTTTTATTATCAAAACTATATGTAGAATCAGTTTCTCCCATAACTGAAAGAGAAAAACAACTAACCAATAGTATTAATAATATTATTTTTTTCATTTAATTCAAATTCTCTTTTCGTAGAGGGGTTTTGCGAAACACCCCTACATTGGCAGGTCACAAAAGCGAGACCTGCACTACAAAGTTATTATCTTTCTAAATTTATCTCACTAAATCAAAATCAATAAAATCACAATGATGGAAAATAATTGATTCGGGCAGTAATTTCTCGCCGTGTCCTTCTTTTGAATGTGTTGCGATAACATGCATTACTTCAGACGGTAAGTCATGTTTAAAGGCCAAGCCGACACCGGAAAACGGATGACGAATATGTTTACCGTAGTCTGATTTTTGCGGTTTACCGTCAATAATTTCAAACTCTAACAGTTTGCCGACATCGGCAAGCAACGCACCGGAGATTAAATAATCGCGGTTGACTTTTGTTTTTAAATCACCGTGGACTTCATCGAGAACCTTATCGCAGGCAATACACATCAGGGCACATGCTTTTACATGATCAATAAATGTGATTTTACAATTTGGTGCTAAGAGAGTAAAGGGGATATTGCGGAGTAGTTCTTCAGTCCATCCCCGAAACTTGATTGCCTCAATCCAACAGGCAATTGTTTTATTTCTCAGGTTTTCGTCCTGAATCATTTCCATTTCCGGAAATAAACGGAGGACGATTTCTTGCTGTGGGTTGCTCATAATTTCGTACCTCTGACTTTCATTTTTTGTAAGATTTATCAATTTTATTTATCATACAATTATTGCTTCAAATAGTCCAGAAATTTGTTTTTAAAGAGGTTCGATTTTAGAGCATTTACCCTATTATTTTTTACTGGTAAAGCAAATATAATATAACTAAGTTTATCTAAGATACTATTTTAAACGTCTAAACTAAATGGTATTAGCATGTTAAGACATTGTGAAAAAAAGAACTTGATTTGTTTTGTTTTTACTATATACTAACTCAAAGTAAGTGGAAAAGATAACTATATGTTATTTAAATTGATTGAGGTATAGATTATGATGTCGGAAATAAAAAAACGTTCTTTATTAAGAAATCCTTTAGGAGGTATCGGTGCGGCATTATTTGTAGCCGGGCTCTTACTCTTTTTTGTTCTTTTATTAATTGATTTAACCGGCGGTGCATCTGAAAACCCGTACCGTTCATTGGTTACATTTGTAATTGCTCCGATGTTTGCGGTATTTGGTTTTGGACTTTTTATGGTTTCCGTTTGGCTTCAAGTTCGAAAAGCAAAAGCAAAAGGTGAAAAATTTGCATTTAACCTTACATTTGATACAACTGACCCCCATTATATTCGTAATATCGGTTTATTTCTGTCTGTGTTAGGTGTATTGATTATTTTAGTTATTTATTCAGGTACAAAAGCATACGAGGCTACCGATTCGGTAAATTTCTGTGGTGAAACATGCCACGAGGTTATGTCTCCTCAATTTATAACCTATCAAAATTCAGCTCACGCCCGTGTTCCTTGTGTGGAATGTCATATAGGACCGGGAGCATCATTTTATGTAAAGGCAAAAATTGACGGTATGCGTCAGTTATATGCGATGGCAGCAAATTCATTTAGTCGTCCGATTCAGACACCGGTGCATAATCTTCGTCCTGCTCAGGAAACTTGTGAAGGATGCCATTGGCCTCAGCAGTTTTATGGCGAAAAAATGGTTACCAATACATATTATAAATCTGATGAAGACAACACTCCCTGGACAATTAAGCTGTTAATGAATATCGGCGGTGGAAACCCGAGAACCGGAAAACTTGAAGGTATTCACTGGCACATGTTAGGCTCAACAGTAGACTATGTTGCCAATGACTATAAACGGGAAGAAATAAATTGGGTAAGAATTATAAACAAAGAAACCGGTGATACTCTTATTTATACTGACCCGGATGAAAAACAGCCGGATTTTGATAGTCCGTTAACCGAGGTTCGCAGATTTGATTGTATGGATTGTCATAACAGACCTTCTCATTTATTTAATCCACCGGCAAAACTTATCAACTTGGCAATTTCAACCAGACGTATTTCGCCTGAACTCAAGTCAATTCGTGAAGTCGGTTTGGAACTACTCAATGCTGAATATGAAACAAAACAGCAAGCTGTTGATTCTATACGTTCAAAATTAGTAGCATATTATCAAGAGAATTACCCTGAAATAGCAGAAGCTAAACGTCCTTTAGTTATACAAGCTATAAAAGAACTAGTACAAATATATGAACAGAATTTCTTCCCGGAAATGAAAACAGACTACCGTGACAGACAAAATAATTTATCCCATTTTGTTAATGACGGATGTTTCAGATGTCATGACGGGGTAATGAAAAATCAGTACGGTAAAGTTCTTTCCAATGAATGCTCTACTTGTCATCTTATTGTGGCACAAGGACCTTCAGAGAATGTTCATGAGTTGGAACATGATTTGGCAGGGATTCAATTTACCCATCCCGAAGATATAGACCAAGCTTGGATGGAAATGAAATGTACTGAGTGTCATACTCCTGAATCAGGATATTAATCACAAATTATAATCTTTCACAAAGAGAGTTAATCCTCTCTTTGTGAAAAAAATAACTTGCAGTCAGCTAACTTTTATATATATTACACCGACAATAAAGATAAATTGGTATACGTTAAGGAGCTAATTTTTCTCTTGTTTAGACTAATCTTTCGATAAGGTTTGGGTGTTATATGAAATATTATGTATTAATAATTATACTATTATCAGCAGTAATTATATCTGCCGACGATTCTGATTGTTTAAAATGTCACTTGTCGATTGGTGAACAGGCAGATGAAGCAATAAATCATATAGATACATCAATTATCAATATCTCTGTACATAAAAAATTGTATTGCTCTGATTGTCATGATATTAATCCGAAAGAAGAGCATGCTTTTAAAACAGATGTAGACTGTGGTTCGTGTCATGATGACATTTTTGCGATATATAATGAATCGGTTCATGGAGTTGCTTTAGCAAATGGCATTAAAGAGTCGCCGGATTGTACTGATTGTCATGGGGGGCATAATATCATATCGCATTTTAATCCGGAATCAAAAGTATATTCAATTAATATTCCCAAAATCTGTTCAGAATGTCATACATCAGAAAGAATAGTAGGTAAGTATGGTTTAAAAGCTGATAGGATTGCAACCTTTAAAGAATCGTTTCATGGTATTGCCAACGAGCTTGGCGAGGCATCAGCTGCCAATTGTGCATCTTGCCATGGAGTCCATAATATTTTTCCACAAGTTAATCCAAAATCATTAATCCATAACGATAATATTGAGACAACCTGCGGTAAGTGTCATACTGATTTACCCCCGGATTTCGCTCATGGTACAATTCATACATCAGCAAAAGATGAAGAATCCGGTGGGCAGTTTTTTGTAAGAAAATTTTATTACTTTTTTACAACAATTGTAATATTGGCTTTTATTCTCTATCGTGTTTTAGAATACAAACGTCGTGTGAAAAGGGTGGAGTAAAAGTATGAAACAACTTTGTATAACTATTACTACTACTATATTGCTAGTTCTATTATTTCCCGGCAGAGACCTAAATGCTTTAGAAAAATGTCAGATTTGTCACAGTAAAAAAGAAATTCACCGTTCAGAAATGACCGGACGGAAAATCCCTTTATATGTTGATGAATCAATTATTGCAAGATCAGTACATCATGATAAAGAATGTACTGACTGTCATTCTGATATAAATGAAATCCCACATCAAACAGTAAAAAAAGTAAATTGCCGCCGCTGTCATTATTCAGGTAATTTGGTTGGAGCTCCCGACGGTCAGATGTATGACCAATATGAACATTCGGTTCATGGTATTGCAGTTTTAGCAGGCAACAAAAAAGCACCTGTCTGTCAGGATTGTCATGGGACGCATAATGTATATTCACATGAAACAGTAGAGTCTAAATTCTATTGGCAGAATATACCAAAGACATGCGGAAGCTGTCATATTGAAGTTTATGCCGTTTATAGTGAATCAGTCCATGGTCGGGCAGTTGCTGCTGGAATCAAAGATGCTCCTGTATGTACGAATTGTCACGGGGAACATAATATAAAAAAACATGATAATGATGAGTCTCGCGTTTCATTGGCACGTGTGTCACAAACATGTACTGAATGTCACGGACCGCAGGGAGTTGTTAATAAATATAATGTAAAAACTGACCGTACTGCTACATTTGAACATTCCTTTCATGGTATAGGACAACAAATGGGAAGTAAAACTGTGGCAAACTGTGCTTCCTGTCACGACTATCATGATATTCGAGGTGAGGATGATCCAAAATCATCGGTATATCCTGATAATATTCCACAAACATGTGGTAAAAAAGGGTGTCATCCGGGAGCATCAGCTGAATTTGCATCCGGGCAGCAAATTCATATCAACCCGAAAAGTGAAGACTCCGGGATTATTTATTATATTTCAAAAGCTTTCCTAATCTTAACGGTGTTGGTTCTAGCCGGTCTTTTTTCTTTTATCATTATGGATCTATTCCGCAAGGCAAAAAATGCAAGAGCGAAAAGGTAGTGACAGATGAATGACAAAAAATTAAATCTTGATAAAAGAGAGTCTTATATAAAAAGTCTATCTAATAATATTATTGAGTCAGCGGTTGATATTGTTAAAATTGAACCTACTGTTGAACAAATAAATGAGATAAGAGAAGAAGTAACCGAAAGACTGCAGTATGAATCGTCAAGCCTGCTCAACGAGGCAGTAACAAAACTTCACCCAACTTCTTTAAGTGAAATGATGCCTGAAGAGCGTGAGGAGAGAAGTTTTGAACGGTTTGGAAAAAATTTCAGATACCAGCATATGCTTATGTTTGTTTCGGTAATTACTCTTATTGTTACCGGAATGCCATTAAAGTTTCCTGAGTTTGATATATCAAAATTTATTGTAATAGATTTACTTGGAGGACTTCATAACTCAACATTAATTCATCGTATAGGTGCAGTTGGTTTGATTATTGTTGGAATATGGCATTTGATATACAGCGTAGGTTCTAAAGTTGGACGGAGAGATTTTTTCCTGATGATACCGAATTTAAAAGATGCATCCGATTTTATGTGCCGAATGCGGTATTATATTGGTAAGGAAAAAAACGGTCCAAAATTCGGTCGGTTTTCTTTTATCGAAAAATTTGACTATTGGGCTGTCTATTGGGGAATGGTTATCATGATTGGCTCCGGGGCAATTATGTGGTTTAAAGAATTATTTCCGAAATACTTTTATGATATAGGACGGGAGATGCATTCCGATGAAGGGCTTCTTGCTACTCTATCAATTATTATTTGGCATTTTTACAATGTGCATTTTAATCCTGAAGTATTCCCGATGAGCTGGACATGGTGGCACGGACAATTAACCGAAACCGAAATGAAACACCATCACCCTTTGGAATATGAGGAGATAATAAAAAAAGAATCTCTAGAAATTATAAAGCAGGCAGAGAAAATTAATGAGGAGGAAAACGGATGACTAAGTTATTCAAAGATTTCGGAATACTTCTCAAACAAAACATCAAAGGCTTATTCCTGTTTGCGGGTCTTGTAATTCTAGCGCTGATTACGATATATGCATTTGCTGAGTATCAAACAACAAATTCCGAATTTTGCGGTTCATGTCATTATATGGATCCGTATGTTCGTCATTGGCAAGCATCAGAACATGCCGATGTAGATTGTGTAGCGTGTCATGATTACGACGGTGGTGACTTGATTCTGTCGGCTGTAAAATATGCAACAGAAGTATATAATACGAGACCGCAAACAAGAGTCCTCGATGAAAACTGTTTGGCTTCTGATTGTCATGATGTAGAAACTCTTGACAAAGCTTTAGTTTATAAAGAGGATATTTTCTTTCAGCATAAAACTCATTTAAATAAAATATTACGAAGCGGTAAACTGCATTGTACATCGTGTCATAATCAAATGGGACAGTATGAGGAAGAAACACAAGTTCACATGAAAGTGAACGACCAAACCTGTTTTGTCTGCCATTTTAAAGATGCCGGTGAGGGTGAAGCTATTACCGGTTGTTATTCCTGTCATGGAAATCCAAAAACTGAAGTCGAACATGCCGGTTTTATGTTTAGCCATGAACCATATCTTGAGTTAAATGTTGAGTGTAAACAATGTCATATAAAAATTGTACAAGGGGATGCATCGGTACCTAAAGGTAAATGCTATTCTTGTCATGTGGAGCGTTTACAAAAAGATTACACCGAAGCAGAATTGCACGGTGTACATGTAACAACAATCGGCATTGATTGTCAGAAATGTCATGATAGAATAGAACATGGAAACTTTCAGATGGTTGGAGCTTTAGAAATTCAATGCGAAAATTGTCATCTTAGAGAGCATAATAAACCTAAACAGCTCTACATGGGAATCGGTGCCAAAGATGTTAATGAGATGCCGAGTGCTATGTTTCAGACACAAGTTACCTGTACCGGATGCCATACCCATATTACACCTGAAGGCGAAATAATGGCTGACCAAGAGAAAAAAGAAGCATCGCGCAGTTCTTGTGTTACCTGTCATGGAGAGAGCTATGACCTGATGTTTGACAATTGGAAATCAGGTTCACAGCTTGCAATAAAAGATTATAAAACATTTATGAAAAAATGTTATGCTGACTTCAAAACTATCGGCGGTTCAAAAAAACAGAGAAGAACAGTACAGTCAACATATACCAAAATGAAAGAGAATTTTTCTCTGGCATCTGAAGGACATATGGTTCACAACATACAGTATGCCGTTCACATGTTAAATCATGCTGCCAGCGAGTTTGAAAAAGCAATGCAGGTAATACAAAAATCATATCAGGCACCTTCAAGAGGTGATGCTCTGTCACCTGAGAAAACCTGTCAGGTTTTTTGTCATGGAAAAGCATTTTTCCCTGAAGTTGTAAGCTACGATGACGGTGAGCTACCCCATGAATTACACACAGAAGATATGGAACTTGCCTGTTCTTCATGTCATTCATTAACGGAACATGGGAAAACGAAAATAAACGACTCGGTTTGTATCGAATGTCATTAATATATGTATTATTTTAACTGGAATTATAAAATGAAAAAAATTAAAAATGTTATTTTTCTTTTAAGCTTTATTTTATGCCTAAATTTACCTGCTTTAGCAGATGAAGATAACGAAACCTGTCTTTCTTGCCACGATGATAATGAGCTTACCGGAATTGATCGTTATGGTGAAGAAATTCTTATGTATGTTACGTCGGATTCGACTGATTTATCTGTCCATGCCGATATGTTATGTGTCGATTGTCATACTGATTTAGAGGATTTTGATGATTTTCCGCATGAAGAAGAGTTAGCGTTGGTGGATTGTGGTGGATGTCATAACGACGTAGCCGAAATATTTGCTGCATCTGCTCACGGAAAGGTACGTCATAACGGATTGACTCCTCATTGTGCTTCTTGTCATGGAACCCATAATATCAGATCATCAGAAAATATCGATGCGATGACATCAAAGCATAATCTTTCCCTTACTTGTGCAAACTGTCATGAAAAGAAAATGCTTTCAAATGACCCTGATATCAAATTAACATCTACATCAGGTCGTTATATGAAAGGAATCCATGCCAGACGTTTATCAGAGGGGGTTGAAGAGGCGGCAACCTGTAATGACTGTCATGGAGTACATGATCTAAAAATATCATCGCATTCAGACTCAAGAGTTAATAAAACCAATATCCCTAAAACCTGTTCAAAATGTCATGAAGAAGTGTATGTTAAATACAGTAGAGGTATACATGGTAAAGCATTAGCAGTAGGAATTTTGGATGCTCCAAACTGTACTGACTGTCATGGTGAGCATGAAATTTTAGGAGTAGATGACAGAGATTCACCGGTGAATTATGCTCATCTTTCAGATTATGTCTGTGGAAAATGTCACAATGATACACATATAACCGAGAAATATGGATTAGGTAAAGATAGGTATTCAACGTATCAGGACACCTATCACGGATTGGCAATACATGGCGGTTCTATAAAAGCAGCAACCTGTGCATCGTGTCACAAAGCTCATGATATTCTTCCGGCAACCAATCCCGCATCTTCTCTGCATCCAAATAACCGTACCAGAACCTGTCAAAAATGTCATCTTGATGCCAACGATGTTTTTGCGGCAAGTTATACACACCAAAGTAAATCTGATGAATATGGTCAACTGAATAATATTATAAAAGTTATATATATAATTCTTATTGTTGTCGTCATTGGTGGTATGCTGATACACAATGCGATAATTTTTATTCGGTACTTAATTATAAAAAGAAAATATTTAAAATCAGCTAAATCGATTAACCGACTAAATGGAAATCTTATTTTTCAGCATATAATTATTACAATCACATTTATAACATTAGTCTTATCAGGTTTTGCTTTAAAATATCCACAAGCTTGGTGGGTGGAAATTTTAAAGTTTGTAGGTATGTTTGAATCTATCCGTGGGATTATTCATCGTGTTGCCGCGCTTCTTATGATATATATTTCTATTCATCATGTTGTCTATATAATGGTTACCAAAGATGGACGAAAAAAAATTATCCAGATGCTACCTGCCTGGTCAGACCTTGGCGAAATAAAACAGAATATCTTATATCATTTAGGAATGACAAAAGAGAAACCTCAGTTTGGTTACTTTGATTACACCATGAAAGCGGAGTATTGGGCATTGGCATGGGGAACATTTGTCATGGTCTTCACAGGTACAGTACTATGGTATCCTACATTTTATACAACTTATTTCCCATCATGGATTGTATCAGTATCAGAAACGATACATTTTTACGAAGCGTGGCTAGCGATGCTTGCTATCGGAGTCTTCCATTTCTTCTTTGTAATATTCCATCCTGATCAATATCCGATGTCATTCACTTGGCTCAATGGTGATATGACAGAGGAAGAGGTTAAGCATCATCATCCAAGGTGGTACAAAGAACTATAAGAAGAAAAATCTGTAAATGAACTTTTTTAATTCTCAGAATCTGGCGGAAGCGTGTCAATATACAGGGTATCATCGAGATTGTATTCATCCAGGTAGTACTCATCATCTAAATAATCAATCTCAAGCGGTTGTATAATTATTTCCATTGGCTGCCCCATCCGATTTATTTCTACAACAGACCCACCGTCGTTAAATTTTTCTAACAGATACTCGATAATTTGTCTATGATTCCGAGCAAGTTTACCGTCGATTCGTCTAATAACATCATCACTGCGAAGCCCACAGGCATAGGCAAGACGGTATGAATCTATCTCGGTAACAGCAGGATGACCGGCATCATTGAGTTTGACCGCAAACCCGAATTTTCCTTTTAAAGGAAGGTCCTCGAGAAAAGTCTTTTTCTCAACATATATGTCAGTTTTTTTAATACGAGGTGTACGGGTTACAGATACCAACCGTGAACGGGTCGGTTCACTTGCAATATAGTCGGCCAAAGTTTTTTCAGGAGTTAAAATCCAGTCACGTTCAAAGTACTTTTCAAAAATCTTTCGCCCACGGAAATTGTTTTTCCAAAAGGCAGATTGTGTAATATCGTAAGTTGTATCTACACCCATAATTGAATATGATGTTGTTAGTGCTAACAGCATGCCTAAATTATCAAACCGATATGGTGTCTTACGCATCAGTGGGTGGTAACTTATAGAAAGTCTAATAGAATCATTAGGACGGTCTGCCTGAAGCAGCATCCTTTTGGCAAGTTGATAGATCAGCAGCAGTTTAAGTTTTTGCATGTCGGGTGCGGATTCTATATATCTTTCTTTGTTGGTACCTCCCAAAGGAAGTATAAGCGGGTCAGATGAACCTATCTCGGTGTAATATCTGAGTAAATATAAATCCAACTCTTTTTCGACCCATTCAATACCTGAGAGTTCGGTTAATACATGTAATATTGTGTCACCCTGTATTTCCCAAAAAGAAATTAAGGCAGAATCATTTTCCTGCACCCATCGAATATCTTTTGCGAGTGAACGGTTTTTGTACATTTTCGGAAAGAGAGATTGCTGCAAATCATAGGCACGGTCGTTGATTGTCAGTTTAGGGATTTCGGAGCTGTATGAAAACAGCGAATAAAATGTATCTTGGGCAGAAACTGTAGAAAAACAGAATGCCAAAAGTAGTAGGATATATATTTGTTTTTTCATACTCAGGAAATAATAGTTTTCATCCCTGAAAGCAAGGTAAAATATGCAGTATTAAATCATAGGCGGATTGTTGCCCTGTTCCGGTGTTTGCTGAGAATATACCGTTTCTTCTTTTGGCTCTACCAGTTCGATATAAAAAAGAGTCATAAATGATTCAGAAAACAGACCAATTAACCCTGCTAATACAAATGATACCGGTAGTCCCAAAATAAGGGCAGCAAACATTGCTAGGAATGAATTTAAATTTAATCCCTGAATAACAGAGTCGATAGGGAAATTTAATGCTAACCAAATAATCATAGAAGAAATGCCAAACAAGATAGTGAAAGCAAATACGATAAAAAATGCAGCAATATTTTTCCCAAAATGCATTTTTACAAGTTGAACTCCTTCACTAATAGAATCCATGATACCGCTATCACGGATAACTACTACTCGTTGAGCAAGGTTCATAACTTGTGTCAAACCGATAAAAAATATGAAGCTTATAAAAAATCCTATAAATCCGACAATAATTGCTAAAGCTACATGGATATAGCTTGATATAGCAATTATGATAAATGCGATGAGCATATATGCAATCCATACTACAAAAAATATTATTCCGAGCCCTATAAATCGTAAGAAAAAATCAATTCCTGCTGAAAATGCTGTTGAAAAAGAATATGTGCCGCCTCTTTCAATTCTATTGACTGAATCAATAATTGCACCTTTGGCGAATATAATCATCAATCCCATAATAATAAGAATAGGTATAAGACCGGCATATAATGCTATTATTGCATTAGGGTCAATAAATGTATTGTTGGAAAAATCAAACGGATTTGTTGGGGAAGTACCAATTAGATATTCAAATTTCAAGTTAAACCCGGTTCCTGCGGCAAACATGCCGAATATCCACAACCATTTGTGTTGCCATGCTATTTCAAATGAACGGCTAACTATTCTTCCGTAATCCATATATGATTTCCTCTTGTCAGTTATTAGTTATATAATAAAAATCGGTTGTAATATCTTAAAAATCAACTTTTATTTATAGAAATAATGCAAATACAAAAACAAGGATTTTTCAATGAATAAGTTATTGATATATAAAATTATGGTAGTTACAGCTCTGATGGTTTTGACTACAGGATGTGGGAAAAAAGTAGAAGACAGTACGCAAACAAAAATAGATATACCGACAGAAATGAAAGATTCGGTTGTTATTGTTACAGTCGGGATTGATTCATTAAACGCCCTGGAAGTTCTCAAGGCTGAACATGAAGTAGATGAAGTATCCTCGGCGATGGGGACTTTTGTCAAGGGAATTGACGGTGTCGAAAATAATAGACGTACTTTTTGGTTTTTTGAAATCAACGGTGATATGGCAAGCAAGGCGGCAGATAAGATATTGACAACAAGTTCTGATACCATAAAATGGTATTTTCGTCAACCCGGGACCGAAAAACCGACTCAAGAAAACAATGACGAAGAATAAGTATATTAGTTTTTCGCAAGGTAACGGCTTGTCAGTTCACCCTTTATCTTTCTAATTGGTTTTTTACCCCAATTGCTTTATATTCTATTCCATGAATATACATTGTAAGAAAATTTTTGTCTGGTCAATATCTCTTTTTCTGCTTGTAGGCTTTACGACAGCGGGACACAATCACACTCTTTGTATTGGTACCGATAGGGAAATTGAGAAAATTGACAGACCTTGTTGTGTTGCCGATGCTGATAATTCTAATAAAAAAGAGCGAAAAGTTACTCTTGATGATTGTGAAAATTGCACCGACATTGAACTGGATTCAAATTTTTGGACTCAACGGACTAAAAAAATAAACTCTAATATATTATTAAAAATTACATTACACCATGAGTTTAATTCTATCTCCAACAAATTTACTTCTGATCAAATAAGTTTTTATGTAATAAAACCTGATAAAAATAATAATAGAAAAAACTATTCAGAATATCTATCCTCAATCATTCTTCTTTGTTGATTTCCCTCTTTCTTTACAATCAAATAATTAAGTGCCTAATCATTTTTGTATGATTTAGGATATTATATATTTATCAAAAAAAGGTTTAAACTATGTCTAAAAAAAATAAAATACTGTTTGTATCAATACTATCTGTCTTTATTCTTGTCAGTCTGTTAGGCTGTGCCTCGAGTGGTAAAAATTTATCAGAATTTATGACCAAAGATACCGAACTGAGAGTTTACGAAATATTCGGGATGGACTGTCCGGGATGTCACGGCGGATTGGAAAATCTTATCAATATGATTCCCGGAGTGGTAGCATCAAAAGCAAATTGGGAAAAACAACAACTGCAAGTAGTGGTTACATCGAAAACGAATGTAACTGATCAGCAAATTTTTGATGCGGTCAAAGAGGCAAATTTCACTACCGGAAAAAGGTTAAAATAAAATTATGAAAACATATAAAATTTCTTTGGGACTGTTATTCGTGTTCATATTTTTCTTAGCAATAAACCTGTTTAGGGTAGACACCGTTTCAGCTAGTGGGATAAGTGCCGATGCCGGGCTGACTCCTGCTGCCAACCGGTGGATTTTCAGAACACAGTTCCGAGCTATGAAACGGGATAACCATCCGACTATGACTCAAAATGAAATGAAAACAAACATGTATCCGATTGTGATAGCCTACGGTTTAAAATCAAACTTTACTCTCATGATTCGGCAAGCTGTGATTAAAAAAGAAATGTCGATGATTGGGCAGACTAATTCATTCTCCGGTCTTGGTGATTTACTTATTATGTCAAAATACAGATTAATCAGAATTAACAATGCTAAATATACTCTTGGAATTGCTCCGACTTTTGGATTGGAATTACCTACCGGGAAAGATAATGTTACCTCTAATAGCTATGACTTACATATAGGTACATATATTTCAGGGCGAGCTCGCCGGTTAAGTATGGATATGAACTTTACTTATATTGTAAACGGATTAGCTAAAACAACTGACGATGGTTTTTCAATCGGTAATCAGTTTTCTGTTATATCTGCCTTAGGTTATCAATTTAGCTTGGGTTCAGAGGGAAATTTTTCTCTAACTCCTGTTATGGAATCATCTTATCTGAAAATTGTATCTGACAGTCAAGACGGTATATCAGTAACGAATTCCGGAGAATCTCTGTTTTTTGTATCTCCGGGGTTCAAAATAACCTGGTCATCATATATTTTTGAAAGTCTAATACAATTTCCGATATGGCAAAATCAGAATGGATTACAAACTGAAAGAACTCCAAGTCTTTTAGTCGGTATAAGACTAATGAATTAACTCTGTTTAGACGATTAATAGGGTAGTAGCTTTAATAAAATTGCTACCCTTTTTTAGGTATTTATTAAATTGACTTTTACTATAATATAGCTGAACTTTTCTTATATGAAGAATAATTGTAAAAACATAATGACCTCTCGCTACTTAAGAGCATTTCTACTGCTGTTTCTGGTTTACTTTAGTCAGGTAACGCCCTTTCATCAAAAAAACCATTTTCATGAAAACGGTTTAATTAAGCAGGCCGAAAAAACTGTCTCTTTTGAAACTGAATCTTCTCATTCGTCTGACCACCACCATCATGACCAAGATCAGTCTCATACTGATGACCACCAACATACTAATGATCATCAGCATTCGTATGACAATCAAATTGACTGGCATGTAGTAAGAACTCAATCACAAAAAACTCTCTCATTTGAAAATCAATATGTCTTATCTTCTGTTGTTACTATTCTGTCCGAAGATAACAGTGTTTCTGATTTTATCTTTCAAGAACCTCCCGACATAGATAGTTACGAAAATTCTATTTTAATCATTCGCGGACCTCCGTTTATTGCATAGCTTTTTTGTGTACTTCACAATACAATATTAAAAAAAATTATTTTCTCTCTTAGCAGTTGTACTCTGTACAATTTGTCATGCTGAGCTTGTCGAAGTATGCTCATTTGACGAAAGGGATTTCAACAAGCCCGTACGCGGAGATAAAAATTATTAATGAGGTCTAACAATGCTTGAAAATTTAAAACAATCTTTACACAAAAATAATCTGCTGTTCCTGTTCGGTCTAATGGCTGTAGTTTTAGCAATTATGCCGGAGGCGTATGCCCACGGTGTCACCGACGGCGATAAAGGGTATATTCAGGAAAGCTCCGGACGGATGATTATTCCGTTTATCTATCTCGGTGCCAAACATATGGTAACAGGATATGACCATCTGCTCTTTTTATTCGGGGTCATCTTCTTTTTGTACCGTCTAAAAGATGTCAGTATTTATGTAACACTTTTTGCCGTCGGCCATTCTGTTACGTTATTGTCGGGAGTTCCTTCTGAAACTGCTATTAATGCTTATATTATTGATGCTATAATTGGTTTTTCAATTGTCTATAAAGCACTGGATAATATGAAAGCATTCCAAAGTTGGTTCGGGTTTCAACCGAGTACAAAACTCGCCACCCTAATTTTCGGTCTGTTTCACGGTTTTGGTTTAGCGACTAAGATACTAGAATACAAAATATCGCCCGACGGGTTAATACCGAACCTGTTTGCTTTTAATATAGGAGTAGAGCTAGGACAAATTATGGGACTGGTGATTATTCTTATAATGATAAATTTCTGGCGACGTTCGGGGTCTTTTATGAAGCAGGCATATAATGCCAATGTAGCTCTTATGGTCGGCGGCTTTATTTTTGTCGGCTATCAGATGACAGGATATTTTATAAATAAATAAAAAAGGAAAAGATAATGACAAATAATAACATAGAGCCAAACCAAGAGCTTCCGTCAATGGCAAAGCTTATAAAATCTACAATTTTAGCAGTCTTTTTAGCTGCTGTTATTTTAATAACGGTGGTGCTTCCGGCTGAATATGGAATCGACCCGACCGGTGTCGGTAATATGATCGGTCTGCTTAAAATGGGTGAGATAAAAGTATCCCTTGCCGAAGAAGCTGCCGCAGAAAAAGTAGCTCAACACACAACACTATCTGAAAACTCTACGGAATCTCAAACAGCAAAAGAACCTGCACTAATAGATAATAGCACTCAATCTGAAGTAACCTAAAATTCTGATGAAATGACAATCAGGCTTAAGCCAAACGAAGGCAAAGAAATAAAACTTACTATGAATAAAGGGGAGGCTGTTAATTATGTCTGGTTTACTGACAGGGGAAAAGCTAATTTTGACGCACATGCTGACTCCAAAAAGCTGAAGATAAAATATCACGGTTACGGTAAAGGTAAATTAGAACGAAGTGACGGTATTATGATAGCAGAGTTTGACGGGAAACATGGCTGGTTTTGGAGAAACCGAACATCTGAAACTATGGTAGTTACTTTGCAAGTAAATGGCAGTTATTCTGATATTAAGCTGATGGAATAAGTCAGTAGTTGTAATCGTAGGGCAGAACCCTTTAGCGGTTCTGCCATTATTGATTGTAGGGAACAGGCTTGCCTGTTTCTTTTTTACTCTTGCGGTGGGTTCATTAGTCCTTTACATTATTTCAAAGTGGATTGGCTATAAATTTATGAAAAAGTTAAGGGAAGTAATGAGAAAAATAATAATTTTAAATCTTTTTACATGTTGTATTTTATTGATTGGTTGTAATAATAACGATACTGAGATGGTAAAAGAAAGTATTGTTGAAGAAAAAATTGAATCAAAACAAATCGTAAAAGTTGATTATTATATTAAATTATCGGCAACATCTATATCAGAATACGTTGTGAAATACGAAATTAATACTAATATCCCGTTACCAGTTGAAGTTATGGCAAGTATTAACTTAAAAGACCAAAACCCAGATGATTTATATATTGGATATTCTGAAAAAGTAGTTTTAAAAGATTCTATACAGACTGTTGTTCTGAATTTAGCATATAAAAAAATACCGAGTGGTAATTATACCGCTGAGATAACTTATTACCCTCGATGGGGTGCTGAAAATGGTAATCCTAAAGCTTTAGAAATAAAAAAGACTTTAAAAGGCAAATACGATGTTTTATTAAAAGGAAGTGGTGTTTCTGCTACTGATTTTCTACAAAAGAAAAATAAACAGTTTTGGGTTATGGAAAATGTTTGGACAGGAATTAATTGGGATAAGAACTCAGTTGTAAGTGAGATAGGAACGTATCAAGAACTTGTAGTTACTTGTATGAACCCTGATATAATAAAAGCATATTATTTTACTGACGCAGATATGACTATTTTTGTAAGAGCCAATAAACAAACAGTATTGACATGGGAAAAGGGACAAGCGACATGTCCATGATAGAATGTCTTATTACTTGTTTTTTGAAACGAGATGATAAATTGATAGATATTGAGTGGAGTGATGAGCTATCTTTTTCTAAAGAAAGTATAAAGTTAGCTCCTAAAACATCTGGAGTATACGAAATTTTACAATCAAAACACTATCGTCGTTACAATGGTAAAACAAGAACTGTAAAGTTTGGGTATAGTAATAAAAGTCTATCAGAAGAGATTTTGAAACATTTGAATATTCACCATAATGCTAATATGATAAATCAAATACGAAAAAATTGTAAAATAACTTTTAGATATTGTATCTTAGATGTAGGTAATACAAAAAAGACAGAAGATGAACTTTTAAGGGCTTTTGAAGATATTCATTTTGATTTACCAGTATGTAACTTTACAAGAGGTTATTCGCGTAATGAGGATGAGCATTACAAATAAACCCCTCCCCCCTCCCAAATCTTTCTCGTTGCCTGAACCGACTGACCGCTTTATATTCCAAACTATGAATATCGATATACAAAAAATACAAAACGACCCAAAATCATTTTTCTTAATCGCTGGTCCATGTGTAGTAGAGTCTGAAGAAAACTGTATGCTTATCGCTGAAAAAGTCAAAGGTATAACTGATAAACTACAAATTCCATATGTATTTAAGGCATCTTTTAAAAAAGCTAACCGATTATCGGCTGGTTCGTTTTCGGGAATCGGCGATGATAAAGCTCTTGAAATTTTGCAAAAAGTAAAAGAGAAATTCAATCTTCCTATTTGTACCGATGTTCACGAAACAATAGAAATAGATAAAGTCGACAAAGTCGCAGATATATTACAAATCCCTGCTTTTTTGTGCCGTCAGACAGACTTAGTTATCAAAGCTGCCGAATCGGGGTGTTGGGTTAATATCAAAAAAGGACAGTTCTTGGCTCCCGAAGATATGGCTAAAATTGCAGGTAAAGTTGACAACGGAAAAATTATGTTGTGCGAACGAGGCTCTTCATTCGGCTACCGTAATTTAGTAGTCGATTTTCGGTCGCTTCTTATAATGGCAGAAACCGGATGTCCGATAGTGTACGATGCCACTCACTCGCTCCAACTTCCGGGAGGTGGCGGAGCTGTTTCAACAGGGCAGCCTCAGTATATTATCCCAATGGCAAAAGCTGCCGCATCGATTGGCTTTAACGGGTTGTTCGTCGAGACACATCCGAACCCAAAAGAAGCTCTCTCCGATGCAGGAGCAATGCTTCCGCTTGACCAATTAGAAAAACTCTTGATAGAAGTTTCAGAAGTTATGAAAGCATCACACAAATGAACAAACTTTCACCGGAACAACTTATAGAACGGTTTAAAAATATAAAACTGCTGGCACTTGATGTTGATGGTGTCTTAACTGATGACTCTATATATTTTGGACCTGATGGTTTAGAGTTGAAAAAATTTAATATCTCCGATGGACTCTTTATGGTTCTGTCTATGAGAGCAGGGCTTGAACTTGCTATAGTGTCAGGCAGACATTCGGCGGCAACTGATTCGCGTATGCATGATTTAGGTGTGAAGCATGTTTTGCAGGCTAAACTTGAAAAATCAAATGACGGTAAAGTTCTCAAAGGAACTCAAAGCAAAGTAGCGATGATGAAACCTCTTTTAGAAAAATTAAACCTTTCGTTTGAACAGGTTGCATTTGTCGGTAATGAGATATTAGATATCAAACTTGCCAAAGAATGTGGGCTTTCAATTGCGGTGGCTGATTCAACAAAACAACTCATTGATGTTGTCGATTTCGTGACTGAAAAAAAAGGCGGTCATGGTGCCGTCCGTGAAGTTATAGAATATTATTTTGAAGCTATAAACAAAGATGCGAATGATTATTTAATATGAATGAATATAAAAAACAGGCAAAAGAGGTTATCCTTTCAGAAGCCGAAGCGGTCAAAGCGATGGCTGATAGACTCGATGAAAATTTTGAGCGAGCTGTAGAATCTATACTGTTGTGCAAGGGTAGAGTGATTGTCGCAGGGATGGGGAAGTCAGGGCTTATCGGCAAAAAAATTGTCGCAACATTTAACTCAACCGGTATATCATCATTCTTTTTACATCCTGCCGAAGCAATGCATGGCGATTTGGGATTGATGCGTGATGATGATATTTTACTGCTTATCTCAAAATCCGGTCGTTTGGGCGAGATGGAACAACTTATCTCTACTGCCCGTAGGCTTGCTGTTCCGATTATTGTGTTGTGTGGAACTGTCGATTCAGAACTATACCAACGGGCTGATATGCCATTGGATTGTTCGGTCGAACGGGAAGCCTGTCCCAATAATCTTGTGCCGACCTCATCATCGACTGCAGCACTTGTCATGGGCGACGCTCTGGCAGTGGCACTACTTCAGGCTCGGAATTTCTCTGCCGAAGATTTTGCTACGTTTCATCCGGGCGGTTCTTTAGGGCGAAGACTGCTTACAAAAGTTTCCGATGTACATCACGATGGTAACGAACTTCCGATTGTCAAACAGGATGCATCGATGAATGATATGATTTTACAAATGACTTCAAAACGACTCGGCTGTGTTGTTACTGTTGATGATTCAGGGAAACTGCTGGGGATTTTTACCGATGGTGATTTACGACGTATAGCCGAACAGTCCGATTCTTTTTATAAGTTGAAAGCATCTGATGTAATGATTCAGAACCCAAAAACTGTCGATGCCGAGGCACTTCTTGATAGAGCCTTACAGATGATGGAACAATTCTCAATCAGCCAACTCCCGACTGTTGATGCTACCGGCAAACTGTGCGGTGTGGTACATCTGCATGATATTCTCAAATCCAAATTGGTGTAGATTTTTATAATCAATTAATAAACGATTTTCTTTATAAATTATTGTTTTGTAGGGTTCAGGCCTGCCTGAACCTAATATTTGTAGTGACAAGTTATTGCCCTGTCATAAGAGGAACAGGCAGGCCAGTTCCCTACACTACCAACCACAATATTATTGCTATACTACATTCGATATCATATCAACACCTCCCCGTGCTTGACACGGGGTCCAGTAAATGGGTTCGTTTCTCATATAAAGGGAACCTACTTTTCTAGTTTTTCTCATTATTGTCAAGATAATTTAGTCTCACACAGTGAGTTACAGTAAAATGGCTTTGCTTGAAAAAATGGCTTAAGCCATTTTTGATAATATTAACTGTAGTCTTTTTGTATGGCATATTTTTCTCCATTTAGTAAAGGGTGGAAGTTGTAATATAGGTTGAATATGTAGGTTTTTTGTTAGGGGGTAAGCAAAAAGCACCATTTAAGATAAATAAATGCAACTTTACTATCAATAAGCCAGTTAACCCCCTTATAGAAAAAAGTTAAATATTTACAAGAAACTTCTTGATATTTTGTCAGGGGTTATTATATTAAACCCATGAGCAATAAATATGAACACATTAAATTGATAATCAAAGAAATTCAAGATGAAATTCTTGAAACTGAAGAACGGTTAAAAGTCTTAAATAATGACTTAAATCATATGAATAGTATGGCATTACGTCATGCCTCGCAGGTTAGCCTAAATTTGGATGTAGATTCAGTTGCACATCCAAGATTTAGGTTTAAGGGAGTTAATCTGAGAAATACAATTCTTACGATATTAAAAGATCGTGAAGGTCAAAAAGTTAAAGCAAGACAAATTTTAAAAATTGCTTTGGACGGTGGCTATGAGACAAGTTCGAATAATTTTGAATCAGCTATTTATGGCATGATAGGTCGCTTGATAAAAGATAAGCAAATTGTTAAAACTGGAGCCGGGGAATACATGTACCCTAAAACAGGAGCAGTAGCCCCTTGGCTTTAAAAGAAAAAGACACTCGCTGTAACGAGTGTCTCAAATTCACCGTTTCCCACTATCGCTTAAACAGAAAGAAACCTTGTGATGTTTATAAGATATAATACATTTAAACCCTTGTCAAGACTTATGTTGCACGGTTTTGTCTCTCGTCGTAAGCTTATTAATTGTAACAGCTTATGTCCTCAGCATCTCAAAATATGCAAAATGGTAAAAATACCGTATAGAGATATGTCAAGTAGAGCTGTTTATGGAGGGGACAGCTATCTGTTCAGGCTATTAGTAGGAGGTTCTCTTTCCAAAACAAGAGGAATAGAAAAATGTGTATAATATGGTATAAAAAAGACTCGACCTGTAGCCGAGTCTCAAATCTTAAAATGGAAGCGTTGTTTAGTGGTTTAAAACAGCGGTCTTATAAACCGCCGATGCCGTCCCGCATCCGAGGGTTCAAATCCCTCCGCTTCCGTTTAATAATTATAATGGATTATCGGCTTTTTAGCAAGATAATTTAATGGAGCAGAAAGGTTGTATGTTTCTCCTTAATAGTAGAAAGTAGTTAGCATATGAATATTTGGACAGGAATTTTTACAAATCCTCGGGAATGGGGAAATAAAATTGAAAGGAGGAGCTGTTATGCCTTGTAAAAAAGTTACAAGAACAGAGCGGACTGGTAAAAAACCAGGACCGAAAACAGTTCCGGTGAAAGGTCATAAAAGATCTACACCGAAACCGTGTAAGAAATAGAATAGTGATACTTTAACTTTTTATCCTGTCCATTTATTTATATACTTTTTTATTACTTAAATGATGTTGTGTTTTTTGAATTTACTATACTCTTGTATCAATTATGAAGATATTATTAGTATCAAGTGCTGGACTCCTGCCTTCGCAGGAGAGGGGGTGTGGAAATATTTGAGTAATAAATAGAAATATTGTGTAGGGTTCAGGCCTGCCTGAACCTAATATTTGTAGTGACAGGGTATTGCCCTGTCATAAGAGGAACAGGCAGCCCAGTTCCCTACAAAAACAACGAGAAACGAGCTAGTTCATTTAAAAATTATAAACTTATATATATTGTGTTCGTGTAACTATTTTAGTATCAATCAAGACGCGTAAAACAGGAAGATAGTAAGATAGATTTTTTAAAGACAACATACGGTATTGCTCTCTGCACTCTCATCGGTATAGTTTCTGTTGTATTATCAACGTACATTCCAATCGGTGCTGTTGTCATTGCAATTATTTTAGGCATTATTGTCGGCAATGTCGCAAAAATCTCTGATACCTTTCAACAAGGGATAACTTTTAGCGAGAAACAGATTTTATCATTTGCTGTCGCACTCATGGGTGTGAATTTAAATTTTCTCATATTAGAAAAACTCGGCTATAAATCTATTCTAATATTATTTGTGATAGTATTAACTGCAGTATTGTCATCGCTTCTGTTTGCAAAACTTTTTAAACTTAATTCAAAATTTGCTCTTCTCATAGGAATCGGCAACGGTATCTGCGGAAGTTCCGCAATAGCGGCAACAGAGCAGATTATTGGAGCAAAAAAAGAAGAGGTCGGGTTATCTATTGCGATTGTAAATTTCTTAGGTACAATCGGTATTTTTATTCTTCCGTTTCTCGGTTCTCTTTTCTTACAACTTACTGATATAAACTCAGGGATACTTATCGGTTCTACTTTGCAGGCGGTCGGTCAGGTTGTTGCTGCAGGGTTTTCGGTCAGTAATCTTTCGGGAGAGACCGCGACTATTGTAAAGATGGTGCGAATACTGATGCTGACCCCTCTTGTATTTGTTCTGATGTTTATCTTTTTAAAGAAGAACAACAATGATGCCGAGAAGAAAAACAGTAAAAAAGCAGGAATACCGTTATTCATAATCGGGTTTGTTCTGTTTTCTCTCATCCCAACTTTTAGTTTACTTCCTAAAGAATATATAAACATCATAAGCCAAATAAGTCACTACACTCTTATAATTGCAATGGCAGGCATAGGACTGAGAATTACATTCGGCTCAATTTTAAAAGACGGCAGAGCGGCACTTTTGGTCGGAAGTTTGATTTTTTTACTACAAATAATACTGAGCAGTAGTCTGATAATTTTATTTTTAAAATAGATGATAATTTTATATTTCAGCTTTGGACAGGAGGTTGTTCAGTTGACTCTTTAGTTTCATCGACCTGTTCGGAAGCTATTGCATATCTAAATCCGTAATAGACCGCAAGTCCATAGAACAACAGATCCATTGGTGAAAATGTTTCTATCATTATTTCTGTTATAATAGAAAAATCCAATTGCATGAGAATATCAATGATTCCTATTGATTCAATGTTGGAAATATAAATTGCGGAAGTAAGCAGATTACCGAATAAACAGCCAAACAGAGATAATACAGCCCCGGCAAGTCCAAAATGTATTTCGGTACTTTTACCTATTTTGTTAATAGTGATTCCGACAAGAAAACCGATACCGATAGCCATAAAACCGATTTGATAATCTGTGAAATAAGTTACAACCGCCCAAATAATAGCACCGACAAGAGCAGCAACAAACCCTGCCATCATTGCCATAGGAAAATTTTGTTCGTTTTGTTTACCTTGATTTATCAATTGTTTTTGCAGTTGTTCAATAGATACAGAACTATCAATTTTGGGAATTTGATTATTAGGTTTTTGCGACATCTGACATCCTCCAAAAGTATATTTTAATTTTCAATTACAATAGCTTAACCAGTATGTATATCATGGTTTTAGTTGTCAAACTTAAAAAAGAATAGACTTTAAGAGTAGTTAAAACATCTCATCAACTCAAAATAAATCAATAATTCTGTAACCTGTTGTTATTCATTGGCTAGAAGCAGCTTCAAAGCCTGAGAAGCCTAACGTTTTAGCTGATTAATTACTTGCCTAAAAGCTGAATTTTGCTATATTGTTGGGCTAAATCAGTTGGAGCAGCTTAGGCTGCTGCGTCTGAATGAGAAACAACTACGCCCTGTGTATTATCGATTATTACAGGCTCAGGGTAGTCATTGTGAAGTAACGTGTTACTTGTGGCATTATCTGCTTGGGAAAAAAACCGAGAGAGCCACGTTGTCCTATAGGACTTCTTGCGATGCTGATTACAGTCACACATATTTATTGCGTGTGAAAAATTAGAGAAAGAAATGTTTGACTCGTTATCTGACAAATTAGACTCCGCCTTTAAAAAACTCCGTGGTAAAGGTATTCTATCTGAAAAGAATATCAAGGATGCTATGCGAGAAGTTCGGCAGGCTTTACTTGAAGCAGATGTTAATTATAAAGTCGCCAAAAACTTTATTAAATCTGTAGAAGAAAAAGCAGTCGGAACCGAAGTCTTAAAAGCTCTCGACCCATCTCAACAAGTTATTAAAGTTGTACATGATGAGTTGGTGGCATTGTTAGGTACAAAAGCAGAACCTATTGCTCCGATTGACAAAACACCGACAGTCTATATGATTTGCGGACTACAAGGTTCGGGTAAAACAACTCTTTCAGGAAAACTGGCTTTACAGGCAAAACGTAAAAAGAAAAAACCGCTTTTAGTTGCCGCCGATATAAACAGACCTGCTGCAGTTAAACAACTGCAAGTTTTGGCTGACTCTATTCAAGTCGAACATTTTTTCTTAGAGGGAAAACAACCACCGGAAATTTGTCGTGAAGCGGTTAAGTATGCCGAAAAGAATTTTATAGATTTAGTTATTTTAGATACTGCCGGACGACTTCATGTTGATGATGAACTGATGGTAGAGCTTGAAAATATCAAACAAAATACAAAGCCGGATGAAATCCTTTTGGTTGCCGATGCGATGACCGGACAGGATGCGGTTAATGTTTCTCAATCATTTAACGACCGACTCGGTATTACCGGTGTTGTGCTTTCCAAAATGGATGGCGACGCTCGCGGTGGTGCTGCTCTTTCGATTCGAGAAGTAACAGGATGTCCGATAAAGCTTGCCTCGATGGGTGAAAAACTTGCCGATTTAGAACAGTTCCATCCCGACAGGATGGCATCCCGTATTTTAGGCATGGGTGATGTTCTTTCTCTTGTTGAAAAAGCTCAGGAAAATATAGATTTAGACCAAGCTGCCCAAATGCAGGAAAAACTTCTGAAACAGAAATTTGATTTTGAAGATTTTCTGGCTCAAATGGAACAGCTAAAAAAATGGGACCGCTTGAATCGCTTTTAGGTATGATTCCGGGAGCAAGTAAAGCTCTCAAGGGGGTTAAAGTTGATGAGCGGGGCATGGAACGAATGGTTGCGATTATTAAATCGATGACAATAAAAGAACGACGGAACCCGAATATTATTGACGGTTCCAGAAAAAAAAGAATTGCTGCTGGCTCTGGTAATACTGTTCAATCGGTGAACCAACTACTGAAGCAATTTCACCAAATGCAAAAAATGTTTGGAAATTTTAATAAAAAGAAGATGCGTGGAATCCCGGGCGGGATGCCTCGTTTCTAAAAAAACTTTTAAGGAGGTTTTTTAATTGGCTGTAAATGTTAGATTACTAAGAATGGGCAAAAAGAAACAAGCGTACTATCGTATTGTTACTGCCGATTCACGCCGTGCCCGTGACGGTCGCTTTCTGGAAATTATCGGAACATATAATCCGATAACAAATCCGGCTGAAGTGAAAATTAACGAGGACAAATTGACTAAATGGTTAAATGATGGTGCCACTCCAACCTCTACCGTGAAAACTCTTTTAACCCAAATAGGCTTTATTGAAAAATATAATAAAGCAAAAAAGGGTGAAGATGTTTCCGCTATTGAACTAAAAGGAACTATCAACGAACGGAAAAAGAAAACCCGTAAGATTAAAAAAGCTGCTATAGCCGCTGCCGAAACTGCTGCTGCTGAAGCCGCCGCAAAAGAAAAAGAAGCCGAAGAAGCTGCTGCAAAAAAAGCTGAAGATGCTAAAGCTGCTAAAGAAGCAAAAGCTACCGAAGGTGACGCTCCTGCTGAATAGCAGGGTGAGTTGCTGCATAGCAGATTTAAATGAAAGTGAAATGTCAAAAACGATACCTGATACACACATTGAAAAGGACGTAAGATGAAAGATTTTGTCGGATTTATAGTAAAATCGTTAGTAGATAACCCGGATGCGGTTGATATAAAAGAAGTCGAAGGAAGTCGTACAACAGTTTATGAATTACGAGTAGGTGAAGGCGATCTTGGAAAAGTAATAGGTAAACAAGGTCAAACAGCTAAATCAATCCGTACTTTGCTTGCAGCAGTATCTGCCAGACAAGGTAAAAGAGCGGTACTGGAAATTTTAGAATAATTTTGTTAATGATACATATATCATAATCGGTAAACTTGGACGTACCAGAGGATTAAACGGTGATTTGTATATTACACCGGTCAGCGATGATATCGAACGGTTTTTAGACTTAGATGAGTTCTTTGTAAAGAGCAAATCAAAGTGGAAGAAATTCGAAATTATCAATACGACTCTTATCGGAAACCGTCCTGTGGTGAAATTGAAAGGTGTCAACAACCCGGAAAATGCCGCAGTCTTTACCAATCGTGAAATTGCTCTTTTAAAAGATGATTTAGAAGAGTTGCCTGAAGAATCGTTTTATGTGTTTGATATAGTAGGGTGCCAAGTAAAATCTGTTAACACAGATGAAACAATTGGTGAAATTATTGATGTAGAACAGTACCCGGCAAATGATGTCTATCTTATCAAAACAGCAACAGATGAGTTGATTCGTTTTCCGGCTGTAAAGCATTTTGTTAAGTCGATTGATATCGACAACAAACTTGTATTGATAGACAAAGCCGGCTTAATAGATTAAACCGGTTAGGTAAAAATGAAATTTGAAATTATCACTCTCTTTCCCGATTTTTTCAGCTTGTCGCTGAAACAATCACTTATAGGGAAAGCGGTTGATAAAAAGCTCTTTGACATCGAAATAATAAATCTCCGCGAGTTTGCTTTTGACAAACATAAAACGGTAGATGAAACACCCTTTGGCGGCGGCGGCGGTATGGTTCTTAAAGTTGAACCGATTGATGCCTGTTTGAGATCGCTAGGGTATGTTCATAAATCTGAAAATGTCAAAAACGAAAAAGAAAAAATAATTCTTACTTCTGCGGCAGGTAAACAATTTTGTCAACCGACTGCGATTGAAAACTCTCTTTGTGAAAGACTGACTATTATCTGCGGACATTATCTTGGCGTTGATGAACGAATTTTACAGCTGTACGAGATTGATGAATTATCTATCGGTGATTATATTCTGACAGGCGGTGAACCTGCTGCGATGGTTATGATTGAAGCGGTCGGAAGATTGATTCCCAAAGTGCTCGGGAATTTTGAATCGGCACTTGACGATTCATATATGGACCAGATAACAGGAACCCCCTGTTATACACGACCGGCCGAATATAATGATATAGCGGTTCCAAAAGAACTACTAAGCGGAGACCATAAAAAAATAAAAAGTTTTAGAAGATTTGAAGCGATAAAAAAATGTATGACCAATCGCCCCGACCTTTTAAAAAATGCTGATTTAACTGATGATGAATTAAAGTTTATAGAAGATAAAAAGAAATAATATATAGAGATTGAAAGGAATGATTTCATGAAAAGAATTGCCCAAATCGAAAAGAGTTATATGAAGGATGATCTTCCTGATTTTAACTCGGGCGACACTCTTCGTGTCCACGTAAAAATCAAAGAAGGCGACAAAGAGAGAGTGCAGGTTTTTCAAGGCACTGTTATTGGAACTCGTGGAAGCGGAACCAACTCGACATTTACTGTTCGGAAAATGTCTAACGGTATAGGTGTTGAAAGAGTCTTTCCGACTCATTCACCGAATATTGAAAAAGTTGAACTAATCCGTTCCGGTAGAGTCCGTCGTGCAAAATTGTATTACTTACGCGACTTAACCGGTAAATCCGCTCGTATCAAAGAGAAAATTGTTGATACTCCAAAGGTTGTTAAAGAGAAAAAAGCTGATAAAGCTAAGAAGGCTCCAAAAGCCAAAGCGGAACCTAAAGCGGAAAAATCAGAATAATCATGTGAGCGGCAGACGCCCTCGTCTGCCCTAATGTGTTGTCAGTCCGCCTGGGTGGATTTCCTGCCAATAAGTATTTTCTGAATTTGTAAAATTAAAACGCCTGTTAACTCAGGCGTTTTTTTTGCCTGTTTTATAGTTTCGATAGTTCCTGATTTTGATTTATCAAAATTGAGAACTGTCGACAAAGTGTCAGTTCACAATTCACTTTTAGTTTTAGTAGGTCGGGTTCTGACGAAATAGAATCGTTAGATTCTCTTGAGGAGAAACCCGACATTGTGAAACCCAAAATTTTTTTATATCATGTCGGGTTTCTCGATTTTGAAATCTGGCGATTTCAAACCAACGGAACCCGACCTACAAGAACTTAATCCCCTCTTAAAAGAAGGGAAATGACAATTATAAAAAGATTAAAACAATGCTGGCACCTTTTGTAAATTATACAAACGATATTAGTACTGTAACAGATAACTGTTACTGACTCCCCGAGGGGTCGGGGGTGTTTTTCTTTATGGTTTTAGTAGATATACAATATCTTCTGTATGAAAGATTTTACCTACAACTAAAGCATTCTGGACTCCGGCTGAAGCCGGAGAGGAGTGGTGGAAGGATGTAAAATATCAGTAGGTCGGCGTTCCAAGCACGCCTTGGCGTGCAGAACCCGACAGCAGTCAGGAGGACTGACCTCCTAACCTACAAAATTTAATTAAGATCATTTTCTTTATAACAATAAGGACAGATAAAAATTTTAGATTCTCTCTCACTTTTTTCCAGCCCAACTTTATTAGAACAATAGATACAAAGATAGTCTTCGGTCTCTGTCGTTAGTTTATCTTACTTTATTTTTTCAGCAAAATCTTTTTGATAATAGATGTTAATTATTTTGTTTAGATTTTTTACGTGAGATGACATTTCAAAGAAACGAACAATTATCATTACGTTTAAAATAATACTGCCTAATAATATTAGTATTCCTAAGATACCGATTGAACCGATTATGTTTTCAAACATTAAACCTCCAATGATTATTTAATTAATACATTCACCCCAACCGCATGACCGTAAAAGTTGTGTTGCCGTATTTGCGTTGTTGTTCTATTGCAAAACCGTCAAAAGATATTTCTTTTGTCTCCGATGTATCATGCTGACATAGTATCAGATGGTCATCCGATACTATACGATGTTCCCGAAGGGTCGATAAAGTTTGGTCGATAATTCCCAGATATTGAGGAGGTGCTATCATAATAATATCAAATTTTCTTTGCTGTCTTTCAAATCTCGGAATAGCTTTAAAAACATCCTCAGAAATACAACTTAGTCTATCGGTAACTAAAAACCGTTCCGCTTGTTTGTTTATAGATTCAACTAACTGTTTTTCAAGTTCGACACCTGTGGCACTTGTAACGCCACGCGAGACCGCCTCAAAAAGATACGAACCTGTTCCGGAGAAAAGGTCCAAGTAATGGGCATCCTCTAGGTACGGTTTCAAAAAATCAAAAATAGATTTTCGTAGTCGGGTTAAGGGAGGGCGTGTAACCCCTAAATTAGGAGCCTTAATAGTCCTGCCTTTGAGCGTTCCGGCAACTATTTTAAACTTGAAAGGCTCATTTATATCTTTCTTTTCATTGTTTTTTGTTTTTTTCATAACATTCTAATATTACAATACTTTTAAGCCGATAACAATAATATAAATTATTTTGTTGCATGCTCAGAAAAAAGAAAATATCATATAGGCAGATAACAATGAAAACCAAAAAGAATAGTCAGTTTAATGCGATGCTAGAAAATTTAGAAGATATGCTTCACAATCAGGGATATAGTTCTGTATGCGGAGTTGATGAAGTCGGACGGGGTCCATTGGCAGGTCCGGTTGTCGCAGCTGCCGTTATTTTGCCTCATGATGTTACAATTGAGGGGTTGACTGATTCCAAAAAATTGTCACCCGCAAAACGTGACCGTATTTTTGATGAGATTGCTCAACTCGGTTTAGTGTGTGCCATCGGTATTTTAGATAATGAAGATATCGACAAAATAAATATTTTACAGGCATCCCTCATGGCGATGCGTAAGGCTGTTTGTGATTTAAAAGAAAAACCGGATTTTATTATTGTAGACGGTAACTATCCTATCCCCAAAATTTCACATCCGCAATATGCTGTTATCGGCGGTGATGCCTTATGTCAATCTGTTGCGGCAGCATCGGTAGTTGCCAAAGTTACCCGTGATAGAATTATGGACCGCTATCAGGCACTCTATCCGTCGTTTTCATTTGCAAAACACAAAGGCTATCCGACCTCAGCACATATTGCCGAGCTAAAAGAATTTGGTCCGACAGATATTCACCGGAAAACTTTTAAGCCGGTCGCAGAAGTTTTAAATCAGTATGCCCTTTTCTAAAAAGAATAATTATAGCAAAGATAACAGAGAACGAGGTCGTCAGTTTGAAAAACTAGCCGGAGACTATTTTGAATCTCTTGGCTATGAGATTTTAGAAAAAAACTGGCAGGCAGGTCGTAATGAAATAGACCTTATTGTAAAAAAAGATAATCTGATTATTTTTGTCGAAGTAAAGTCGGCATCATCAAAAAAATTCGGACACCCCTCAGAACGTGTTAACCAAAAGAAAATTATAAACCTTTCAAATGCCGCCAATCAATATATACTTGTAAACAATTTAACCGATATAGATATGCGGTTTGATGTTGTCACATATGTTGACGGAAACTTAGAGCATTATGAAAATGCTTTTGATGCGATAGAATAAATTAATTATATTCCAAATATAACGAACAATAAGTAGGTCGTAAATTCTTTTTCTTTGTGCTGTAAGGCGAAACGCCTGACAGACAAGAATGTCTGTCCTACAGATGTTGTATCAAAAAGGCGTTTCACGAAACGCCCCTACAAACTGCCACTCCCGTCACTCCTCTCCGTGCTTGACACGGAGTCCAGTGCAGAAAAGTATACATGCTTTTTCGTTGCTATGTCCTCGTCTGCCAAAGATTACCTACATAATCACCACAAACTTGCCCATCTGCACTTCACCGTCTGGAAACTCGACAGTCCAATAATAAAGCCCGCTTACAACCATCTGCGTATTTCGTGTTATCAAGTTCCAACTGTCGCGGCTATAAGTCGGGTCGGAAATATCTTTGTCATGTAAAAGATGTCGAACCAAATCACCGTCCAATGAGAATATCTTTATGTCGCATCTCGGAGGTAAATTGGC
>JAJRXM010000054.1 GCA_024276275.1 Candidatus Zixiibacteriota bacterium
ATATTGAATTGTTTTATAACCGTAACCGTCGTCATTCGAGCTTAGGATACAAGAGTCCGGCTCAATTTGAGATGCTGGAAGCTCGACTTGGAGAGATGACATAACATACTTAACTACCTGTCCGTTTTTGCGGGGGAACTCCAAAATAATACTATATAGGTGTCGATAATATACTAATAAAAAAAGACTTTTAATAAAATAGGATTACACAAAATGAAAAATGATAAGATACTAAATTTACTGATTATTGTATTATCTTTCACGCTTATAAAATGCAGTAGTGGAAACTCTGTGACACCTCCCAATGTTATTACAGAAACATCAAATCTGATTGTTTTCAGTAGGGTTCGTAACAACAACGGAAATGTTGCCCCGATATTAGCAGAGGGATCTAATTTTGATTCCAGAGATGTTGACTCTCCGGCAATTGTCTACGATAAAACAAGAGTTAACAATGATGACTTTATGCTTTTCTATGAAGCTCGTGATGCAGGCGGTACCAACAGTATCGGATTGGTAACATCAACAGAAGAGGATTTCGTACTACTTACTATAGGGAGGACTCAAGTTATCTCTCCCGGCGGTACCGGGTATGAAACAGGTGCAACTGACCCGTCGGTCATTTCTGACAGTAGAACCGGAGAAGTAACTCGAAAATATAAAATTTGGTTTGAAGGACGGAACGGTGCCGCCAGTTCTATTATATACGCAACCTCGCCGGACGGAATCAGTTGGACGGGCTTCACGCAATGTACAGGACTCAACCCGTCGTTTGGATCTGTTCGGGTTGCCGACCCAGCTGTTATTTTAGACGGCAATACCTACAAAATGTGGTTTGAAGCAATCAATACAACCTCGGGGGGTAAAGACGGTGCCGGAGTAGTTGGATATGCCGAGTCTACCGACGGTGTCGCATGGGTAATCAAAGATGCATCGGGAAATACAGGTTCGGCGGCAACAGCTGTTTTTGCACAAGGAGCAGCCGGTCAGTTTGATGCGTACTCTATAAATGCTCCGACAGTATTGATAGACACAACTGTTGCGATTAATTCTCCTGAAAGATACAAACTTGGGTATGAAGCAGGCGACAATGCTGCCAACATTCAAAGTACCCTCGGCTATGCAACATCCTCGAACGGTCTCAATTGGAACAGGTCTGCTCTTCCGATTCTGTTACCAAGTTCAGACAATAAAGTCCCACTCCCGTTTGATTCGGGTGATTTGGAACATCCTACTGCTGCTATTATTCCGACAATTCCGCTTAACATCGAAGGACATTATTTGCTTTGGTACACCGGTGACGGTGAAGGAGGAGCATCTCCGAATAGAATCGGGCTTGTAAAAGGAAGCACGTTGTAAGAGATACAGAACATCATTACTGAAATATAAAAAGGTCTTTCCGAAATTCTCGGACAGACCTTTTTTATATGTTTTTCAAATATTAATATTTATTGTTAAAATTAAAAACTAATACTCATTGTAAAATATCATATTGTTTTTATTTTCAGTCATTAACGTAGAATTTTCATGCAGAGTAAAATAATAATGATAAAAAATAAGATAATATTGTTTTGTCGTATCTGTCAGACAGTCGTATTCTTTAATATTCATAATATAAAAGTTGTTTGAATAGCTATTCAAATAAGTATTACCGAAAGTAAATAGGGTATAGTTTTTATTATGACGGACAGCAAACAGAGAAGCGTTTATAAAGAGTGAGTCCTGTCCACAAAAATCTGTTATTTGTTGAGGAGTAGGGTCTTGAGGAGGACTTGACATAATCTCTATAAAATTTTCAGCAAGGGACGGTATTAATCCTGTTCCCCCGTGAAAAGATTCCGACATAGAGTCATACTGAATAAAGTTATCATTGATAGTAAAGGTTGTCGGTGAATACTCAATATCATTTGAGTCTATAAAAGAAGGAATAAACGAAATAGAAGGAAGCGCTTTCTGAGTTGAGTCAATTACAAATGATGACTTGGGTAGTTGTTTAATAGAATTTAAAACATTCAACGGTAAACGGATTTGAGAAACTTTAGAGAATTGTTTTTGTTGAGTAAAATAAGACGTATACAACCCGTTGTAAAAAGAGGCGGTATCTGTAATTACTCCCGGAAAATTTATATAATTGTATACTGAACTGTCGTTATCAAATATAGTGAAATATAAATCCCAAACTTGCTGATAGGTAAGGGAATCAACATTGCCGGGTTGTGGAAAATTCTCGATGATACAATAATCACATGGAGCAAAACCGTTTTGAAAATAGTATTGAACCATATATATAATATCCGAAATATCTACAAGATTATCACAGTTTAAATCACCACGATTAGGTAAAGAGCAAGTAATGTCACTAAACGGTTCTGAACCTGAATTAAACGAATAATCTACAAAAAATATTAAATCCGATATATCTATAGTTCCGCTTGCGTTTAAATCTCCCTGGTTAGAGCAATCACATTGTGACTGTGCTGAACTGATAATAAAAAAAGAAAGTATTATAACAGCTATTGACTTCATAGCTCGCCTCCTATTAAATACTATTATTGTTCTTTCAACTGTTTAAAAATAACGGAAATGTCTATTTTTGTCAAGTAGAGTTATTCGTTTAGTTTATCAACCGAGTCCACCACCGCCACAGAATCGGCGATAATCCGAAGGCTGTCCTCGATAAGCAGCAGTGAATCGACATACGCCTTGATATAAGCGGCTGTTTTTCCTAAATCTTCAGCATGGTTCTCATACGACTGCATGAAAATCTTCAGAGAATCATTAGTCAGATTATGTTCCTCAAGAAGTGAATCCCGAAAACAAAGATAATCATTCGGTTCATCACGGTGTTTTAAAGAACCTACCCACGCCAGGGCAGTTATAAGAGCATACCGTTTTTCTTCAGCTTTCTTTTTTTCTGCCTGCATTTCGGTGTAATATATATTTCCGAAATACAAAACAGCTATAAGTACAAACGGTGCTATTCTTTTAAGCCAAATCAAAATAATTCCAACTTTCTGTTGCGTTGATGCGTAAAATCAAATAAACTATATCACTTTTTGATAAACGGTCAAAGTAATAAATTAGAAAATAGAAAAATATGAAACTAGACTATCCTGTAAAACGACGAAAAAGTCGCTCTGTAAAAATTGGCGATGTGCTTATCGGAGGCGGATTTCCGATTGCGGTGCAGTCGATGACAACCGCAGATACCCGTGATGCCCAAACAGCCGCCTCGCAAATAAACGCTCTCTACGAATCCGGTTGTGATATTGTCAGAATTTCGGTACTAAACCATGACGCCGGCGATAATCTGAAAAAAATCAGAGAACTTGTCGACTCATCCCGTCCGATTGTCGCAGATATACATTTTCAATACAAACTAGCCCTTAAAGCTATTGAGGCAGGATTTGACAAAATTCGTATTAACCCGGGTAATATAGGGGCAGAATGGAAAGTCCGCGAGGTTACATCGGCTGCCAAAGACAAAGGCGTTCCGATTCGTATCGGAGTGAACTCCGGCTCGCTTCCTGAAGATATATTAAAAAAGTACGGACATAACTCTCCCGAGGCGTTTGCCGAGGCGGCGATGCGTGAAATTGCGGTGTTGGAATCTATGAATTTTGAAGATATTGTTATATCCGTAAAATCAACCGATACACAAACTGCTTTTTGGGCATATCAAATGGTTGCCGAACGGTGTGATTATCCTCTGCATATAGTAATTACCGAAGCGGGTACGCTTGAGACCGGTACTATAAAATCATCAGTCGGTATCGGAGCAATTCTGATGACCGGTATAGGTGATACTATTCGGGTTTCGTTATCGGCTGACCCGATTCATGAAGCTCCTGTTGCTCATAAAATTTTAAAGTCATGTAATCTCAAAGAAGATGGTATCGAGGTTATCGCCTGTCCGACTTGCGGACGGTGCCAGATAGATTTAATTCCTTTAGCCGAATCAATTGAAAAAAAGACGGCTCACTTGAAAGCACCTCTTAAAGTTGCTGTTATGGGATGTGCCGTAAACGGTCCCGGTGAGGCAAAAGCTGCCGATATCGGTATTGCAGGTGGTGACGGTATGGGGATGCTGATTAAAAAAGGTGAAGTCGTTTCCCGTTTCAAAGAAGAAGAACTCGAGGAAAAACTTCTTGCCGAAATAGAAGCAATGACCGGCGAAAAAATAGACAGATAATTTTTTTCTTATACTTTACATCTGATTATCTAATACCTATCTTTTAAAAAATAAATTGTTCACTATTTTCACGAGGGATATATGTCTGTCAAAAAAACTATATTCGCTTTTCTTATTATATTATGTTCAATTACATCTTCTCACGCAAAACTTAAAATTACATTCGCACCGGAATTAGGAGTCATGGGTGGAACAACCGAATATGAGATGGATATACAAGGTAGTTTTATCGACTCTTCCGGCAGTTCACCCGTTTATGCAAAACGGCGGATAACTTCTCTTTTGGAATATCCTCTTGATGTAACAATCGCCGGACTAACTGCTGAGATTCGTCCGATAGAAAATCCAAACCGGTGGTCAATAGAATTAAAGTATCTCACTAATTTAAACGACCCGAAAAGTAAGATGGTTGACAGAGATTGGGATGAAATTACATCGAAATTTCCATACATGCTATGGAGCGAAACAGAATCTGAAGCTAAAATGAATATGACTATTTTTGATTTTGAAACTCGGTTTCGTATCATACAAAAAAGTAGGATGGATATTTCTATAATCGCAGGTGGACGGTATCAAAAAATTGAGCAGAATTTGTTCGGTATTGAGGGGTGGCAAAAAAGTTTTATAGACAGTCTCAATATGTACAGCGAAACAGCAGGAATTTTTTCCGGTTATGAAGGTGTGAACGGACTATACTATAAAATTGAATATAAACAATTCAAAATCGGATTGTTAAGCGATATTTATTTATCTGAAAATGTAACTTCGCAGTTAAAATTTGCATTTGCCCCGGCATCATTTAATGATGTTGATGACCATCTTCTCAGAAATAAACTGAGTAAATCAAAAGGTGACGGCAACGGGTTTCTTGCCGGGTTTAACTTAAGATATGACCTATCCCATAGTACTCTTTCTTATATACAATTGAGTACATCATATAATTATTACAGCGGTAACGGAGCACAGACACAGGAGTGGTATGGTGATGACCCCGGTTCTCCCGAAGATGACACCGGTAATATTTCTTCAGGTATCCCGCATACAATCAGAAGCAAGCAATTCGGTATCGGTTTACAAATAGGTATAACTTTCTAAATTTAAGAGATTATCGAGAGGGACTTATGAATAAAAACAAAATAGCTGTCATAATAATTTTCTTTTCCATTTGTTTCACACAATCGCAGGCATCTTTACGAGTTACTTTCCAACCCGAGATTGGTCTCATGGGAGGTTTTGCAGAATACGAGATGGATTACAGATTTGAATTTTTAAATTATATCACCGGTTCACCCGTGCTTACAGAGTGGCGCATAAATTCACTATTAAAGTTTCCTTTAGATACAAAAATAGGTGGATTATCTGTAAACTTATTTTCAGACAGAGACCCAAGCAGCTGGGGAGTAAAATTAAAATATCTCAGATCCTTATCTGATCCAAACAATAAAATGAAAAATTCTGATTGGGAAGGTTTTTCAACTTTGTTCCCTTACACCCAATTTAGTTATACTGAATCGGATGCCGAATCGGAGTTGTCAATTATAAAAGCTGAAATCAGGTTCCGTATAATGCTTAAAAACAGTTTTAATGTATCTATCTTTTTCAGCGGTCGCTATCAGGATATAAATCAGGATATCATCGGGTACGATGGTTGGTATCGTCCCTTTGACACAATAGAAGTTAAGTATTTTGATTCTACTATTGTACAATCCGGTGCCCAAGATTCTCTCGTCCTTAAATATAGATTACAGGTGGCACAATTTGAAATAGGGTTACAAAGTGATATTCATATTACAGATAAATTCAAAACTCAAATAATAGCAGCCTTAGCTCCTGTTTTTTTGAATGATACTGATGATCATACGCTGAGGAAAAAAATTAGCACTTCAAATAGTATCGGCATGGGGTATACTGCTGATTTACATATCCAATATGATTTACCTTATAAATATATTTCATTCGTTCAACTAAATTATTCTTTTAATACTTTTAAAGCAGAAGGCTCGCAAATGCAATTATGGTATGAACACAAATCCGGCGTAGACCCAAATACTCAGTATGGAAGTATCCCTCATGTGATAAGAAGCACTCAATATATAGTTAGCTTACAAATCGGTATCAAATTATAAAGATGCTCACTCCCTTTTCCGAGTCAGTAATTGCTTTGATACAACAAATCCCGAAAGGGAAAGTCGCCACCTACGGACAAATTGCCGCTCTGGCAGGTTCACCGAGAGCAGCCCGGCAAGTCGTGCGGATTTTACATTCATCATCCAAAAAACATAATCTCCCCTGGCATCGGGTTATCAATTCCGAAGGGAAAATATCTTTGAAAGAAAATCAAGGGTATGAAATCCAAAAAGCTCATTTAATCGCCGAAAAAGTCAAATTTTCTCTTTCCAATCAAATAGATTTAAAAAAATATCAGTGGAAGCCGTAAGCCTAACCTTTTAAGTCATTGCTCTGCTTTATGTTATGTTAGTTTCACAAAATTGCTTCTTTTCGTAAAATCCTCTTGACATTTTTCAGAAATTTGAGACCTTTACACGCCGATATAGTTATAAAGAATATGAACAGGATGAAAATGAAAAAACAGATTTTATATATTATTACAGTATTGAGTTTATCTCTTATCAGTTGTTCCGACCGCAACAATACCTCCGAGAAGTTAACCTCTGAGTTTGATTCTATCAAACTACCCGATTCGGAACTACGAGTTGCTCAAATCAAGTTTTATAAAAAAGGTGAGATGACTTCTGAGATACTTGCTGAAAAAATTATAAAATTTGACGCCCAAGATTCGATGCTTGCCTTTGTGCTGGATATTAGAATTTTAGATTCACTCGGTAATTCAACAACTACTATAACCGGTGACTCGGGAATTATTAAAGAAGTACAGGGAGCAGTACAGATTTACGGTAATGTTGTAGTCATCACCGATGACTCATCAAAACTTGAGACCGAATATCTGAGATGGAATTCCTATACCAACCGAATTAAAAGTGATGCCTTTGTTCGTATTACCAAACAGGGTGATGTAATAACCGGATGGGGACTTGATGCAGATAACAGGTTGAATAGTTTTAAAATCCTTAACCAAGTTTCCGGTGAAGTTGTTGACCCCGAAAAATTAGAGATAAAATAAGCTATTGGATTGCTGTTTGTCAGGTATCTCCCGCAAGACCTGACCTGCCATTATTTCCCCTTCGACAAGTTCAGGGTGACTCGGTGATACACTCAGTAGGATGTTCAGTTGCCTGATTGTAAAGATGAGATTGCTATTCGCCTAGGCGAACTTCGCTCCTCCCAAAGACAGAAAATCAGATTTTTTAGAAAACAAAATATTTTTGTTGCTTTTCCATTCGAATTTTCATTTTTATTATTTTTAGAACATTGAAAATATCAAAAGCTCACATACTTCCGTTTTATAAACGGCAAATCAATTTATCTAAAACCTTACAAGAAACTTATCCCCTAAAATCGGTGAATGTGTTATATGTGTAAGTGGTACAAAGAGATGGATTGTTATATTGTGATACCTTCGCAACCTGCAAGCAAATTTACAACCGATAAAATCGTAGAACGAGCTTTATTGGAACAAGCTTTTAGAAATTATGCCGCTGTTTTTGATAAAGTAAAAATTGTTATAACAAAATCACAAGCAAAAGAACACTATCTGAATTTTCCGCATATATGTCATTCGGACAAATCTGCTACTCAGGTCGATTTGAACAAATTGCTAACAGATGCCGACTCCGATGCTATTTTTGTCGGCCATACTGAAATGGGAGATTTTCCGATTTCTCTTTTGGCTAACCTGCTGAAATCGTATAACGGTGAATTGTTTATGGGCTACAAATCAAACTTAACTCAATCAAGCAAACTACAATTCGGGATTTATAGCAAAGCGATAGTTTCAAAAAGTTCAATCTCTCTAAGTAAGTTATCAATAGATTCATTAGACAAAAAATCATACAGACTACTTCCTCTACCTGAATCAACCGACTCAATTTTTCAAGTTCGTTAGTTTCTCAAAGATGAGATTGTAACGCTTCGTTCGTGATAACTAAAATAAGAACAATGATTTTAATGAATTATCTCAGACATCAGCTTGCATCTTATTATCAATCAGTTATATTTTTTTATGAATAAGTATTTTGATTTCTCATCTAAACAGATAAAATTCCTTTTGTTTTTAGTGGTATCTGCTTTGCTTTTGGGGTCGGTGCAGTTTATAAAACATTTTGCGACACCCTCGAAAAATTCTCCAAAATTTGAAGTACATATCGGAGACAACACAAAAAAACTTACCGGGATATTTATGCTTGATCCAAACAACGCACCTGCGGATTCTTTGGAACTTCTTCCCGGTATAGGCAAAGTATTGGCCGACAGAATAGTAGTTTATCGTCAGCATACACAATTCAAAAAAGAAATTGATATAACCGATGTCAGGGGTATCGGTCCAAAGCTGTATGAAAAAATTAAACCTTATTTACAGGTACAAAAAGATTGAAAAAAGATTCTGTTACAATCGGCATAGATGAACGAGACGGAACATATTTTGTTGCCCGGGTAGACCAACATACCGGACGACCTGATATAAAAGCTCTTATACGTTTTGATGCAGAGCATTTTAACGGGCATCATCTGCTTGAGGGAAACCGTATCGTTGTTTCTTTTCCTGACAATCAAACTATGATAAAACATATTCGTCTGCAGTCTGAAGAAAATGCTTTGCTTAAAGTAAGGTTTGAACTGGAGACAGCCCAACTGGATAAACCCGATAATTTTTTATATGATGTTATCCCGACGAAGATTGATAATTATTATTTAGGTTTAACTATCCGCAAAGAATTGACCCACAAATTAATTGGACCTTTTATAAAACAGAACGGTGATGTTGATTTTACTTCCGGCGGAGTCATGCGGGCGGCGGCTCTTGCCCGAGGATTTTTAACATACTGTCAACAATCCGGCGGAGAGTTTGGTGCTATTGTTGACTTTGGCAGTAAGTCGGCATCGATAGCCTTTTATTACAAACAACAAATTGTTGACTTAGGCGGATTACCGATACCTTCCGGTTTTCATCAAAACAACGATGCATTTCAAAATCTGATAATTGAACTGAAGACTCTCATTAATTATAAACTTGCCGAACTTTTGGAAAACGGTATATCAGTTCCTCTTTCAAAACTATTTGTTATCGGAGAATTTATAGATGACAAACGAATTGATGCCTTAGGCAAAAACTTAAGAATCGAAATAGCCCGCCCTGAAATCCATGCCGGATTTATCAGCGACAGCAACAAAAATCGAGAAATTTCACTAGACAAATATCTAGTGGCTCTCGGTCTGACTGTTGTTTAACCTTGATTTCTGCTTCATTTTCTCCTATTATATCTGCCAAACAGATTAAATCTGTCCGACAGATACAATCTGTTAGACTGAAAGAAAATGATGGCAAAAAAAGAATTAAGAAAAGCAATATATCCCGGGACATTTGACCCTGTTACTAACGGTCATATCTCGTTAATTGAAAGGTCTGCCTGTTTGTTCGATGAGCTTATAGTTGCTGTCTCATTGAATGCCGGGAAAAACCCATTTTTTGATTTTGATGAACGGATTTATTTGATGACTGAAACGGTCAAAAAAATTGAGACCTCTACTAAAATAAAAGTCGTCGGGTTTGACGGGCTTTTGGCAAAATTTGCAACTGAAATGAAAGCAAAAGCAATCATACGGGGGCTTCGGGCTATTTCTGATTTTGAATATGAGTTTCAAATGGCTCTTATGAATCGGAAACTTGCTCACGAGATAGAAACTGTTTTCTTAATGCCGTCTCTTTCTTGGGTATATCTTTCATCTACTATCGTCAAAGATGTCGCTGTTAATGGAGGAGATATTGCCGGGTTGGTACCGGCCTTAGTAAAAAAGGCTTTGAAGAAAAAGCTGAAAAAATCATAACCGGAAAAAATTCTCACAACAATATAAATATAAGAAGTAATAAATATGTCTGATGAAAAAAACAGAACCGACAACAACTCCGATACGGAGATTTCGATACCTCTTGCCGAACTTATAAAAGTTCGCCGTGATAAAGTATTAGAGCTGCAAAACAAAAATATTAACCCGTACCCATACAGCTACAAACGGACGCATCATATTAAAGATGCTATCGCTGATTTTGATTCGCTTGCTGAAGCGGAAACATCAATTTCTTTTGCCGGTCGTATAATGCTGAAAAGAAAAATGGGAAAAACATTTTTTGCCGACTTACGGGATTCATCTGAAAGAATTCAGATTTATGTACGCAAAGATAAAGTCAGTGATGAACAGTTTGATATTTTTAACTCAGTCGACCTCGGTGATATTGTCGGCGTTGAAGGGTTCATGTTTACAACCAAAACAGGTGAGAAAACATTAAAAGTAACCTCATTTGAACTGTTAACAAAATCACTGCATCCACTTCCTGATAAACATTCCGGTTTGACCGATACCGAACAGCGTTACCGCAGACGGTATGCCGATTTGATTGTAAATCCGGAGGTGCGTGATGTTTTTCGGATGCGTTCAAAAATCATTCAGATGGTTCGGGACTATTTAAACAATAAAGATTTCCTTGAAGTCGAAACGCCTATTTTACAACCGATGTACGGTGGAGGTAATGCTAAACCGTTTAAGACTTTTTATAATAAACTTGACCGTGATATGTATATGCGGATTGCCGATGAGTTGTATCTCAAGCGTCTTATTGTAGGAGGCTATGACAAAGTATGGGAACTGTGTAAAGATTTCCGTAACGAGGGTATCGACCGTTTTCATAACCCTGAGTTTACCATGATTGAAATGTACTGGGCGTTTGCCGACTACAAAGATATGGCGGAACTGTTTGAAAATATGCTGCGCGATACAGTCTTTGCTATTCACGGAAAATATAAAATACCTTATGGCGAGAATGAAATAGATTTTGAACCGAAGTTCCGTTGGGTATCGATGCTTGACTCTATCAAAGAGGAAACCGGGGTTGATTTTTCCGAGCTCTCTTATGAAGATGCCAAATCAAAAGCGAAAGAGTTTCATGTTGAGAGTGACACGCTTATCAACTGGGGTAAAGTAGTAGAAGCGATGTGGGAAGAGAAAGTCGAACCGACACTTATACAGCCAACATTTATTACCGACTATCCGGTTGAGATTTCACCTCTTGCTAAAAAACATCGGGACAATCCTCGCTTAACCGAACGGTTTGAACTGTTTATTTCTACATTTGAAATGGGCAACGCATTTTCAGAACTGAATGACCCTGTCGACCAAATGGAACGGTTTATTCAGCAAGGTAAAGCAATGGAAGCGGGTGATGATGAAGCACAGCCTCTTGATGATGATTGTATCACAGCCCTTACTTACGGCATGCCTCCAACCGCAGGACTTGGGTTTGGTGTAGATAGGCTTGTGATGGTTCTTACCAATCAGCATACAATTCGCGACGTTGTTTTCTTTCCTCAGATGAAAGAGACAGGTGATGGATCTGTTCCTGTATCTAAGATACTGGCACAGATTATTGACGACGAGTAGAAATAAATTTAAATAATGTTTGTCAAGAACCGATTCCTGACAACCCTTTTATTCCGTAATTGCTTGACATAAGATATCGATTATGCTATCTATTATTTTTAGTTTAAATTAAACTTTTAAAATGGGAGAAATAATGAAATTCTTAAACTCATTGTTCATTGTACTTATAATGTGTACAATAACTAGCTGTGTTTCCACTAAAGCAGTATTACTAGCACCTGAAAGTTTTCAATATGACCCTGTTCTACCTGAGGAAGTACGAATATTCGTAGATGAATCAGAGTTAGATACATTGGAATATGTAAGAATTGCGATAATTGAGGCAACCGGTTCAAGTGGATTCACTTCTCAGGCTGGAATGTATAAGGCTATTCGAAAAAAAGCTGCTAAACTTGGTGCTAATGGTGTCTTGATGCCTAACATTAAAGAAGCTAGCTCTGGTGCTAAAGTTGCTGCTGCAATTTTTGGTACCGGTACACAACGAAGAGGTGAAGCTATTGAAATCAGAGTTTTAGGAAAGAAAAAAGTTGCTCCTTAATTTATAATTCATTGTTACTACACCTTTGTAAATTTTTGACAGCATATAAAAAAAAGACAGGCAATGCCTGTCTTTTTTTATTGATAAGATTATCCTTTTTACATCAAACAACTTGACAGCAATACTAATTATATTGTTCTTAGATAATTATAATACTTACTGAAATATTAATCTTTAAATTGGAGGAGATATGAAAAAACATCTAATCGCAACATTCATTATTGTTTTACTCGCATCATCAGCATGGTCATTTGACGGCAACCGTAAGGGATTTGTATTAGGAGGTGGTTTAGGTTTTGCACCGACAGCAAAATGGGAAATTGATGGAGCTTCTATATTTTCTGAAAGTGCTCCTGGACTTGGAATAAATTTACTAATTGGATATGCCTGGAATGAAAATAATATGATTGTGTATGAAGGTAATGCTGTTGGATATAAGCCAAAAATAACTAATACTGATTTACTACAAGGTTTTTATGGAGCATCATGGTATCATTATTTTGGGAGTAACGGGTAAAACAGTGTTTTCAATTGTAGGAGTTGGAACTTACGATTTTGAAGCAGATGGTTTTGAACCTAATAAACGAGGTGGGGCATAATGCTTGGAGCCGGGTACGAATTTTCGCCCCATTGGCAAGTAGCTGTTTATTTCTCATCAGGAAAAACATCAGACCCTTTTTTCGATTACAATCATAATCATGTTAGTATACTTATGAGCGGGATAGCTTTTTAAGAAGTTGATAATAAGAGTTATACAAAAAGAGACAGGCAATGCCTGTCTTTTTTTTTACTTTATTTCAAACTTGGTAGCATCAAAACGTTTTCGAACTTCAACGCCCATCGTTTTTAATTCTATGTGTAATTGATTGGAAAAATCTTTGGCAACCTGTTTAAAAATTTCCTCACCTGAAATTTTATAATCTGAAACCCGCGAGGTAAAGTTACCGCCAAAAAGAATTTCACCCGTTTCTCTATCACGAAGTCTGAGATTGGTAGTAATTTTAGCATCTCCGATACCGAAACCGATAAATGCTCTCACTAGTCCGCTTCCTTTTTTAAAATCTAAAATAGAACCGTCAATGATATATTTAGAATTGCCAAGTGAAAGAAATGCGTTTAAGGCATCTTTTTTATTTATCTCAGCAACAAGAAACATTTTCAGTTTTTCTATATCTTCCTCTTTAGGTTTGCTGGATGCATCAAAATCCAAAGGGAGTTCATCGGTTATTGTTCCGATAGCACATTTCCGTCCGGTTTCAATCGGCATTTCCATCGGAGTTGTTACAATAAATCTTTTAGAGCAGCCTGATACTAAAACTAAAAGAGATACTAAGACTAGAAAACTAATTATTGTTTTGTTTCTGTGATACATGTTCTTCCCTTCCAAATTAAAATACAGTAGTTAAACCAAATTTAAAGTCAAACATAGCACCTTCAATATTATCTTCATACGCCCCGGGGACTTTAATAGCAAACTCGGTATTAAATCCTAGATCAGGTGAAATCATTTTAAGTATACCTGCTCCGACTG
>JAJRXM010000055.1 GCA_024276275.1 Candidatus Zixiibacteriota bacterium
ACCGAAATTGAAACGGTTATCGAAAAAAGTCTGGATAAATAAACCGAGAGCTGCGTAAAAACAGAAAAAAATGTAATTTTGTAGAAAATTTCAAGAAGAAATAATTAAGAAATGTGTCTCATTTTTATTGACAAGTTCCGTGCTTAGAAGTTGGACTCCAAGTATCATATGATTTATCTTTTTTTTCCATTATAGTACCATCTAAAGTTCTTAGAGTTTCAACAGAAGAAAATTTTGACTTTTCAGGAGCTCCTGTTAATAAATCATTATTGTATTCATCTACTTCAACATATTCAAAATATGCTATATTTGAAATAGTCAATTTAATTCTCTGAACCTGATGAGTATTGCTGAAATGTTTGGACAAGTTATTCTACCTGGTTCAACATACCAATAAGAAGTTATCTGAGAGTAATCGTTGACCTGAAAATCAAACAATGATCTGATTGGTTGCGTCACACCATATAGAATAGGAGACGATAAAAATGTAGTTAATAACATAAATGACAATAATTTTATTATTTTCAAAATAAAACCTCCTTATTTTTTTAGAAGCTAACTCTTTTACTTATAATTGTCAATAATATCTTCTTTAAGTATACCAAAGATAATCTGTGCATGGCAAACGCCCTCGTCTGCTCCTCTCTTTTCACTTTCTCTACATTATTAATGTTGTTTTGTATACTCCCTTGTTTTATGAGATGCTTATTAATTTTTTCAAAAGAAAGAGGATATACAAAAAAACTAAATTTGTACGAAACGAACCCATTTCGCTGTAACACCATGGAATAGATGCAAATATAAGGATATTTTTATGAGAGACAATATGAAAGCAGAATCAGACTATAGTATTATATTCACCACAAAACTTGTAGTGAAAAACCTTTTTTCACAAAACGAACCCATTTGCAAACACTTCAAAGAAAAGGATAACCCGAAAAAAACAAAAATTAATTGTTGTGTCAGGTGCTTTCATGCATTTGCATGATGACACCTGATATTTGATAGCTCTGTCAGTTCCTTTATTCGCTTCGAATTGAGAGCTGACAGAAAAAAATCAGGTCTCGGAAAGACTACCCTTAAGATACTTAAAAAGAGGAAAAAATATAAGTAGACACATGAAAGCAATCCTGAGACCTATAACTAAAAATAAAATTGACTTTCTAATATAATATCTTATCTTTTGGAGACCTCTTTATATACTTATGATACTCTAAAGAATTCTACTTGACAGAAAGGGGGCTTATTAGATATAATATATCAACTATAAAACTTACACAAAGTACTTCATGCAAAAAGTACTAAATTTTACATAAACTAAATACTAATCTATATAATCAGGAGTAATGTCATGAAAAAGGTCTTACTACTCTCTCTAATGGTTCTTGCTATTTCTATAGCTATAGTTCCAAACAATGTATCAGCGATGAAATTATTGTTAAATCATCAAGGACAAATTACTGATGCAGCAGGAAATCCTGTAGCAGACGGTGATTATGAAATAATTTATTCGCTATGGAATGATTCAGTTTCGGGAACTATGCTTTGGGCAGAGTCTTTAACTGTTGCTGTGAACGGTGGATTATTTAATGTTGTATTGGGTGAAGTGCAACAACCCGATCCGTTAATTTTCGACAATCAATTATACATGCAAATTCAAATTGGAACAGATACTCCAATGTTACCTCGAAACATAATGACTTCGACACCCTACGCTGCTATGGCATTATCAATCCCCGGTTATGCACCAGGACCGGATAATACTGTCACAGGTGCTAATGCTTTTGCCGCCGGTAACAGTAACACTATTTTATCTGATTACGGTTCTATTACCGGAGGTCAGATGAACATTGTAGAAAACTTAAATTATGCTTCTTCTGATTTTGATACTACAGGGATATTCGATGGTGCATCACCTGTAAATAACTTTAACGAATTTAACAAATCACTAGTCTGTCCTTCAGGTGCAGGGTGGATTGGCGGTGGATTTAGTAATGTAGCTACAGGTAGTTATGCTGCTGTAGGTGCAGGTAGCGATAACCAAGCAACAGGTGCATTCTCTTCTATAATCGGCGGATGTCAAAACCGTGCACGTGATAGATTTGATGTTGTCGCAGGAGGGTTTAATAACCAAACTGTTTTGAACGGTGGTTGGAGAACAATTAGTGGTGGGTACAATAACTTGATAAATTCATCTTGGATGTCAACAATCGGAGGTGGCTATAACAATGCTATTGACCCACCAACTGTTGCCGGAACTATCGGTGGCGGGTATGCCAATAGACTGAGTGGACATGTGACAACTATCGCAGGAGGTTATTTTAATAGTGCAAATGATTTTGGTGCCACCGTTGGAGGAGGTCAACAAAATATGGCTATAACAAGATATGCTACTGTCAGTGGCGGACTGAACAATACCGCAAATTTGAATTACTCTACAGTTGGTGGCGGATATGGTAATATAGCTACTGCTGAAATGTCAACTATTGGAGGTGGTGGTAGAGCAGACCTTACTAACCCTCTTAGCAGCAACGAAGTATATGACAACTACGGAACTATAGGCGGTGGTGGTAGCAATAAAGCAGGTTCAAACGATGGTATAGAAATCAACGACCAATATACTACTATCGGAGGTGGATATTTCAACCAAACACTTTCTGGATATTCAACCGTTGGGGGTGGAGACAGAAACTCCACTTCAGGTATTTATGCAACTATTGGTGGTGGTCGAGATAACTTTACTTCCAATTGGGCAGCAACTATTTCAGGTGGACAATCAAATGAAGCTCTCGGTTATGTTTCTACAGTTAGCGGTGGATTAAGAAACTTATTGATTGCGGATAGTGCTGTAATAGGTGGTGGTAGTAACAACACAAACGGTGGCGAAAGTTCAGTAATTGCCGGAGGTTTTCAAAACAATGTGACAGTTGCCGGTGTTTTCTCGGTTGGCGGTGGTGGAACAGGAAATTTAGCACAAGCTTCTCAAAGTACAATAGCAGGTGGTGGTAGAAATACAATAATGACAATCGGTACCGGCGGAGCAATCGGTGGTGGTAATGGAAACACAGCTGGTAATATGGCTACTGTACCGGGTGGTATTGATAACACTGCTTCCGGAGACAACTCATTTGCTGCCGGAACAAATGCTAATGCAACCCATAGTTGCTCTTTTGTCTGGTCTGATTGCTGTATCGATGCTGCCGGCGTGTCAGTACCTCTTTATTCCTATGCTGCAAATACATACAATGCCAGAGCAACCGGAGGATGTTATTTCTTAACAGCATGTGATTCAATTTGGGATCCGACAACGCTTCCTTCCGGTGCTTATCTCCCTGCCGGCGGATCTATGTGGCTCAACGGTTCTGACAGAAAACTGAAAAGAAATATAAGAGAAGTTAACAACTCTGATATTTTAAATAAACTGTCATCGTTACCTATCTATCAATGGAGCTACAAAACACAGGATGCCTCTATAGAACATATTGGACCGATGGCACAAGATTTTTATAAGACCTTTAACATCGGTGACAACAATACATCTATCGGCTCGCTTGACCCGGCCGGTATTTCTCTTGCGGCAATTAAACAGTTACACAATGAGAATACTGATTTAAGAACAGAAATAGAAGAATTAAAGAAACAAGTAGACAAAAACAAAAACCTCTCTGAAAAAGTATCGCGTCTTACTCAATTAGTTGAAATCCTTTTAGCGTCTAACAAACAGGCAATTTCTGATGAGTATGCTGTTTCTAAATAATTAAATAAGTTCTTATCATAATAAAGTAAAAGGTGCGAAAGCACCTTTTACTTTACAAACAATTATTATATCAAAAGATATCTTAGGAGACTCCCCCACCTACATTTCTATCTATCACTTAAACGTAAATAATTGAGAATAAATTTTTTTGAGTTTTTTTCACTGCATTAATTCTTTATCAATTTAAATGAAATTTTCCTCTATTGTACTATACAGAAATAATTTAAAGGGAATTTGAGTGCTAATGAGGCTTATTTAATAAGCGGAGGAGGTAGGATTCGAAAACGTGCGGTCTCCTAACCTATTCCTACTCAACAAAATACAGCACATCTCAATGAACGACTTTGTTTTAGGTTTTTGATCCGGTTTGATTGTTTATGAAGATTTTTGATACTTTTTGCATTAGACATGGCACAAATATGGCACAAATGATCTTACATTGAGATCGAAGTAAGGTAACATGTTGTTGCGAAAAGAGAGATAGAGAAGACATAATTAAATACTGGCTATCGTGGACTATTTTAGAACTGCCGCTTAGTTATATTACCCTATAAAAGCCCAGTAAGAATTGACCTACTGGCTTCGTATTTTCACAATGATAATTTGTAACTAAGGACAGTCAGCAGGTGGCGCACCACCTTGGAACGTATAAGCGATCAATAATATCATATCTGTAATATCAATCGGTGCAACTCCACCCGAACCGTTGATATCTGCCTCTTCCCCTCCCATAAATAGACATGATCCGTTTACTTTGTTTAAGGAACAGAAGGTTGTGAAGCGGTGAGGCATAACACACACGAGGGGAATTTTGTTAAAGCGGAAAAAAATGTTATCTGGCTCGTTTTCCAATTATTCTAAATCAAATATTGTAGCAGGTGGTATTGTGTCAAAGCTAATATAATACCCTGAGTCAGGACTGCTAAAATCACTTGGGTGATAGACTTTCAGATGGTAGTTATAAGCACCAACCAAATCCATCTGACTTAATCACTATCATATATCACATAGATTTAGAGAAGTGGGAACTATTTGTTAGCACTTTTAATGGCGGAAGATAGGGGCTAGAAGCTTGGACCCACCGATTAAGAGATTAATAGATAAAATTGATTTGTTTAAACGATAACAACTCCATTTCGTCTATGTATTATAGGACATTTAGTAGTGGAGAACTGAACCTCCCCCGAATTGACGGACAGCAAGTTAAGAAGTATATTCCGTTATAGGAGGTGTCCAATGACACGAAGACGTAAATATGACCGTCAATTTAAGATAGAAGCTGTTCGTTTAGTAACAGAGAACGGTCGCAAAG
>JAJRXM010000056.1 GCA_024276275.1 Candidatus Zixiibacteriota bacterium
GACGAACTCAAACCGAGCTTATCAATACAGCCGCCGACTACACAAAGAGAAATACCAAAACCACCCAACAAGATAGTGAATAATATCACAAAGAGGTTCGGGGTGGTTGCTCCATCTCTTTTATTAGAAAACCGAAGAAAGTACAATTAAAAGTAGCCGATATAACGGGGCAGTAGTAAAACAAGATATAAGTAGTATGGTAATTGCCGGTAAAAAGGCTACACTACAGATGTGTCCCTGGAAGCAGTTTATAATACTGAAATGTACTATATGTAGAAATATCAAAAAAGTCGGGTTTGCCTGAAAGGAGAATAGCTCAAAAGAAGGGGGTTGAAGGTGTAAGTAGATTTGATTATGTAAGCCCGATTTGACAATAAATTGAAATTTAAATAAAGGTTTGAAAATCTGAAAATCTGAAAATCATCTGATAAAATTACCGGAATGACAACTTTTAAAACTATCTAGGGTCTGCCAAAATGACATAGTTAGTCTGTAAGATCTAAAGGAATCAGTTTCCAAAGTTCAGTTTTTGAAAGTTGAGTATTACCGGAAATCAATCGAATAAGCTCCCCTGTCCGGTCAGATGAAACCTGTTTTACAATTGATTTGAGTAGTTTCGAAGTCACTTTTTTACCTGAAAATTCGGTTGGAGGATAGATAATATTCACATGATTTTCAGCTAAAAATTGAGTCGATTTTGGGATATAGCAAGCTCTTATTTTAGTCTGCGATGATGTTCCGGTGATACGATTTACTAAAATAACTGGTCCAAATTCGGCTTTTGGAGAAATGATAAATTGCGGTTTTGCATGATTATGCAAAGTCAATTTTCCTTTTTGAATATTAGCAGCCCAGATTAGGAGTTTCCCTTTTTTGGCCGAATCGGTCAGATTATCTTTTTCGTTGTTCCAAACAATTGAGCCTGTTTTTACTCTGAAACCAGATTCAAATAATGTTGATTTGTTACTAAATGCTTGTTTTAGTTCGGTCGGATTTGGAGAAAAAATGGTGATATTGTTTTTTTTGAAAACGTACTTTTGCCTATTTTTACGTTTTTTAAGGATTAGTATCATCACTTGCTGTTGGGCATTTGAAAAAATTGCGGATGAGGAAATAATTTTCAAATTGACAATATCAGCATGAGCTAAAATATATTCTCTCAACTTCCTAAAATATGCTCCATTATTCATAGACGGTGGGACAACAAAACCGAGATAGCCGTTTTCTTTGAGAAGGTCTAAACTGAGCTTAATAAACAATGAGAATATATTTACTCTACCGTTCAGTATTTCCTCATATTGCTTCTTTTGAATTTCGGTAAGTTTCATCTCAAAATAAGGTGGATTTCCGATGATAAAGTCAAATTTATCGGACATTTTAGCTTTTAAGCTGTCCTTTTTGAGTATTTTTGCTTTGGGTATTATTTCTTTTGCAGTCCTAATCAATTTTGAATCAATTTCCCATCCATACAATGAAGCATCATTCCAACGTTCTGATGCTGAGAGTAAAAACTCACCGGTTCCACAGGCAGGGTCTAAAATCTTTGGTGATTTAATTTTAGGCAAAAGGATCAAAAGCTGTTCTCGAATAGGTTTTGGAGTAAAGTATTGCCCGAGTTTTTTACGGTGTGACAGCTTTGTCTTATCAATATAATTTTGAGAGAGTTGATGTAATTCTGAGGGTTTTCTCTTTCGCATAGCTGAGAATACACAAAAATTTGATGAATGCAAAATATAAAATCAGTTGTAGAGCTAATTTATTTCGATATATTGTTTTAAGATGGTGCTTATATGTTAAAAGAAATCAGACAAATTCCTAATTTAATATCGCTTTTTCGAGTATTGATAACTCCCGTAATCGGATATTATCTCTATTTGGATAACCCTCAGGCGACCCTTGTGGCAGTAATTCTGATGTTTATAGCGGGAATTTCAGATGCCTTGGATGGATATGCTGCCAGAAAAATGAATTTAGTTTCTGATTTCGGAGTCGCTTTTGACCCTGTTTGTGATAAAGTATTTGCTCTGATAATGCTCGGATTTTTAATTCTATTTCGAGAGTTTCCGCTTTGGCTGGCAGCACTGATTTTAGGTCGTGATCTATTAATACTGTTTGCTGGTTGGACTCTTTTGAAAGGTCATAAGATAGTTGTACCGTCTAATTTGACAGGTAAATATACATTTGCAGCAATAGCTTTATTATTGGGATCATCTACAATCAGATTTCAGTTTGGAATTGAAACAACGACATATCTTACAATTATTTTTACGATTTTATCATTGTTAGTCTATTATAGAGTTTTTCTAAAAGTTAAAAAAGGTCAGCCTGCTCCATCGTTTCAAGATTCTAAAACATATATGCTGATACGTACCGGTTTGGTAGTTCTCTATGTAGCATATTTTGCCTATAAATTATCGATTTTTCTTTTCGGGTAGATAGAAAAAATTCAGACAGAAATCAGTATTCAAGTTCAGAATGGAATTGATTCACAAAGTCAGTATAGGAGTCACTCACCGGTATTCCTAAAGAGTGAACAATTTTTGCCATTGCAGAAAAATAGTTATATCTGATTTCTATAGATTGTATATCGGTTTCAAGGGTTGTCTGTAAAATTTCCAGAAAATCGGTAGTTGAAAGAGTTGATTTATTGAAGTTCTCATTGGCAATTTGCAAAGTACTGTAAGCTCGTTGTTTTGCCTGATATGCCGGTGTCATCTGCTCAGTATATTGGACAAAATTATGATAATTTGCGAGACCGATTTGCATTACGGCTAGAGAAGATACATCTTTTAAATATTCAGATTCACTGATACGGGCTAACGCTTGTTTTTTCTCTTTAAATCGTTTACCGCCTAGGTAGATAGGAAGGGTTACTTTACCACCAACATACCAGGATTGTTTTCTTGTTTGAAAAAGATCGCTCTCTTTTTGAAAATCATTATAATAAAGTGAACCTTGCAGCGATACTTCAGGGTAAAATGATGATTTATTTTTGTCCAGTAAGGTTTTATTATATGCAATATCCATATCAGACTTTAATTGATTTGGATTCTGTTTCAGTATTTTGTCTAAAAGCTTATTGCCGATTTTTTCTTGAGAGCTATGTGTCAGTAGTTTTCCGATAACCGGTGATTCAAATTGTATAAACTTATCTTCAGAAAAGTAATCTTCCTGTAAAAGGAATTCAGTCTCGGGGGGTAGATTGAGAAGACTATTTAAAAGAACTTGAGCTGTTTGTAAGTCTCTGTGATTTTTAATATATGCAAGTGTTAGATTGTAGCGGTAGTTATCGAGTCTTAAATAATCAAGAGAATCCGGGTTATTGAGCAGTTGTTTAGCGTGTAGAATTTCTAAGTTATAAGAAACCATACTACGGATATTATTTATAATCTTACCTTGTTCTTTAATCTTTAAGTAGTCTACATAGGCTTGAGAAACAGCAAGTTCCAAATCAAGTTGAGTAGTTAGCTTATTTATCTCAACTATTTTTTTTATCTCTTTAGTCGATTTTATTTCTTTCAGTTTCTCTTTAGAAAAAAGGGTTTGCGAGAAGTTAAGAGAGGTTCTTAGGGCTTCTTTTTCTATATTGTATTGATAATTATGGCGGTAGTTATCATCTAAATAATCTAATTGAGCTTCACCATAAATCTGAGGTTTGAGGGTTGATTTTGCTATAGCAACCTTAGCATCGGCAGCATCCAGTTTATCAAAGTGAGATAATATTAAAGGGTTTTGATTAAGAGCCAGGTTGACAACTTCGCTTAAGGTCGAAACAGGAAGATGCTCATTATTCTCTTCACCGATTAGTTGATAGCTGTTAAAAATATCAGCTCGCAATTCTAAACCGCATTTTTGTGCTGAGAGTTTGTTTATTGCAACATGATACTCGCCTCGAAAAATGACGGGTAGGTCAGCAGGTACAGCTCCATTAAGTATTTCAACTGTTTTAAAAGCATTAAAATATGCTTCGGATACAACACCATAGTAATTGTTAGTAGCGGTTGCTCCTTTTTGTATTAATATAGAACCTTCATCAGTGAATGTCGGTACCTTATCTCTGTCGAGCATTTGAAAAAATTCAGATATTTCACTAGAGTTTAATCCCCAAAGTGGAGATAAGTACAGGGCATCAACTCGTTGTTTTTTTATTTTGTTATATGATTTAAAAAAAGCATAAGTACCTTCATTATCATATGCAGTGGCTGTGACAACTTCGAATCCAAAACGATCACCTAAAGATTTGATATGGTTGTAAAATGAGTTTGAGTTATCCTCGGATGGAAAATATAATAGTCCAAGTTTTTTTAGAGGGAGCAGTTTTGCTAGTGTGCTTATATCATCAATAGCTTTTCCCGGGCGGAAATGGACTGTTAAATTATCAGCAATCGGTCGGTCATTTTTCCCTAAGAATCCATCTGCTTTTGGATTAAACTGGTGCATCCCGATAATAGGTTTTTTAAATCCTGCATCAAGTAAATCTTGTACTACCCAAGGTCCGACAGCTACAACAAAATCAAGATGTTTGATATCAACTAACTGCTTTGCCATCTTTTTAGAATTTTCACGATTCCATTCGGCTGAGCGGTATCCTTCGGGGATTGCAACTATTTGAACAGAGTCGGGTAGCAGCATTTCCAACTGCTTGGAATACTCATCTCGGAGAACTTCATGTACATCATATTGTCCCGCCTCAAAAAAACCTACATTATATCTTTTAATATCTTCAGCGTATGTAGAGAAATTTATGGCAAACAGGAGTACGAGAATTGTAGTGAAAATTTTTAATCTATTATACATATTTTTACTTTCCTTCTTAAGTGACGTAGGGAAGTGAAAATATATAAAATAATTATATGAAGTGGTAATGAAAAATTAAAATTAGGAGAGGATAGAATTTACTAATTCAGATAATTGTGATGCTTTGTACGGTTTTTGAAGGAAATATATATTTTGTTTTAAATCTTCAGGTAAATCATTGTCATTATAAATGTTACCGCTAGAAATAACTCCGGGGATATTTGGGGCTATTTTTCTAATTTCGCTAAGAATATCAAATCCGTTCATATCATCTAGAAGCATATCAACCAAAATAATATCCGTTGAATTACTATGTTCTTTGAACAATGAAATTGCGTTTGCGGATGTTTCAGCTGTTAAAACAGTATGTGAATCTCTTTGGAGTATTCTCTCTGCCAGCGATCTAATCATTTCTTCATCATCAATAACAAGTATTTTAGCCACTTTTTTCCTTAAAAGATATAAATATTTATTTATTAATATATCGGAAGCTTACAGTTAAAATTGACTAATAAGAATATAAACTATTTTGATTTAAGTGTTGTATTTACAGTAAGAAATCAAAGCTTTTTTAATTTAGCTCGTTGACTTTTAATAATATCATCGTACTATATAAAATCAATGTTTTTTACTGTTTAATGACAGATTTTCACCCAAATATAGAGAAATGTACATTTTGTACCAATCAAAATATACCTGTTTACGATGAAACTAAGCATAGTTCAAAAAAATATTAATGACATCAACTATATTGAAGTCTTAGATGATCTCAAGGAATCAGGTACAGATATAGTCTTGTTTGGAGAATTGGCTGTTTCCGGTTGTCTCTATAATGGATTGGAAAACAGAAAATTAAAAACAGTGCAGACTCTTTCAGAAGAATTTCAAGAGTATCCTTTTGATGTTATGATAGGGGTTCCACGAGTTGAGCGGGATAATATCTATAATTCTTATATCTATTTTGCCAAATCAGGCAGTCAGATTTACAATAAAATTAATCTTTTTGAACCTATGAATGAGACAAAACATTATAAACCGGGTGAAAGTTCTGTTATTTTTGAAGTAGGGTCTAAAAAATTTGGAGTATCAATTTGTTATGATATTCGCTTTCCAGTACTGTATGACGAGTTACAAGAAAAGGGAGCAGATATTATCATAATACCTGCAGCTTTTCCACGGATAAGAATTTCTGTATGGAAACAACTATTGGTCGAACGGGCTATACAAACCGGTCTGACTGTTATCGGTATAAATTCTGTAGGTAATGACGGAACAAACGAATTTGGCGGTTCTTCAATGGTAATTGCTCCTGACGGTTCTATTATTGCCCAAGCTGATGAAATAAATGAAACTATTATAGAGGTAGAACTATGAACAACCAATTGAGGGATATAATTTTCTCAGGCATTGTGTCGGTGCGGGATAGGCTCCTGCAACTTGACAATCCGCTCCGTCTGGAATCCGGAGAGCCGTCGTTTGACACTCCACAGCATATTAAAGAGGCAATGGCAAAAGCCTTAGTTGATAACCATACACATTATGCCGCTTCAGCGGGAATCAAACCGCTTCGAGAGGCAATTCTTAAAAAAATAACCGAGAAAAATAAAATCGGTTATATCGACGGCCTAGATAAAATTGTAGTTACCAACGGTGGTATGCATGCGTTGTACTGTACATTTCAAACTATTTTAAATGAGGGGGATGAAGTAATTATCCCTCAACCGAATTGGACAGCTACCGGGTCGATGATTGAGCTTGCCGGAGGGATACTTGTAAAGGTGAAACTCAAACCGGAGCTTGCATATCGTTGGGATATGAATGAAGTAGAATCTAAAATAACAACTAAAACAACTGCTATCTTAATCAATACACCTCATAATCCGACCGGTGGGGTTATGACAAGAGACGATTTAAAAGCTCTGCTTGAGATTGCCGAAAAGCATAACTTATATATTATTTCAGATGAAGCGTACGAAGATATATTTTATGACCAAAAACATATTTAATTAGGTGAAATAGCGAACGATTTCCCTAAAAAAGTTCAAGATAAAATTATTACTGCTTTTACATTTTCAAAGTCATTCGCAATGACCGGATGGCGAGTCGGCTATACAGTATGTTCCTCAGATGATTTTGCCGATAATATGAAAAAGATGATTCTCTATTCTATTAACGGTGTCTCAACACCATCACAATATGGTGCAATAGCTGCTTTGGAAGGACCTCAGGATTGTATCGTTGAGATGGGAGATATTTATAGAGAACGCCGTGATATTTTATTTGAAGGTGTAAATCAAACACAATTTTTGAGATGTGAAACTCCTCCGGGTGGGGCATTTTATTTATATGCGAGAATAACCGATGCATGGGATAAATCAGCATGGGACCTAGTAAATTACCTGATAGATAACTACTCAATGGGGTCTGTTCCGGGTGATATTTTTTATGATGATGAGCCGTCAATTCGTTTTTCCTATGCATGTGAAACTTCTATGATACAAAAGGCGATTGAGAACTTAAAACAGCCTGCATAACCGAGTTATAGGCATGTTTGTAAGTGCTTGTCTCTTAGTGTGTTGTGAGCTGTCTTTGAGGTGTCGTTTTTTAGCTGTTAATTATTTTCTCCTTTTTGATAATTGGGCTTGACGATAGTCTTTTTTTACTATATTATCAGAGACTTGGCTTTATTTTTCGGGCCCTTAGCTCAGTTGGTTAGAGCAGCTGACTCATAATCAGCGGGTCGCAGGTTCGAGTCCTGCAGGGCCCATTTAAGTTGCCCCGCTGGATTTGTGGGCAACAAAGCCGATAGAGATAGAAATGGTTTTATCTGAAAGGTTGTAAGTTAATTTTAGTTTTACCGGTAAAAATATGATTGTAATACATAAAAAAATAATATTGCGAGACAAAAGAGAACAGCTCATTGGAATGGCAAACCATATGAGGAAAAAAAATTAAAGCGCATTCATCTGGTAAACAGATTGGATGCGTTTTTTAGTATATGAAAAAAATATTTTATACATACCTGCTGGAGGTCTATAATGCAGCAAGACTTATCAAACTTACTTAAATTGCAGGAAATTGATTACTTTCTTGGCGAATTAGAACGCTCAAAAGAGTATCTTCCTGATATGATGGAAACCTTAAACGAGAACTTGCAGAATCTCAACTGAAATATGAAACTGCTCTCTCGGATTTGGAAGATTCCAAACTTAAACAAAAAAATCTTGAACTCGAAGTAAAAACCAAAGAGGCCGATTTACAAAAATATCAACAACAGATGATGTCTATAAAAACCAACAAATAATATGATGCGTTGGTTGCTGAAATAGATATGATTAAAACCTCAATTTCTTCAATGGAAACAGAACTTCTTGAAACTATTGATTTGATTCAAACTATAGAATCAAATATCGACGAGTATAAAGAAAAATTGTTGCAGACCAAAGATAATAACGGAAAACAATTGGCTATCTTACAGGAAAAAATTGACACTATCGGTGATAAAGTTTCTGAAAAAAACGGTGAACGTGAAAATGTGACAACAGAAATATCCCGTCAGATTTTTTCGGTTTATGACAGAGTCAGAAAAGGTAAAGGCGGTTCTGCTGTTGTTCCGGTGAAAAGCCGTGCCTGTGGAGCCTGTTTTAAAGCATTGACTCCAAAAAAAGTACAGGAAATTAGAAAAGCAGTTAAAATTTTAACATGTGATAACTGTGGTAGATTATTATATTGGGATGCTGATATTTCAGCATAACTGTTTTTAAACTCAGGTAATTGATTGAAATGACTAAAAAAATTCTCGATGATATAGCCTTGACATTTGATGATGTCTTAATGGTTCCCGCATACTCCAATGTTCTTCCCAAAGATATTGATATATCAACTACGATAGCTAAAGGAATAACTCTGAATATACCGATTGTTTCTTCTGCGATGGATACTGTAACAGAAACTCGTTTAGCGATAGCTTTAGCCCGTCAAGGCGGTATAGGTATTGTGCATAAGAACCTTTCACCCGAAGCTCAAGCTGCCGAAATTGATAAAGTTAAACGGTCTGAATCTGGAATGATTGTTGACCCGATTACGATGACTCCTCATAAAACTATCGGAGACGCTTTAGAAGTAATGAAACGTTTTTCTATCTCCGGAATTCCAATTACCGAAGAGGGAAAACTTGTCGGGATTCTTACGAACCGTGATCTTCGTTTTCAGAAAGAAAGTAATCGTCTGATTTCTGAAATAATGACTACTGAAAATTTAGTGACGGTAAAAGAGGGAACCGACTTAGATACTGCCAAAGAAATATTGCATAAACATCGTATAGAAAAACTTTTGATAGTTGATAACAATAAAATGCTCAAAGGTATGATTACTGTTAAAGATATCATGAAAAAAATTCAATACCCAATCGCTTGCAAAGATAGCCGAGGACGTTTACGGGTCGGAGCAGCTGTTGGGGTTGGTGCTGATTTAGAAATCAGAGCAGAACAGCTGGAACAAGCCGGTGTTGATATATTAGTTGTTGATTCTTCACATGGACATTCAGAAGGTGTCCTTCGTGCCGTTTCGCTTTTGAAAAAGAAATTTCCCGATATTCCTGTTATGGCCGGTAACGTGGCAACATCTGAGGGTACTAAAGCTCTAATAGATGCCGGTGCCGACTCAGTAAAAATAGGAATCGGTCCGGGTTCGATTTGTACGACAAGAATTGTAACCGGTGGTGGTGTACCTCAAATTACCGCAATAATGGATGCGGTAAAAGAAGCGGATAAACAAAATATCCCGGTTATTGCAGACGGTGGAATTCGTTATTCGGGCGATGTTGTAAAAGCAATGTCGTGCGGAGCATCTGCCGTGATGCTCGGTTCTCTTTTTGCAGGTGTTGAAGAATCACCGGGTGAAACAGTTCTGTTTGAAGGACGTACTTTTAAAGTGTACCGTGGAATGGGTTCTGTCGGAGCTATGAAAGACGGCAGTAAAGATAGGTACTTCCAGGACCATCAGAGTGAAAGCTCGAAATTTGTTCCGGAAGGTATAGAAGGAAAAGTTCCTTTTAAAGTAATGTTGGCTGATACCGTTTATCAAATGATAGGTGGTCTTCGCTCCGGAATGGGTTTATGCGGTTCAGCTAATTTAAAAGAATTAAAAGAGAAATCACAGATGGTTCGTATTTCTCCGGCAGGTATGACAGAGTCACATCCTCATTCAGTTTCTATTACAAAAGAAGCTCCTAACTACCGCCGTATGTATTAAGTGAAGTAAGTAGATGTTATATAAATTGAAGTCTTGAGAAAGCAGGAGGAGCAGTCGCGCATTAAATGAAAGTTTGATGTGAGGAAAGTCCGAGCTCCAAAGAATTACGGTGCCCGGTAACACCGGGGCGGAGAAATCCGACGGATTAGTGCCACAGAAAATATACCGCTCGCCTTGGCGAGTAAGGGTGAAAACGTGGTGTAAGAGACTACGAGCAGCAGTAGTAATACTGTTGTTGGTAAACCCCGCCGGGAGCAAGACCAAATAGGGGAAGAAGGAGTTGATTCGCTCCGTTTGATTCCCGGGTAGGTCGCATGAGCACTCAGGTAACTGTGTGCCTAGATAAATGACTGTTGTTCGCCTCGGCGAAATACAGAACTCGGCTTATACTCCTGCATTTTTCTAAGTCTTCAGGTTTGGAGGCTTTATGAGCTGGCTAAAGAAATCAACCCAGCTGAAATGGGTTCTTGCGGAAGCTGTTGAAACTGAGAAATTAGTTTCGCTTGCAAAAGAAACCAATTTACCGATGAGTGTTGTCAAAATTCTTTGTAATAGAAATCTTGATGATACTGAATCTATTCAAAAATTTTTACATCCGGATCTTAATGATTTGATTGATCCGTTTGAACTTATCGGTATGAAAAAAGGTATCGATAGGTTAACTCAAGCCCTTTTTAATAATGAAAAGGTTTTGGTATTCGGCGATTATGATGTAGACGGTATTACCTCTACAACTTTGTTATACATGATATTCAATAAGCTAGGTGCCAATGTAGATTTTTATCTCCCGAACAGACTTACCCAAGGGTATGGTTTGGCTGAAGTGTCAATTGATAAGGCAAAAGAAAAAGGTGTTTCTCTCATTGTAACAGTTGATACCGGAATTACTGCTGTTGAGGAAGTCGCTTATGCAAACTCGGTCGGCATTGATGTGATAATCACAGACCACCATGAACCGGGGGAATCACTTCCTGAAGCTGTTGCTATAATTAACCCAAAACAACCTGATTGTAATTATGTCTCTGAATTATCGGGAGTAGGGGTTGCATTTAAATTTGCTCAAGGTTTGTACCGAACATTAAATCAGGATGAAAAGGAATTAGAAGAACATCTTGATTTGGTTGCTTTGGGTACTACCGCAGATATCGTTCCTCTTGTAGGGGAAAACAGGATATTCACAAAATTTGGTATTAAACAAATCGCCCGTACAACAAAACCCGGATTAAAATCATTGGCTTTTGTCTCCGGTTTAATGGGAGAAGATATTTCAACCGGTCAGGTTGTCTTTATTTTAGCACCGAGAATTAATGCATTAGGTCGTTTAGGCGATGCTGACCAAGCAGTACGACTGCTTGCTACAAAAGATGAAAAACTTGCCTCTGAAATAGCACGTAAACTTGATGAAGAAAATAAACGTCGGCAACAAATCGACGAAAAAACTTTAAAAGAAGCACTAATACAAATGGAAGAGATTGTTGATGTCAGTGAAGATAATGCGATAGTTCTTGCGGGTGAAGGATGGCATCAGGGCGTTATTGGAATCGTGGCAAGTCGATTGGTAGAAAAATATCATTTGCCGACAGTTATGATTTCACTAAATGACGGTGAAGGAAAAGGGTCTGCTCGTTCTATACCGGGATTTCATTTGTGTGAAGCATTAAAAAAATGTGAAGACCTTCTTATTCGTTACGGTGGACATAAATATGCTGCCGGTCTGTCTATAAAAACTGAAAATGTAGAAGAATTCCGTAGAAGGTTTGTAGAAGTTTCTAATGTCAAGCTGTCAGATGATGATATTATTCCAAAGCTCAATATTGATTTAGAAATTGAACTTACTGATATCGATGACAGTTTTATGGATTCAATCGAAGCTTTTGCTCCGTTTGGACCTCATAATATGCGTCCGATATTTATGACTCGTAATTGTGAGGTAGTGAATCAACCGTATGTCGTCGGAAAAAATCATCTCAAAATGAAAGTTCGCAAAGGTGATGCACTTTTTGATGTTATCGGGTTTGGTTTTGGTGATATGGCTCGACTGATTTCATCAAAGGGATGTTTAGTTGATATTGTCTATGTAATTGAATATAATACATACAACGATATTACCCGTAAACAAATTCGCTTAAAAGATATTAAATTAACTGTTGGATCTATGCCGGCTGTTTAATTGATTTGTTGATAGAATATGACAGTACTGGAAAATTTTTATAAAGGTGATAAGCGGGCTTTATCCAAGATCATCAGTTATATAGAAGATCGCAGGGAGGGGTACCGTGAACTTTTAGGTAAACTCTACTCTAAAAGCGGTAACGCAATTCGCATAGGTGTAACCGGACCTCCGGGGGCAGGGAAATCGACTTTGGTCAATGCTCTTTTACACCGGTTTCTCAAAGAAAAGAAAAAAGTTGGTGTCATCGCGGTCGACCCGTCATCGCCGTTTACCGGTGGTGCTTTATTAGGTGATAGAGTTCGGATGAATGAGTTTCCCTTAGACGGTGATATTTATTTTCGTTCAATGGCAACAAGGGGGGCATCGGGCGGATTGGCTGCCTCGACAAATAATGTCTTGGTTGCTTTGGATGCTTTCGGTTTTGATGTTACTATCGTCGAAACCGTAGGAGTTGGTCAGGTTGAATTAGATATTATTGATGCCTGTGATTCTGTGGTTGTGGCACTTGTACCTGACTCGGGTGATGCGGTGCAGACTATGAAAGCGGGGTTGATGGAAATTGCCGATGTTTTTGTTGTTAATAAAGCAGACCGTCCGAATTCAGACAGAATTGTTACCGACTTGCGGACTGCTCTTGAATTTAAAGCTCATGATGAAAATACCTGGATGATACCTGTAATTCCGACTGTAGCAGTCGAGAAGAAAAATATAGAAGAATTATATAATAAAATTTTTGAACATATTGCTTTTATAAAAGCAAACAAACAATATGAAGCTCACCGTCGGTTGCAGATAGAAAAAAAGATAATAGCAATTCTAAGAAGTCGGTTTGAAAAAGAATTTGTAAGTAATCTATCTGAAATAGTAAATCTGGACAATATCATAGAAGAAATCTCTTTGGGGAATACAAATCCATATACGGTTGGGAAAGAGCTTTATGAAAAATTTCATAAACTATAATTTCTAAGAGTTAAAAGATGAGAAAAGAAATTTTATATTCTCTTTTTTTAACGGCAGTAATTTTTTGTATCAATTTTTCATTAAGAACTATGATTTACTATGATGGCGATACAATTGTATCATCATACTATCTACATCTCACAGAATATCCTTTTAAATTAAGACCCTTTACTAATATCTCTATATATTGTTTATCTAAATATCTAAATTTCTCATTGTTTTATGCATTTTTAATTAATCAGTATACTCTTCTTTTTACCTTTTTTGTTTCGTTTGCTTATTTCCTTAAAACTATAAAATTTACTATGACTGAACGACTTATCGGGCTTTCTGTTACAGCGTTTCTTTTCCCTATCTTATGTCTGCATTTTATTCCGGTATATAGTTGGGATGATATCTGGGCGTATATTTTTATCGTCTGGTTTATGCATTTTATTGTTAAAGAGAAATTTTATATAGCCTCATTTTTACTTTTTTTATCATTAGTTTCAAGAGAAAGTATTGTACTAGTTCTGCCTGTTTATTACATCTTCCGAAATAAAAACTGTAAGAATAAAAACTGGTTAATCCCGATGGTTCTTCCGATTTTAGCTTATGGAACAATACGAATAATTTTCTATCCCGATATTTTAGACGGAAGGTTTACAAGGCTTGCTGTAAACTTTGAGGATGCCGATGCAACAAGACAAACTTTATATTCTCTGTTTGTTTCTTTTGGTTGGATGTGGGCTGTGTTAATTTTGAGCTTGAAAAAAGAAATGCGTTATCTCGTGCAAGATAATTTAAGTGAAAAATTTAGAATTTCAGCACTTCTTGTTTCTATTCTCACAGTTCTTATAGTTTTAAATACTGCTTTAGTGCGTGAAACGAGGTTGTTGTTTACCCCGTTTATATTTATAATCCCGTTTGTTTTGTCACAATTAGCGTTGTACAAAAAACAGTTTCTTAATTTTAGTAACTGTTTAGGTAAATCAAAGTTGTTTCTATTAACTTTTTCTGTTATAGCTCTATCAGTTTTACTGACAGTTTTTGTTTTCCCGTCATTTTCGTATCTCCCGATTATAGATTTTCACCGTGTCTATTTTGCCCTCAATTTTGCGATTTCAATAATTTTGGTTATTACTCTGTTTTCTTCAAAAACAGCCAAATAAAGCCAAGAAAATCTTATTCCAACCCCGTATTTCAATATAGGTTAATAACACGTTATCAAACAACAGTTTAAACCTGAAGCGTTACGGTAAAAAGAAAGACCGTATCCTTGATTTTTCGTATGTAATGATGTATTATGAAGCTTAATTTTTAATTGGAGAATTATATGTTTAATAAGAGTTTTATAGCACGGCTTAAAGAGAAATTAAAATAATGGGATAAATCTTCCGAACGGTTTCGGGCAAAAAAATCGATGCCTCGTTTTTTTACTGTATCAGGTGAAGATATCGATGAGCTTTATACTCCCGATTCAATAAAAGGCGGCGATTACGAAAATTATTATGACGAAAATATAGGACTACCGGGGCAGTTTCCGTATACACGCGGTGTGCATCAAACTCTCTACCGTTCTAAACTCTGGACTATGCGTCAGTTTGCCGGAATGGGTACGCCCGAACATACTAACGAACGGTTCAAATATATTTTAGCTCAAGGCGGTACAGGACTTTCGACAGCATTTGACCTTCCGACTCTGATGGGCTATGATTCCGACCATGAACGCTCACTCGGTGAAGTTGGTAAATGCGGTGTTGCTGTTGATACTCTTGCCGATATGGAAATTATTTACAAAGATATCGACCTCGCCAAAGTTTCTACGTCAATGACTATTAACTCACCTGCTTCGATGGTTTTGGCTATGTATTTGGTTGTAGCCGAAAAACAGGGTGTTGATTTCAAAGATGTTCGCGGGACTCTCCAGAATGACATCTTAAAAGAATATATCGCTCAAAAAGAATTTATCTTCCCACCGAAACCTTCTATCAGACTTATTACCGACATGATGTCATACTGTACAAAGCATGTTCCTCAATGGAATACAATTTCTATCTCGGGTTATCATATTCGCGAGGCAGGGGCAACAGCGGTACAGGAGTTGGCGTTTACTTTGGCAGACGGGTTCTGCTATATTGAATCAGCTATAGCCGACGGACAGGATGTTGACGATTTGCTCCGCGTCTTTCGTTTTTCTTTAACGCTCACTCTGACTTCTTTGAAGAGATCGGTAAATACCGAGCCGCACGCAGAATTTTTGCTAAACGTATGAAAAACAAGTACGGTGCCAAAAATCCAAAAAGCTGGCTTCTTCGGTTCCATACCCAAACAGCAGGATGTTCACTCACCGCACAACAACCTGAAAATAATATTGTCCGTACTGCCATTCAGGCCCTTTCGGGTGTTTTAGGCGGAACACAGTCGCTGCATACAAATTCGATGGATGAAACCTTAGCGTTACCGTCTGAAAAAGCCGCACTTATCGCTTTACGTACGCAACAGGTTATTGCCTATGAAACAGGTGTAGCCAACACCGTTGACCCTTTGGGCGGTTCGTATTTTGTTGAGGCTATGACTGATAAAATGGAAGCAGAAGCAGAAAAATATTTTGATGAAATTGATAAACGAGGCGGAGTGCTTCAGTGTATCGAAGACGGCTTTTTCCAAAAAGAACTTGCCCGCTCGGCATATCAGCATCAGATGGAACTTGAGAAAAAAGAACGGGTTATCGTCGGGGTGAATGATTTTATTTTAGAAGATGAAAAGATTGATATCCCGGTTCTAAAAATTGATAAAAATGTTGAAAGAGACCAATCAGCATTTTGTAAAAAGATTAAAGCGGAACGTGATAACGATAAAGTAAAAGAAACTCTTGCTATGCTTCGTGATGCTGCCAAATCTGACGGTAATACTTTTGAGGCGATGATGGAATGTGCCCGAGCGTATGTTTCGGTTGGCGAAATGTGTGATGTGCTTCGTGAAGAATGGGGTGAATATTCTGAAACCCAAGCCGCAATGAGTGCATCGTAAACTGTATATAATAAAATTGATATAGATTCACACAAGGAAACTATGGATAAGAAAATAAGAGTATTACTCGCAAAACCCGGACTTGACGGTCATGACCGCGGAATCAAAGTTATCGCTGCCGCACTACGTGATGCCGGAATGGAAGTTATCTATACCGGTCTCAGACAGACTCCGCAGATGATTGTTGATGCTGCTATTCAAGAGGATGTTGATGCTATCGGTGTCTCGATTCTTTCGGGTGCCCACATGACACTTTTTCCGGCGATACTGGATGTCTTAAAAGAAAAGAACGCATCCGATATTATTTTGTTCGGCGGCGGAATTATTCCCGATGATGACAAAGCTGAACTGGAAAAAATGGGAGTTGCCAAAGTGTTTACTCCGGGAGCACCGACTGAAGAAGCTATCTCATTTTTAAGAGATGCTATGAAGTCAAAAAAATCAGATGAAAATATAATGTAACTTAATAATAATTATCAGTATCTCAGGGAGATAATATGAACAAAAATGTAGATCCAAGACAACAGGAAGTTCGTGATCTTGTTAAAGTATTTGCCGATAAAGAAATTTATCCGATCACACGTGAATTAGACCAAATGCCGGAACCGAGAATGTTTCCGAGAGAACTATACGGTAAACTAGGGCAGGCAGGTTTTATCGGATTTGGAATGCCGAAAGAACTTGGCGGTCAAGGTCGGTCGCATCTTGAGTATATTACCTTAGTCGAAGAACTCTGCTACCATGACCCTGCTGTCGGTTTATTGACCGCAGTCGGAGAACTGGCAACATACCCGATTATTTATTTTGCCAATGAAGAACAAAGAAAAAAATATGTGCCTGATTGTGCCGCAGGTAAAATTGTTCCTGCATTTGTTCTAACTGAACGGAATGCCGGTTCCGATGCTGCCAATCTAACTACTGTTGCTGTTGAAGACGGTGACGATTATGTCTTAAACGGCGAAAAGATTTTTATCATGCATGGTGATACTGCTGATTTAGCAGTTGTTTTTTGCAAGATTGAAGGCAAACCTAAATTGTCGGCAATCATTGTAGAAACTGATACGCCGGGTTGGGAAGGACGCACCCTTGTAAATAAAATGGGAATGCGTGCCGCAACGACCGGTGAAATCAAAATGAAAGATGTCCGTGTACCGAAAACAAATTTACTCGGTGATGTCGGTCGCGGTTTCCGCTATGCGATGATAACTCTTGACTCTGCCCGTGTCGGTGTAGCTGCTCAAGGATTAGGACTTGCCCAAAGAATGCTTGATGAATCTATTGCCTACGCAAAAAAACGCATTGCTTTTGGAGCCCCTATTGCAAAACTACAGGCTATTCAATGGATGATTGCTGATATGGCTACTCGGGTTGAGGCAACCAGAGCTTTAACATACAAAGCCGCCCAGATGCAGGATAAAGAAGAAAAATATTCTACCGAAGCTGCTATGGCAAAACTGTATTCTTCTGAAACTGCCAATTTCTGCTGTCAAAAAGCAATGCAGATTCATGCCGGCTACGGTTTCATAGGTGAATTTTCAACAATTGAAAAATTCTATCGTGACCAACGTGTACTTGAAATTTATGAAGGTACTTCCGAAGTTCAGCGTTTAGTTATCGCAGGATCTGTCATAGGACGCTAATGAAATTTGGTGACTTTGAAATTACAACCTTCGTCGAGCACCGCTTTAAACTCGACGGAGGTTCTATGTTTGGGGTTATTCCCCGTTCGATGTGGCAGAAATTTGCTCCACCGGATGAAAATAATCTTGTTGAGATGACAAACAATCTGTTTGTTTTAAAAGCTCACGATAAAAATTTTATTTTCGATATCGGCTTAGGAGATACTCTTTCTGACCGTGAGAAAAAAATCTATGGCGTTGTAGGTGAATCTACCTTGTCAGAAGGTTTGCAGTCAGTCGGTTTAACCGAGGATGATATAGATTATGTTATTATGACACATCTGCATACTGACCATGCCGGCGGTGCCGTTAAATTTGAGGATGAAAATTTTATTCCACGCTTTAATAATGCTACCTATGTTGCTTCTCAGATTGAATACGATGTAGCCACACATCCGAACGAACGAACATCAGCTGTTTATGTACCCGAAAGATACTATGCTTTAAAAGATTCAGGTCAGCTTCAGTTGATAGACGGTAACTATGAATTTATGTCGGGTATTAATTTTGTACATACCGGTGGTCATACCGAAGGTCATTTTGCTATCGAAATGGAATCCGGCGGACAAAAAGTTTTTTATTATGCTGATATTTTTCCGTCATCGCATCATATACCGGTTCCGTTTATTCCTGCGACCGATTTATACCCTCTTGACACTATGGGAATAAAACGCAAAAAATTACCTGAGATTATTGAAGATAATATTATCATGGCTTTTGACCATGATATGGATAAACCGTTTGCCCGTGTTATAGCAGAAGGAAAAAGATTTAAAACTGAAAAAGTAGACGGATAAAAAAGTAGGGAAGGTCTCGCTTTTGAGACCTGCCAAACTGAATATTGTAGGGAACAGGCTTACCTGTTCCGTTGAATGATTGTAGAAAGTAGGTCGGTGTTCCGATTCATAAAAGTATAATTGTGAGAAACCCGACAAAAAAATATAATTGATTTAAAAATAAGTCATGCTGAGCTTGTCGAAGTATGCACCTTGTAAAATAAAGAGATACAAAATGTCGCTTGAAGAAAAATTAAATAAACTCGAAGAGATGAGAACCGAAGCTAAACTCGGCGGCGGTGAAAAAAGAATTGAGTCCCAACACAAAAAAGGCAAACTGACCGCCAGGGAACGTATTGAACTTTTAGTTGATGCAAATTCATTTGAAGAATTTGATATGTTTGTCACTCACCGTTCAACACAGTTCGGACTTGAAAAACAAAAGTTTCTGGGAGACGGTGTCGTAACAGGATGCGGGAAAATCAACGGACGGATTACTTATATTTTTTCGCAGGACTTTACTGTCTTTGGCGGTTCACTTTCAGAAGCTCACGCAGAAAAAATTTGTAAAATAATGGAAATGGCTATGAAAGTCGGTGCTCCGGTTGTCGGTCTCAATGATTCCGGCGGTGCCAGAATACAGGAAGGTGTTGTCTCTCTCGGCGGCTATGCCGACATTTTTCTTCTCAATACTTTGGCATCGGGTGTCATTCCGCAGATTTCTCTTATCTTAGGTCCTTGTGCAGGTGGTGCGGTTTACTCTCCTGCTATAACTGATTTTACATTTATGACCAAAGGGACATCATATATGTTTGTCACCGGTCCTAATGTTGTTAAAACTGTAACCCACGAAGATGTCACTTCCGAAGAACTCGGCGGTGCTATGGTACACGCATCAAAATCAGGTGTGGCACATTTTGCCTGTGAAAATGAAGCAGATACGATTACAAAACTCAAACAAATGATGCGATATATTCCGCAAAATAATTTGGAAGACCCACCTTTTGTAGAATGTACCGACCCTCTTACACGCGAAGATGATTCGTTAAATAAAATTGTTCCTGAAAATCCAAACCAACCGTACGATATGAAAGATGTTATTAATGCGATTGTCGATAAAGGTTCTTTCTTTGAAGTACACGAAGAGTATGCACAAAATATTCTTGTCGGTTTTGCACATCTCGGCGGTCGTTCAATCGGTATTATCGGTAACCAGCCGGCAGTCATGGCAGGTGTACTTGATTCGGATTCCTCTATGAAAGGTGCCCGCTTTATTCGATTTTGTGATGCTTTTAATATCCCGCTTCTTACACTTGAAGATGTTCCGGGATTTTTGCCGGGAGTAGATCAGGAGCATGGCGGTATAATTAAAAATGGTGCCAAATTATTGTATGCATACTGTGAAGCAACTGTTCCAAAAATTACCGTTATCACCCGCAAAGCATACGGTGGTGCCTACGATGTTATGAATTCCAAGCATGTCCGTGGCGATATGAACTATGCCTGGCCGACTGCTGAAATTGCGGTGATGGGATCCAAAGGTGCCGTTGAAATCATATTCAAAAAAGTAATTGCTGATTCAGACAACCAAGAAGCAAAACTGCAGGAACTTACCGATGATTATCAAAAAGAATTTGCCAATCCGTTTAATGCTGCTTCGCGTGGATATGTTGATGATGTCATCGAGCCAAAGACAACTCGTCCTCGTTTGATACGTGCTTTTGAAATGCTTGAGACAAAGCAAGATTCCAACCCTCCTAAAAAACACGGCAACATCCCGTTGTAGGGGGAAACAATATGCCTAAAATAAAAAAAATACTTATAGCCAATCGCGGTGAAATTGCCGTTCGGATTATACGGGCTTGTCGCGATATCGGAATTATTTCAGTAGCCGTCTATTCAGATACTGACGCATCTGCTTATCATGTTCGTATGGCAGATGAAGCATACCATATCGGAGCATCACCTTCATCTGAGTCATATTTAGTACACGACAATATTCTCAAAGCCGCAAAGCAATCAGGTGCCGATGCTATCCATCCGGGGTACGGCTTCCTTGCTGAAAATGCAACTTTCGCTCAGCGATGTATCGACGAAAATATAATTTTTATCGGACCGAAACCTGAGACTATATCTTTACTTGGTGATAAACTTCAGGCAAGACAGGCAGCGATAAAAGCAAATCTTCCGCTTGTTCCCGGTTGTGAATTCGATAATGAAAACATGACAGATGCTTTAAAAAAAGCAGGTGAAATCGGTTATCCGATTTTAATTAAAGCTGCAGCCGGTGGTGGCGGAAAAGGTATGCGGGTTGTTGAGAAACCGGAGGATTTTGAGGAGTCTCTCAAACGGGCATCATCAGAAGCGGTTTCCGCATTCGGTGACGGTCGGGTGTACATAGAAAAATATCTGCTGCGTCCTCGTCATATTGAAATACAAATTCTTACCGACCAACATGGAAACGGTATACATCTAAATGAACGTGAATGTTCTATTCAACGTCGACACCAGAAACTTATCGAAGAATCCCCGTCACCTGTTATGACAGGTTCCCTTCGCAAAGGAATGGGAGATGCTGCCTTAAGTATTGCGAAACAGACAGACTATGTCGGAGCAGGTACAGTTGAATTTATGGTCGATGAGGATATGTCGTTTTATTTCTTAGAAGTAAACACACGTCTGCAAGTAGAACATCCTGTTACCGAACTTGTCACAGGAGTCGATTTAGTAAAAGAACAGATAGCGGTAGCTGAAGGTGCAAAGCTTAGGATTACGCAAGACGATATAGCAATCAACGGTCATGCTATTGAGTGCCGTATCTGTGCCGAAGACCCTCAGCAAAATTTTATGCCGTGTACCGGAACTCTTAAAAATTACCGTCTTCCGGCAGGTCCGGGTGTACGGGTTGATTCGGGTGTTGTTATATATTCCGAAGTGCCTATTTATTATGACCCTATGATTGCTAAAATGATAGTCTGGGGTAAAGACAGAAGTGAAGCTATCGAGCGATGTAAACGTGACTTGGAAGAATACCGTGTTTCCGGTTTAAAAACTACTATAGGCTTTTGTCGAGTAGTTATGGACAATAAAAAATTTATCAGCGGTGATATCTCTACTGCCTTTATTAAAGAGGAGTATCCCGAAAATAATTTTGTACTTTTAAGTGATGAACTGAAAGAACAAGCTGCTCTTGCGGTCGCAGTAGATACTTTTATTAACGAACGAAAAATTCGCTTAGATGAAGAGCAGAAACATACCAAAGAATCCGGATGGAAAAATTATCACCGTAAACAATCAGTAACCCGATTGGGAGGTGAGAGCTAATGCGTTACTCTGTAAAAATAGAAGATAAAGAATTTGATATTGATATCGAATATAAGTCTGAAAAATATATTGCAACTATTAACGGCAAAGAAGTTATTATTGAATCTCACAAGTTAGGGGAGAGCAGGTCGATAATGCTTTTGAATAACAAGTCATTTGAAGTTGATGTACGCTCAAACGGTTACGATAATGCAAAAACAGTTTTTGTTTTAGGACAGGAAATTCCGGTTGAGATTGAAAACTATAATCTGGCGCAACTGAAGAAAAAAGCAGGAATGTCGTCAGCATCTAAAATGGATTTAACTCTTAAAGCTCCTATGCCGGGTTTAATTTTAGAACTCAAAACTACTGTCGGAGATTCTGTTAAAAAAGGTGACGCGCTGGTTATTATTGAAGCTATGAAAATGGAAAACGTTATCAAAGCATCGGGTGACGGCATAATAAAATCTATTTCGGTAGAGAGTGGTCAATCGGTTGAAAAAGGTGATATGATTTTGGAGTTTGAATAAATGAGTGAGATTAAAAAGACAACATCTGAGATTGAAATTCCTATTTCTATTTCACCTGATGATGTTATTCCTTCTAAAGAATCTCCAACATTACCGGGCGAATTTCCATATACACGTGGAGTATATCCAAATATGTATCGGGGTCGCTACTGGACTATGCGTCAGTATGCCGGTTTCGGAACTGCGACAGAATCAAATAAACGTTACAAGTATCTTCTTGAACAGGGACAGACCGGACTCTCGGTTGCTTTTGATTTAGCTACTCAAATCGGTTATGACTCCGACCATCCGATGGCAAATGGCGAGGTCGGCCGTACCGGAGTTGCGATTGATTCTTTGGAGGATATGGAAACTTTATTCGACGGTATCCCTCTTGACAAAGTGTCAACATCTATGACTATTAATTCCACGGCAGTTATATTGCTGGCTCTGTATATTACTGCGGGGAAACGTCAGGGAGTGTCACAAGATAAACTGATGGGAACTATCCAGAACGATATTCTAAAAGAATTTATCGCACGTGGAACTTATATCTATCCTCCGACACCATCAATGAGAATTATTACCGATATTTTTGACTATGCCAAAGAAAACCTTCCCAGGTTTAATACTATTTCTATTTCAGGTTATCACATTCGTGAGGCAGGTTCAACAGCTGCACAGGAAGTTGCTTTTACATTATCTAACGGAATTGCGTATGTTGAAGCAGCTATTAAGGCAGGGCTTGATGTCAACGAGTTTGCCCCAAGACTTTCGTTCTTCTTTGCATCGCACTCTAACCTTTTTGAAGAGGTTGCCAAATTCAGACTTGCCCGAAAATTCTGGGCAAACATTATGAGGAACAGGTTTAAAGCAACTAATCAAAAAGCGATGCTTCTTCGGTTTCATACCCAAACAGGTGGTTCTACACTTACGGCACAACAACCTGAAAACAATATCATCCGAACTACTATACAGGCACTTGCCGCAGTCTTAGGCGGAACACAGTCATTGCATACAAATTCATTTGATGAAGCGTTGGGACTACCGACCGAAAAATCAGCAGAGATTGCTCTTCGTACTCAGCAGGTTCTAGCGTATGAAAACGGTGTTGCCGATACTGCCGACCCGTTGGCAGGGTCTTACTACATGGAATATCTTTCAAAAGAGCTTGAAATAAAAATTCAAAAACTGCTTGATGAAATAGAAGAAAAAAATGGTTCGGTTGCTTGTATCGAATCAGGGTATTTCAGAGATGAAATTGCTCGCTCGGCGTATACCTATCAAAAAGATATAGAGAAAGAGAATATCGTAGTTGTTGGAATAAATAGATTTCAAACGACATCACCTCGGATACCCGATATCTTAAAAGTTGATCCGAACTTAGAAAAAGAACAAGTTGAAAAATTAACAGCACTAAAAGCAAGACGAGATAACAGTAAAGTTACCGAATTATTACAGAAACTAAAAGATACTGCTCCCAGCAACAGAAACATTGTACCCGATGTTATTAAAGCAGTTGAGAACTATGCTACCGTTGGAGAAATCGCAAATGCACTACGAGACGTATGGGGTGAATATAATGAAAAACATATCTAAAAGATTTTTATTACTCATATTATTATTGACTGTTTCAATATTTTATGGATGTTCAAGCGACAACAAAGAAAAAAAAGAAACTATAAACGGCGATAAAACTGAAACTCAACAGTTAGTAATCGACTCTACATTTTCACATAAAGAATTAGTGACTGTCCAAGATACTATAGAAGCTGCACTAATAGATGCCATGGAACGACTGAGAAATTATGACAACTCTGGATTATATGAAAACGAATTTGCCTACCTTACCGACGAAACAACATTTGATGAATATCTTAAATTCGGACAAATTATGCACCATCCCCCGGGAGATGTTATTGCTTTGGCGGTAGATTCTTTGTCGTTGTTTGCTCATGACTCCGCATCGGTATGGTTGACCATTTCGTTAGAATTTCAAGACGGTAAAGTTCAAGAATTAACAGACCAGAACTTAATAGTATATTATCATAAGAATAGATGGATCAAACCGACTGTCTCTGTAATTAAGTTTCAAGCCGAATACGATGACTTGATAAGACAGGCTGAAGAAGCATCAGAATGGGAAGATGAATAATGGATATCCCGCTAATTTCACATGTAGGTATTGCAGTTAAGGATTTTGAAAAGTCATTAAAAAAATATGCACTTATAAACGGCGAAGACAGACCACCGATACATGATGTTGCTGACCAAAAAGTAAAAGTAGCAATTTTTAAAGGTGGATGTTGTGGCGGCGGAGCGAGAGTTGAACTCGTAACTCCGACAGAAGATGATTCACCGGTTGCTAAATTTCTAGAATCAAAAGGGGAAGGGTTGCATCATATTTGTTTGTATGTAGAAGATATAGATGCAAAACTTGCTGAACTAAAAAAAGCCGGTGTACGTCTTATTGATGAAACACCTCGGATTGGTGCCGAAGGAAATAAAATTGCATTTGTGCATCCAAAAGATATGAACGGTGTGTTGATTGAATTAGAGGAATTTCCTAAACCGACTCTGTGATTTCATGCTTTTTCCCACATCTTCGACAGGCATCTTGACTGTTATGGTTTTGCCGACCGCAAGAACATCGCCAAAAATGTGATTCTTCTGAAAAATTGATTTTGTCGGAAGATTTATATTTTTTAAATATAAAAAGTGTCAAAACTATTATAAATAGTACTAAAATATATATTTGCCAATCTCTGTATTCTTCAATTGGAAAAATAATACTGTTTGATTCACCATAATATGAAAAATTACTTTGCATAAATGAGATTTCATTTTGTAGAATATCTTTGTCTGCCTGGTTTGTCTTTCCCCATAGAATAAAAAATAGTTGTTCTCCGTTTGGGTGGTCATACAGAATTCCACTCAGTCGATGAAAAACTTTTCCTGCTGAAGAGGTGTCGGTAGATACAAATTCAACTGAAAAAATAGCTCGGTTTTCATCTATTCTACCTGTATTAGTTAATATCTTTGCCTCAGGTAGAGTAAGGATAACATCCTCAACTAAAATATATACCGATTCTTTAAGTTCTCTTTCGTTTGTAACTCTCTGTTCTTTATCTATCAAGGACTTGTATATCAATAGTTCAGCAGATTGTTCCTGATTGATTATTTGAAAAGGAAATTTTCCACTATCTCCGGATACATCCCAATTTTCAGGTACAGGTATACGAACTTCACCTGCTAAATCAACAATATCAGAGGCTAAGATGTTGACAGGTAGAAATAGTAATAAGATGTAGATAAGAATAGTTTTCATGCAGTTTATATCGGTAGAAACCTAGATTATGTAAATTGTTTTAAAGCAGATTTTATAAGTGAAATTCTTTTTTTTAGAAATTGTTCTTTAGTCATAGCGGGTGTATAGATAAAAGACTTTCCTACTTTTTTTCTTTCGAGTATTTTTTTATCAGCGAGGCGACTGAGTATAGTCATAATAGTTGTATAGGCGGGTTTATTTGACTTATCAAAATAAAACAAAGCAGTTTTTACCGAAATTTCTCTATGTTCCCAAGCAATTTCCATTAATTTTGCTTCGGTTGAACCTAAAAATACCGAGAGACCTTTTTCGTTTGGGTTAAAATAAAATTTAGATTCAGGCATTTAACACTTGTTCTTGTTTTTTTCAAAAATCATCGACGCACCCAATGCTACCAATGCAATCGGTACAATAAAATCACCGAAATCACCACGAATAATACCGAACTGTTCGAGTAGCATCACTACACCCATCAGTAAAACTAAAACTCCTAAAAACATAATTACTCCTTCTTATTGAGTCTCCTTAATTACAATATGTTATGATGATGAAATCAAGAAAAAACTTAAAGAACTAAATAAATTATTTCCAGTAAAAATTATAAAATGGGTCTTGAGAAATTCTCATACCAACTGTGTCTTTGTAGTCAGTAATTATTTCGACTTGATAGACAATGTAGCTGATACCGTCATTTTTCCAACCGCCATCAATTTTTCCCTGAGGATGATAGATTAACCAATTACGTTCATCAAAATATGACCATGTTGCAACCGGTGTATTTTGTTCAGTTATTGGTGCATGAACCCCGTTATAATTGATCGGAATTGTTGTTAAATCATCAAATGGGTTGTGAACTTCGGGGCGATTTCCGTGGACAAATTTATTTGCCGAATAAATATATAGAGCTGATTCCAATGAGCTGATTGTAGCTAGTACCGATGATTTTTCGGCTTCATCCCGCAATTCTATAAATCTTGGAATAGCGATTGCCGCCAGTATTCCGATTATGATGATTACCGAAACTACTTCTATGAGCGTAAATCCATCATTTTTTTGAAATTGAAACTGCATCAGACCCTTTCTGCCTATTTATAGAATATCGGAGTATTCAGGAGATGCTTTAGAGTAACTCTATTTGCTTATTCAGATATTGATTTTAGTTTCAAGACAACAATTTCGGCAATTTGTTCAAGCATCAATTTGTCATCTTCTCTGAAAAACGCCGGTTCATTGGAATCAATGTCAATTTCGCCCAAACATTTTTCTCCATCCATAAGAGGAACAACTATTTCAGATTTTGTTGAAATAGAGCATGATAAAAACCGAGGATCAGCATTAACATCATCAACTACAATAGACTTTTTCTGAGATGCCGCGGCTCCACAGATACCGGAATGTAATTCTATTTTAGTATGAGGTGTTTCAGGTCCGACGTAGGGACCTACTTCCAGATGTTCTCCTTGTATCATATAATAACCGGTCCAATTATACCCGTCAGAAAAATTATCAATCAATTTTATTGAAACTTCCAGCACATCGTTTTCAGTGTTTAAATTCTGTATAGCATTTTGAATATCTATTATAAGTTGTTTTCGTTTGCTATTCATAATTTTTTCCGTATCGCATGTAAATTTTCAAATGAAACTGTCGGCTCAACAGCACATCCGGGACCTATAATAAATCGCGATGAATCGGTTTTTTCTTTTATCTCATCAATCTTATAACCGACCTCATCAGGAGGAGAGTGCAGAAGCCATCCGTTATGATCTACACCTCCTAGAATAACTTTATTCGGAAATGTTTTAAGACCGATGTCCAGGGGCATGTTGGTCGGATCATCAGTTTCCCAGTTTATAATTTGAGCGTTAAAATCATTTTCCATAATTTTTGTAAGATAATTGTTTGATGAACATATATGGAAAACATTCAGAGCATCATCACCGGCTGCCTCAAGAAGTCGTAAATCAAACGGCAGTCCGAATTTTTGATATTCTTCCCAACTGATTAAATTTGTTGTTGCCCATTGAGTAGTCGCATAAAAAATTCCGTCAGCACCGGCATTGCGAAGTTCTATTATGTACTTTTCAAATGTATTAGCTATATGCGTTACAGCTTCAAATACTATTTCAGGATTAGTATGAATATGTTCTGCCATAATAGACCTGTCTGAAACCATACGCCCGGCTATAGCAACAGGTGAGAAGATAGTCATCAAAATAGGCAATTCTTTATCAGACCCTTTGCGAATCAAAGATACCATCTGTAAGTGTTCATCAAGTGCTTTAGAACGAATATCTATTTCTTTAATTTTTTTCCAATCATCAATGGTTGAAATCGGAAAATGAGTTTTTGTGTGTTTGGTAAATTCATCGGTAGAAAAGATATGAGTGAACCCGTAATCTTCAATATGAAAATCAGCTCTCGGATTTATTTTCATAAAATCCCATTTAAATTCTTTTTGAAAATAAAGCATAGCCTCGGCGGTACCTTTGGCATTATTTTCCAGATGAAAAAAATGTCTCCAAAAAGATGCTGCATATCTATCCGGTTTTTCACCGGCTATTATCATTTCAATCCGTTCCCGCGGGGAGTATTTTTCCATAAAAATCTCTTATTTTTTGTTTTGAGTTTTGTACCGTCCCAAGGACAGAATTTAAATTTTCCGCTCATACTTTTATTACATTTAGAACAGTTTTTAGTTGGCAGAACAGAATCTAAAGGCAGTTCCCAGGAAAGTTTTTTTTCTCCGATAAGAATTGTTAAATTTCCATCTTTATAAATGTCAGCAATTTTATTGTTATTTTTATCATACGCAGGGAATAAATAAAAATTCATATTTTCACGCATTGCACCAATCATATTAGCAAGAACCGGTTTAAACGTTCCTAATAGTATTTTTAAATCCCCTCCAAGTTGATCTTCAAGAACAGGTAAATAAATATTACTATCTTTATCTATGACTTGTATAGTACTAAGAATTTCATTGTCGGATTTATAGTATATGCTGCCGAACGGGCTTACATTTCCGTCAACTACCGCAAACATGATGTATGGATCGAATTGTTTTAACATGTTGGTAATATCATCAGCAGAAAGGGATTTCTCTTTTTCAAAGCTTGCTTTCCAGAATTCAGTAGGCATCCACCATGCAATTGTCAATGTCTTGTCACGATCATCAACTATTTGAGTTTCTTTGATAAGTTTATTTACATCAACTTTATGTTCAGATTCAGATGCGATTACTCTTGTAGAAAGAGAAAATAAAATTATTATAAGAATTACTTTATAATTAAAATACGATTTCTCTAAACTCATAAATCCACCCGTTATTAGAATATTTAATTATTGGTATAATATAACTTGGTTATACCAAAATCAATTATTATTTCTTACTCCTGCTCAATCCTTGAGCAGATTTATACTTGAATATAAAGGGATTTTTCTCTCTGCCGAAAATATAAATGATAATTCTTATGAGATAAAAACGAATATTTAGGATAAATATGCCAACTAATATATTAGTTATCGACGATGAAGATTCCATGTGTAACTTTCTTGAAATTATGCTCAAAAAAGAAGGATATAGTGTAGATACTGCCTGTGATGGGTTTTCAGCTGTTGATTTATTAAAAGAAAATAACTACGACCTTGTCATTTCTGATATGAATATGCCGGGTATGAGCGGCCTGGAAGTTTTACAGGAAGTTAAATCATTTAAGTCAGATCAGGATTTTATTGTAATGACTGCTTTTGCGACGGTTGACTCCGCAATTGAGGCGATGAAACTTGGTGCCGCAGACTATATTACAAAACCTTTTAAAGTTGATGAAATTAAGCTGACAATAGAAAAATCAATTAATAGAAAACAGCTTGTTTCAGAAAATAAAGTTCTTAAAAAACAACTGCAGGATGATAATTCTTTTAGCAACTTTATCGGTAATTCAGAACCGGTTGTCAAACTCAAGAAATTAGCCTCTCGGGTAGCTTCATCTGACTCTACTGTTTTAGTACTAGGAGAATCCGGTACTGGTAAAGATTTCATTTCAAAAGCTATCCATCATTTATCTCCCCGATGCAATGCACCTTTCATAACAATAAACTGTGGAGCAATTCCTGAGAATTTGCTTGAGTCTGAACTGTTTGGACATAAAAAAGGTGCCTTTACCGGTGCTATTAAAGATAAAGACGGACTTTTCAAAGTTGCCGATGGTGGAACTCTATTTTTAGATGAAATCGGAAATACATCTTTAGCAATTCAGGTAAAACTTCTACGGGTGCTTGAGGATAAAATTATTACACCTTTAGGGGATACCAACCCGATAGAAGTAGATGTCCGGTTGATAGCAGCAACCAATGCTCATTTGGAAGAAGATGTTAAACTGGGGCGGTTTCGTGAAGATCTCTTTTACCGTCTAAATGTCATACCGATAGAGATTCCTTCATTACGGGAAAGAAAAGAAGATATCCCATTATTAGTTGATTTTTTTATACGAAAATTTTCAGAAAAAATCTCAACAGAGATAAAAACAATTTCAAAGGATGCTTCTGATATTTTACTTTCATATCAATGGCCCGGAAATGTACGAGAACTTGAGAATACATTAGAAAGAGCAGTTCTTTTAAATCGAACTAACAAATTAGAGGTCTCTGATTTCCCTGAAAAACTTTCAAAGACCGAAAACCTATCGGTAGTTGCTGATTCAACACCTTTAAACCCAACTCTTGAATCGATGGAAAAAGCATATATCCATTTTGTAATGAGTCAAACAGGCGGGAAAAAACGACAGGCGGCAAAAATTTTGGGTATTGATACTTCTACATTATATAGAAAAATAGAACGGTATTCATTAAAAGACTTACAAAACAAAGAAAATATAGATGAATAATATTCTGTTATAATTTTGAACAGAAAAACGGAATAAGAATTGCAAAAGATTTTAGGTAATTAGAAAAAATACCGAAAGGATTGTATGAATAGAGCAAAAAGAGAAGATGGATTTACGCTGATTGAGCTTATGATAGTTGTTGTTATCATTGGTGTATTGGCAGCCATGGCTATTCCTAGGTTTATGGAAGCCTCTACAAAAGCCAAGCAATCAGAAGTAAAGTTGATTATGAAGCAAATCTATGTTAATGAGCGTACTTTCCGTCAGCAATCAATAGCCAATACATATTATCAACCGGCAGGACCAGCTTCTTCGGCCACTCCACAGGCATTTGCTGAGCTATGGATTGAAATTATGGCCGGATGTAGATACTCATTTGCTATAGTAGCAACAAACAATACATTTGTGTGTACTGCTACCGGTAATATCGACGATGACGCTACCATTGATACCTGGACTATAGATCATACCGGAACTCTGACTAATACAATCAATGATGTAGGTGCTTAATAGACAGTTCTTATACCTTTTTCATACCTCAAAAAAAACCCGCTCTCAGGCGGGTTTTTTTGTAAATGAATATACTTCGACAAACTCCGTAGCTAGGACAGACATTCCTGTCTGTCGTGTAGTCGGACAAGAATGTCCGACCTACCAAAGATTTATTTCGTAGGTCGGGTTCACAACAATCACCGATAGGTGGTTATAGAACCCGACTATTATCTATTCTATTTCTATCGCAAAATGCAATAAGTATGGCAAAATACAACATCCTTTTTTTAATACAACGATAGAACTTTTGGAGTAGTACCTATAAAGCTGCTAAAACATTTGATTTCGTTTAAAAATTCAATTACAAAATTGCTCAAATTTTGGGCAAAAGAATGGCATAAAACTTGCCGATATTTTTAAAAAAAATTGGAAGTTGAAATCTATTAACAAAAAAGACCTGTAGGAGGTTCAAATGTTCTCAAAGTTCCGTAACCGTGAAAAAGGCTTTACACTTATCGAATTGATGATTGTTGTCGTAATCATTGGTATCTTAGCTGCTTTGGCGATTCCTCGTTTCATGCAAGCTACAACAAAATCAAAACAATCAGAAGCCAAACAGATTTTAAAACAAGTTTACACAATGCAACGTACATTCCGTCAAGGTGACATCTCTAATGCCTATGGTGATAATGCTGTAACAGCTGCCGCAAACCAAAACTTCCCACAAATCGGTGTTGAAGTAATGGCCGGTGCTATATATTCTTATACTATGGTTGCTGCTGCTAATACATTTACATGTACAGCTACGGCAGATCTTGATGATGATGCTACTATTGATACCTGGACAATAAATGAGCTGGGTACATTGACAAATACAATTAACGATGTAACTACCTAATTGTAGCTGAAATCTGGGATTATGAAAGCCCGCTTCGGCGGGCTTTTTTTCAAGTAAAATTTAAATTGAGTAAGACAAATAAAGAAAACTAAATCATTATTTCCATCGCAAAATGCAATAGAGTTGGCAGAACGCAATTTCAATTATCTAAAAAAAAGATATAAAAGTATAGGGTCCTTCCTACACCGCTTCTTAAGCTATCAAAAAAGATACCTACTGCTTGAGTAATCTGTTCAAAATTTAGGCGGAAGAAAGGCATAAAACTTGCCGATAGTATTAGACAAATACTAAATTGAAAACCATTAACGAACAAGACCTGTAGGAGGTTCAAATGTTCTCAAAGTTCCATAACCGTGAAAAAGGTTTTACACTTATCGAATTGATGATTGTTGTCGTAATTATTGGTATCTTAGCTGCTTTAGCGATTCCTCGTTTCATGCAAGCTACTACAAAATCAAAACAATCAGAAGCCAAACAACTTTTGAAACAAGTTTACACAATGCAACGTACATTCCGTCAAGGTGACATCTCTAATGCCTATGGTGATAATGCTGTAACAGCTGCTGCTGGAGCAACCTTCCCGCAAATCGGTGTTGAAGTAATGGCCGGTGCATTATATTCTTATACTATGGTTGCTGCTGCTAATACATTTACATGTACAGCTACGGCGGATCTTGATGATGATGCTACTATTGATACCTGGACAATAAATGAGCTGGGTACATTGACAAATACAATTAACGATGTAACTACCTAATTGTAGCTGAAATCTGGAATTATGAAAAGCCCGCTTTGGCGGGCTTTTTTTATAAATTATTTAATATAAAAAACCGATACTATGAATGATTATTGTTTAAATCCATTGATTTTAGAAAATTTGTTGATTCTACGGTAAAAGCAATCATATACTATGAATATGAAAATTATAATAGCAATTTTATTCTGTCTGGCTCCTTTCTCGATTTCAGCACAAGAGGATGAAAAACCTGAACAGTTTGGTTTGAATCATTTAACAGAATATCTTTCATTAAAACAGTCAGATATTTCATTTCGGTCCGATTATACTGAGCCCGATTTATTTCGTTTAAAAGTTATAGCAGATTTAATGAATCAGCCGCTTGAAATGATTAGCTATGTCGATAATCTGAAAAGCAGTTTTGTCAAGAAACAACCGGGACTGGTTGCATCATATTTGTTTCAGGATTTACAAAAAGCAAATCAGACATACAGAGAAAAAGCATACTTTGCCGATATTTCAGAAATTCAACGAAACTATAATCTATATTATACTGATATAACACTTAATCAATTGTTGACCAGAGCTGCTGTTTATCTTGATGTAGTTTTCCCTCGGTCTATTGATAAATCATTGGCTCTTCTTTCTAAAGATGAAAAGAAATTTTTAACAAATCAGTTCAAAGAACTGTTGGTACAAAGAGTCGATGATGAATTTCTTTCTGTTGAAGCAATGGACTCCCTTGATAAAATAGAAGAAGTGTATATCGAAGAGTTTGTTGCTTTTGGTAACAAGATTGATAAAGACCCTATTATTGATGCCGGTATTAGTTCTGTGAAAGAGTTGATGCTAGAAATAAACAGCCTGAGGCAACTTTTAAAATCTAAAGTAATATCTTCTGAAAAAATTCTAAATGATGCCGTTTATCTTCCCAAAAATGCGAACCTGGATGCATATCTCGGTCGTCAATCCGGTTGGAAAATAGGAGGAACAGGAAATGATTATTATTCAGGCGATTATAAATTTATCTTAGATTTTGGGGGTGATGATGTCTACGACCTTTCCTATGACCCCGAAAATCCACATGGAGTCATTATTATAGATTTAAGCGGAAATGACACCTATAGGTCACAAACAGATTTTACTCTCGGTTCAGGATGTTTATCAGTCGGACTGCTTTTTGATTTTGAGGGAAATGACAGGTACGATGCAAAATCATTTTCTATAGGTTCCGGTTTCTTCGGAATGGGTATGCTTTATGACGTTTCAGGTGATGACCGTTATGACGGTGATACTCATATACAGGGAGCAGGTTCTTTCGGGTTGGGACTGTTAATTGATGAAGACGGCAGAGATATGTATAATGCTGCTTTGTACTCACAAGGGTTTGGATTTATTGAGGGGCTTGGCTCTATCTTTGATATTAAAGGTGCTGACTCCTATTACGCCGGAGGTAAGTATAAAGATATTCTGCGGTATGATGAACATTATCTTTCTCTTTCTCAAGGATTCGGTTATGGACTCAGACCGTATGCCTCGGGAGGTATCGGAGCAATTGTTGATATGCAAGGGAACGATTCTTACTATTCTGATATTTTTGCCCAAGCAGCCAGTTATTGGTGGTCGCTTGGCGTAATTTATGACTCATCAGGAAACGATAGCTATAACTGTTTTCAGTATGGTCAGGGTTGCGGAACGCACATGACTTTAGGGGTATTAATTGATGACTATGGAAACGATGTCTACTTCGGAAAAGGATTAATGCAAGGGGTCGGACATGATTATTCCTGCGGGCTCCTTCTTGACCGTCACGGTAATGATACTTATACAGCCTATGATTTATCGCAGGGGGCAGGTTCTGCCAACGGTGCAGGACTGCTGATTGATAATGAAGGGGATGACCGCTATTTTATTAAAAACAAGAAAAACACTCAAGGATACGGTAACCCCAGGAGAGATTTTGGGTCTATCGGTTTGTTTATAGATTTAAGTGGGACAGACCAGTATTACGGTAATGGAAAAGATAATTTCTACTGGAAAACTAAATCCAAATGGGGTGGGGGGATGGATATTGAAACTATTAAAAAAGATTCATCAGAGGTGAAAAATGAGAAATAAATTTCTTTTATTGACACTCCTGATAATCATATCTATTGTCGGAAATATTTCAGCTCAATCGTCATTTAAAAAACAAGTCGATTCTTTGTTTGTGATAGCATCATCAGGTGAGTTAAAATATCGTGACTTAATAAAACCGACTATTGAAGAACTTGCCGAACTGGGCAAAGATATTGTACCGATTTTAGTAGATAAATTAGATACAAAATCAGCCCGCGAAAGATTAACCATTATAAATATCTTTAAGAAAATCGGTTCCGATGCTGTCCCGTATTTGATAACCTCTTTAAAAAATCCTAACGGTTTAATAGTCCAGCGGGTTTGTTGGGCAATAGGTGATATTAAAGATTCATCGGCGGTAGATGCTCTTATAGGTGTTACTTCGCATACACGTTGGCAGGTGCGTGACCAGGCTGTCGGTGCCTTGGGAGATATAGCTGATAACAAAGCTGACGATGCTGTCCTGTGTGCTCTGCATGATTCAATAGGGCAGGTACGAAAAGCAGCAGTTGTTTCTGTAGGGAAAATGCGAATTATTGAATCGGTTTCTCAGCTGATACATCTTTTAGGTGATGATTTTTATGGTGCCAGAATGTCGGCGGCTGAAGCGTTGTTAAAACTCGACTCAAACTATGTCGCAGAATCTCTTGCTGACTCTCTTAAGTCTACCAATACATTTGTACGTTCTTTAGGTTGTTTCATCTTAGGTGAAATAGCTACAGATTATGCTGTTGATATTCTCCATCGTACTTTCCTCAATTCTACAGGAGACTTAAAACTCCATACATCACTGGCATTAATTAATGCCGACCCAAATGATTTGTGCGGATATCAAAATCTGATTGTTAATGCTGATTTTGATAAGTTTTCAATGCTTAAAATCAAATCAGCAATTTCAGCAGTACAAGATGCTGATAATTCTCTAAAATAAAGTGAAAAATCAAGTAATTTAGCCTATCTTTGTTAATCAATATCTCTGTTTGCCGATATTATCGGTAAGAAGGAAATTTGATGAATACAGATATTTATAACAAAATTATTGAAGATCACAAAGAGTTGACATCTCTCCCGCAAACCTTAACAGAGGTATTACGGATTTTAAAAGATGAAAATTCGAACTCAAATGAATTAGCAAATGTCATTTCACGTGATCCTGCATTGACAGCAAAAATGCTCAGAATTGTGAACTCGCCGTACTATGGTGCAGGTCGTGAAATCTCAACTTTATCTCAAGCTGTAATGACACTCGGTACAAGAGCTGTATCTGCCCTTACATTATCTACTTCAATTTATGATATGACCGAAAAATGGGATACAACGCTTGACAGGGTTAGATTTTGGAGACATTCTCTTGAGGTTGCTGTAGCCGCTCGTACTATTGCCGAAATGATACATTATCCAAAAGTAGAGGAAGCATTTATTTCGGGTATTTTACATGATATCGGGCTTTTAGTTCTAGAAAAATCATTTCCTGATAAATTCAAATCTCTTTGGAACCAAGCCGAATCAGGCGAACATTTGATAGAACTTGAAGAAAACAGTTGGAGTACAAACCACGCACGTGTAGGTCAATTTTTACTCGACCAGTGGAATATACCTTCTGTTATTTCAGAGTCAGTAGGACAGCATCATAATAATTTTCCTCTCTTAAATGATGAAGAAGATTTTCTACTTCCGCAGATAATCGCACTTGCTAATAAAACAGCAAAATTTTCAACTCAAACAATAAGTCATGAATCAGTGTATAATGTCGAACAGAAGATAATACTACAGAAAAATCTTAAATTATCCTCTGAGCAAATGAGAGATTTGGAAGAAAATCTGATTACAAATGTTGTAGATGAAGCGTCATATCTGGAAATAGAAATCGGTTCGACAAGTGAGATATTGATGGAAGCAAATAAAATGCTTTATCGACAGTATATGATAGTTGAAAATTTACTATCTGAAAATGCCAAGATGCAAAAAGAAGCTACTCAGGCAAAGATTGAAAAAGCCTCACTTGAAGCTGTGAATACTATAACAGCAACATTTAATCACTATATTAACAATGCTGTTGCAACTATCCTTGGAAGAACTCAACTTCTGGAACTGGCTTTATCAAAAGGACAAATTGCAGACAGCCAGAATAAAATGGAATTTTCATTAGATGTTATTATTTCAGGTGTAAATACTATTCAGATGGTTTTACAAGAACTACGCAATCTCTCCGAATTTAAAACTATAGTATATCATGATGATACATATATTTTAGATATAGATAAGAAAATCAAAAAAGCTCTGAATCAACTCAAAGAACAAGATAAAAAACTTATTGCTTCGTAAAAGTATAATAACAATTTTAAATGATTTTATGAACCGGCTAAATGGCCGGTTTTTTATTTACGGTCTTTAATTGTAATTGTTGTATTTGTACCTGTTACTTGAAGTTTTTTTGATTTGTCACCGAGTCCAACTGTTGTAGTGGTCAAAAAATCATCTTTTACAATTTTTGCTTTATAGCTGCTGACAATAGACCCACCTTCAGTTGATGCTTTCAGTTGGATATTAGATTGTTGAGGCACAATGATATTTACCATACCGTAATCGGATCGTATAATAGAATTTCCGCTAAATGATTTATCAATTATAAAATAAGTTTCTCCGCCATAACTGGAAAAATCAATCGGACCTTGTAAATTATATGCTTTAATTTTTCCATTTTTATTCATAACAATCGATTCACCTGAAATCTCGGATAAATCTATAGTAGAGTTTTTATTTACAATATCAACAGAACCGTTTATAGAACTTATAACAAAAGGTTTGTAAGAACCGGACAAAGTTAAATCACCGTCAAGAGAATTTATGGTAGTCTGACCGTTTTTATTTATTATATCAATATCTCCGATATGATTATAAATTCCAATTTGACCGGAGTTTACCAATGATATATCCCCTCTGCTATCTATGATATTCACCGGAGTATGAGAACCTGTTATTTTAATTGCCGAAAGAGCATTTTCAATATCTACTTTACCGCGTTTACTTGTGATATTCAAGTCACCTATAATGTTTTTGAAAGAGGTACTCCCATATTTACTAACTGAAACAATATCACCTATAATATCCTTTATAAATACATCTGAGTTCTTTGTCGTGACTGTTACATTGTTTTTAATACGTGAAATTTCTGTTTTTCCAAATGAATTAGTAATATTAACAACATTTTTCTTTGGGAGATACAGAATCATCTTACTGTTTTCTACCTGACGTTTTGTATTATGCAAACTTGGAATATCCGAAGTTATATGAATTCCCGATTTTTCTTCTGACATATCCAATGTTATCGAATTCAAGAAATCTTTTGAGTCATAATATGAACCCGCAGTTACTTCATAAGAGTATCTGGCAACAACTTTATTTTTATCCCATCCTTGAACTATTAAATTCCCTAGTTGATTATGAATATAAATTGGAATACGAGATGACTTTACGAAAATAGAATCATTGAATTCATTTGATAAACTTTTATTGTCTTCAAAATCCTTTTTGTCAGGGAAAATTGATTGTGTATTGGAAGAAACATCTTGTCTCGGCGGCTCAGGATAAGACGGAGGGGTTGGAGGAGTTGGCGAGGGGATAACATCGCTAAGCAATGAATCAGTATTAACTGTTAAAGAAATTGTCTTTCGTAAACCATCTTGAGAAAAAACAATACTGAGAATTTCCGATAGCTCTTTTTGAAATTCTTCTGCTTTAAGCAGTTCCTTCATTTGAGTTTTATCAAATGTAAAATTTAAACTATCTTGGATTTGTATAAAACTATTTATCCCATTTTCAAGTTGGATTTGAAGCTCATATAATTTTAACTGATGTTCTTCTTCTTGTTTTTTGATTTCCCATTCTTTGTGCAAATATATTTCAACAGCTTTTTGAGATGATTTAAGATTGTGCAGTTCTTCGGCAATATCTTCAGTTAGAATATCATTAATTACTTCGATATCATCACGAAGTGTATATACATTTTTGTATAATTTACGTAATGATAAGTCTTTCCTGAGTTCTCTTTCTTCTTTTTTTAAAGACTTTGTCAGCTTAGAAAGGTCTTTTGAGAGTCTGTCAACATCAACACAGTATGTTCCTTTTTCTAAGTTGAGAAGAGTTTCTAATAATAAATTTTGATACTTTAATCCTTCAAATTTTTTATATTTTGAAAAATAATCTAAATGGTTTCGGATGAAGAATTCTAATTTTGAAATTGTTTCCTGATAGTCTTCGGCAGTTTGTATTTCTGATCTTGATAATTGTAACTCAATTTTAATATTATCATTCTCAGAATTACCTGAGTTTGAAACGGCGATTACTTTTTGAGCTGATGAAGGTTGATACATTAGTGCTAAAAGAGCAACAAGCAGGAGAGAGAACCGCAACTTTCGTGGGAGAAGATCATCAATATCTCCGTCCCATGGATGGGTTTTCGTTTGAGCTCTTTTGAACATTTGCAACATTTTTTACTATTCTTTCATCAGTTAAAGTATTAACACTTAACTGTTTTACGACTTTTTCATGTAGAAGTTTCTTAAGTTGTTTAAACTACTC
>JAJRXM010000057.1 GCA_024276275.1 Candidatus Zixiibacteriota bacterium
CGGAGCTTGATACACTTTTGAACAGAACTGATTCTTTCTTTTTCTCTGCATGTACAGATTCTGATAACATCTGATATTCTCCATACCGCCCTACTTACACGTTTCAACTTTCTGTCTCACTTATATTGGCACGGAGGGAAGACTTAAAATTACCGTTCTCATCATAAAAATTAACTCTACAATTTCCTTTATCCAAAACGGCAACTAAGGCTGAATCATATAAAGGAGTTGTGTAGTTTGAATGAGGAATATATCCTACCGCTACATCTGCAACAAAAATAAAGCTGTCAGAAATAGTGTATGCATAACTATAACTTGGACTGGCTGATTCTAACATCATATCGTAAGCTTGAACACGATTATTCCATCCATCAGCTACAAAAACCTTATTCATACCAAGATTGTCAACACCTTGAGGACTTCTATAACCATAATTCCCTGAACCGTTACTACCAATAGCTTTAATCCAATCATTGTCATAATTATCATCAGATGCAATTAATCTGTCCCAGTTAGCATCTGTTGCGATTAAAAGGTCATGACTAAAATTTGTAACTTCAACATCAACGAATTTATATGCTAATATGCCGTATGGACGACTAAAAATAATGTTGCCAAATACTGATTGGCTAGAGCTAGCATCCAAAAGACTCATCTGAGGACTGTTATAAATATCAATTTTATTGATAAGATTATCACTTTGGTAATTTGTTATAGAGAGAGATTTTTGAACTGAAGTTGTTATTTTCTTTTGAGGAATCTTATTCAGTTCTTTGTATGTTTCATCTTTAAAATTCTGTATATCAAGAAGAGTCTTTTGAAAATCGGAAAACTTCATCGAATTATTGATAAAAGAAAAACGAATTGAAAATTCTTTTAGAAATTGATATTTATTTATATGTAACAAACATCGAACCCTAACCATATAACCTTCAGATAACTTATTGATATTTATAATATCAAGTTGGATATTTGATTGACTGAGTAGAGGATTGTTTTTTGATGTATTTGTAATAAAATCTGTGACAGAAACTGAATCTGAGTTTATAATCCTGTTAAGATTTACAATAGCATTAGTATTTGGGTTATTTAGAACATTTGCCAGAGTGAATAAAGAAGTATAGGCATTCTTCCAAATCAGATCATGTTCTTTTGATTCCCTAAATTCATTTGCTAAAGCAATACTTTGGAAAAATAACAGTATAAACAAAATAGCCATGCTTCCCACAGTACACTTTTTTAAAATTAACAAACTTTTCTCCATATTAGTACTCCCTAATATATGTGTGAACTTCTTCTAATTCTCTTTTTTGTTCTCATCTGAGCTCGGCTGATACATAATTACATCATATCAGCCAAACTAAATGAGGATTGCTACAGAACCAAAACTCTCGAAAGATTCGGTTATTTATGTCTATGCGTAAATAAATGTCCTACGCCATAATACTATTGCAATAGCTGTGCCAAAATTGAACAGCAATGCGATAAATCGTATAACATGTTGAATGTGAACAGAATGCGATGTGAGTTATTTTTGAAAATATATTTGTTAGAATCTAAATTATTTTATAAGGCTAATTTTTACGCACCCTTTTACGCAGTGAAATTTTAAAAAATTGAAAACTGTTAACAGATAATAGGTTACGATTTCGTAACTGCGTAAACCGTTTTTACGCACCTTTACGCAGTAAACACTATCTTTATGTTAGACAAAGAGTAAAGTGCGTAAAAGGATACTTCTTAACAGTAATATAATAGGTCAATACAGTATATTTTATGGATAAGTTTTTAATAAAAAATTATTTTTCTTTGAAATGATTTTAAATTATACGTCTTGAGGATAGTATAGGTTATATTTTTTGATGCGGTATCGAATAGTGCCTTCACTCACACCAAGTTTTCTTGCAGTTTCTCGGCGATTTCCATTAGTCATTTTGAGTATTGCTATGAGTGATTCTTTTTCGGATGTTGGATGTTGCTCGCTTACCAACTCAATCATCTTTTCAACTGATTTGTCAGCAAACAGATATAATCGTTTTAATTCGTTGCGTAGTTGTCTGATATTACCATCCCAACAATTCTCTGACAACTTGTTTCCTAATTGTTCAACAAGTTTCGCATCGCCATTAGTTTGAAAACCAAAATTATGTAAGAAGTATTCAACTAACAATGGAATATCATCTTTGCGGTCTTGTAAAGGAGTAAGATGAAGTGTTAATACTTTCAAACGATAATACAAATCTGGACGGAATTTGTTATTTTCAACCATAGCTTGTAAATCTTTATTGGTAGCGGCGATTACTCGTACATTAAGAGGAAGTTTTTCTATAGAACCAAGTCGCTCAACTTTATTCTCTTCAAGAACTCTAAGAAGTTTTGCTTGTAGTAATAATGGTATCTCTCCGATTTCATCTAAAAACAGAGTACCGTTTTCTGCAAGTTCAAACTTTCCTTTTTTTGATTTATTAGCACCTGTGAAAGCACCCTTATCATAACCAAATAGTTCTGACTCAAATATTGATTCAGGAATAGTCGCAGAATTTACAGTAATAAATTTTCCAATACGACCTGAATGATAGTGTACATATTGTGCTAAAAGTTCTTTCCCTGTACCGGTATCTCCAGTAATAAGAACAGTATCAGCAGCAACGGAAAATTCTTTTGTCAAAGCCAATAAATTTTTCATAGTTTTATTAGCTGTGATAATTATTGGACATTCATTTATATTAGACGCTAATTTACTTGAAGTTTCTACAGAAACATTTTTTAACCGGGCAATTTCGCTGTCAACTTCCTTTAAATAATGGCTGATATTTTCAGATTTAAAGTATTTACGTGCTTCATAAAGCATTTCTAATGTGTCATGGTCTGAGAAGAGATATGATTTTGCTGTCATAAATTGAGTAACAGCTAGTTCATAATAAGAACTAATAGAGTTGAACAATTCTATACTTTTTGTGAAATTTTCTTTTGCTTTATCATTATTGCCTTTTTGATGTTCAAGTTGTGCAAAGATACGGAAACAAGCTCCGATTTCAACTCTTTCATCAATTTTTTCGGCAATTTGTAATGCTTTGGTTGTGTGTTGCTTGGCATTTTCATAGTCACCCGATAATAGATACGCATCACCGAGTAGTCTTTCAATTTGTGAAATCATATCAGATTCAGGTGCCGTTTTTATTGCAATTTCAAGACCTTTATTGAGAACTTTAATAGCGTATGAGTAATTTTTCTCAAGTATTGAGAAAAATCCCATATACTCATAATAGTAGAAAGCTTCTTCTATTTTGAAATCTTGAATTAGTTTATATGCATCCTCAATAACAAGCTTTGCTTTACCCATTTCGCCGTTTAATGCTAAAGCCATTGAATATCCTAATTTACAAACATACTGAGCTTGTGGATTTAGAATACTAAAAGTTTTAAATCCTTGTTCATAGGTTTTAATAGAATTCTTTATTTGACCTGCTTTAAAATATGTCAATGCTAAATTGTTTTGCGAAATTACTATACTTTTTTCATCTCCAACTTTGTGTAGATGCTCTATACATAAAACCCCTCCGTGCCAATATAAGTGAGACAGAAAGTTGAAACGTGTAAGTAGGGCGGTATGGAGAATATCAGATGTTATCAGAATCTGTACATGCAGAGAAAAAGAAAGAATCAGTTCTGTTCAAAAGTGTATCAAGCTCCGC
>JAJRXM010000058.1 GCA_024276275.1 Candidatus Zixiibacteriota bacterium
AAATATCTTACATGATACCTTAAAAAGCTAACGGACTGCTTTGAAAGACTAAAACGGACGACACACCCGATTTAGACTATCTACTCAAAGCCAGACGATATGAGAGAGTCGGTACTTATACCGACTCTCTTTTTTTATGGGGGAATTTTCTTTTATCCAATCAAAGACAAATCACTAGACAAACAACGAAAAAACATCGTTCCCCACCGATACTGATTGACATTGTTACCATTATATTATATGTTAAATTTTGTTAATTTATGGAAGCTAATAATTTGTATAAATTTTGGAGGTCTTCCGGTGAAGGAATATACTACTGAACAAATCCGAAACATCTGTCTCGCGGGGCAACGCGGATGCGGAAAAACAAGCCTGGTTGATGCGATTGCGTATAATACGAAGATAAATAATCGTATATGCCGGGTTGATGAAGGTTCTTCATTACTAGATTATAATGAAGATGAAATTTCGAGAAAAACTACTCTTTCTGCCAAACTACTGGCATGTGAATGGATGTCGCAAAAAATTAACCTATTAGATTGTCCGGGACACACAGACTTCATAGGTGAATTACAAAGTGCACTTCATGTAACAGAAATGGTTGGAATACTTGTTACTGCTCTTGCCGGAGTAGAAGTAGGTACTCAACTTCACTGGAAAGAGATCGACAAAAGAAACAAGCCTCGCTTTTTCTTCATCAATAAAATGGGTGTAGAAAATGTGAAATGGCGAACCAGTTTAGATTCCATAAAAAGTGCTTTCGGGAAACAAGCTGTTGCTGTTCAACTTCCTATTGGCGAAGCTGAAAATTTCAAAGGTGTTGTTGATCTTTTACATATGAAAGCCTATGAATTTGATGGTGACGGCGGTAGAAAAGATATAGAAATTCCAGCTGACTTAAAAGAAGAAGCTCTCGCGGAACGAGAACATCTGATTGAAGTCGCTGCTGAAGCAGACGATGCTTTACTTGAAAAGTTTTTTGAAAACGGCACTCTCGATGATGCTGACGTTCTCAAAGGATTACAAGAAGGAATTATTAACTCTAAAGTTTTCCCGGTACTTTTTGGTTCCGGAACTAAAAATATCGGGGTTCGTGTTTTACTTGATTTTCTTGCTGAATACGCTCCCTCTCCAAAGCAAATCAGTCCGGTTAAAGCGGTAAAAACTGATTCAGAAGATGTTGTAGACCTTTCTTATGACTCCTCAGGTAAAACAGTTGCTTTTGTTTATAAAATTGTTTCTGAGGGACACCTCGGTGACATGTCATTTGTAAAATGTTTTAACGGTCTATTAAAACCCTCCATCGATTTAAAAAATCAGCAAAAAAATTCGACCGAAAGAATAGGTCATTTATATACTTTTCAAGGGAAAAACAGAGTTGAAATCCAATCGATTCCTGCCGGCGATATCGGAGTGTTAGTAAAACTAAAAGATACACATACCGGAAACACATTAGCTGATAATTCATTTTCTGTTTCAATTCCTGAAGTTGAATTTACAAATCCTGTAATGGATGTAGCTGTTAAAGCTGCTAAAAAAGGTGAAGAAGATAAAATTGCAGCAGGGTTTCATAAACTGCATGAAGAAGATCCGACATTCAAACTGGTTGCCTTCCCTGCCTTAAAACAACAGATTCTTTACGGACAAGGTCCAACCCATATTGATATTTTAGTCGATAAATTGAAAAACCGTTTCGGTGTAGATGTTGAACTTGTTAAACCTCGTATTCCATATAAAGAAACGATAAAAGGTAAAGCAGAAAAACAATATAAACACAAGAAACAATCCGGTGGTCGTGGGCAATACGGTGATGTACATATTAAAATAGAACCGAACACCAGAGGTGGCGGATTTGAATTCATTGACGCAATCAAAGGTGGTGTTATTCCAAGCAAATTTGTACCCGCTGTTGAAAAAGGTGTAATCGAAGCAATGGTTAACGGAAATTTGGCCGGTTCTCAAGTTGTAGACGTAAAAGTTACTTTATTCTTCGGTTCATACCATGATGTAGATTCTTCAGATATGGCATTTAAAATTGCCGGGATGATGGCATTCCGTGAAGGTTTTATGGATGCAAAACCGATTCTGCTTGAACCGATTTACGACATTGAAATTACAGTTCCTGATGATTTCACCGGTGATGTTATGGGAGATATGTCTTCCCGTAGGGGTAAAATCGGCGGTATGGATCCCGATGGTTCCAATCAAATAATTAGAGCACAAGTTCCTCAAGCAGAGCTATATCAATACTCTGTTGATTTACGATCTATGACTCAGGGACAAGGTGTCTATTCTTTAACCTTATCGCATTATGAAGAAGTTCCTCACGATGCTGCTCAAAAAGTTATTGAAGAAGCCAAGCGTGAAAAAGAAGCAGATGAATAATCAGCACAAATAGAATTAAAAGACCAATCAGTCTAGGCTGATTGGTCTTTTTTAGCTATTATTCTTCCTGTACATCAGCAAAAACCCCGGTAACTATTTCCATTACTTCTTTCGTAGGAATAGCATTCCAACTTTCAACTTGAAAAGCTCCTTTTGCCCTACTCATTAGTGAAATTTTAGCCGCAACCCGTTCATCGGGTGCTTCATAAATACACATAAAGTCATAAGGTCCTAATAAAGCGTAATGTGCCAATACATTCACTTCCGGACAAAGTTTTTTTACTTCTTCTAACCAAGCAACTGAGTTTTTGTTGTGATTTTGTAAACCGAGCGTGATTTCAATAAGATCAGCATCGTGGGGGGCAATCTTGGTCATCATAACATAAGTCTTCATCTCTTACTCCTATCTTTTCTCAAAGAAGTTGCAGCTCACGATGAATTTATTTGCTATTACGAATTATAATTTAATTACGCTTATAATATACTCTATTCCTATAATCATAAAAGATGTTTTTATCCTTTTTGCAATGTCACATTTTACTAAAAAAGCAAAAGAAATATTGACAACTACTCAAATGGGCAGTATCCTTTTGTCAGACAGAAAAAAAGGTTATTATGGTAAAAACAAAACTTACAGAACGACAAAGAACAGTCTTAGAATTCATCAAAAGTCAGATTTCTAATCACGGTAGTTCACCGACTATCAGAGAAATTGGCAAATTTATGAAAATAAGCTCTACAAACGGTGTGCGGATGCACATCACAGCTTTGATTAAAAAAGGATTTCTGAAAAAAAATAATCATATCGCACGTGGTCTGGAATTGACAACTCAAATAGCACAGGAAATTATTAAAGTTCCTATTGTCGGTTCTGTTCCTGCAGGATTACCTAGCGATGCTATTGAAAATATTGAAGGTGAGATTGCATTAGATGCATCATTTCTACCAAAAGGAGACTCTTTTAGCTTAAAAGTTATCGGGGAGTCTATGAGAGGTGCCGGTATCTTAGACGGTGATATTGTCATGGTGCAAAAACAGGATGTTGCCGGTCAAGGTGATATTGTAGTTGCTTTAATCGGAGATGAAGCTACTGTAAAAAGGTATTTTAAAGAAGATTCGCATATAAGGTTACAACCTGAAAATGATGACTTTGAACCTATTCTGGTCGACGTAAACTCTCCCGAATTTCGAATTGCCGGAAAAGTCGTTGGACTTATAAGAAAATTCTAAAAAAAGCCTATCACACAGCAATAGACTTTTTTTATTCAAAAATTTTAATCACGTACAATTAATTATTATCTTTATCTTTTACAATTTCAAGTTCAAGCTCAATTTTCACATCATTGCCGACCATTAAGCCGCCGTTATCAAGAACTTTACTATAACTTACTTTAAAATCCTGACGGTTAATAGTTGTGGTTGCCGCGAATCCGGCTCTTGTATTTTTCCAGGGGTCTACAACCGTACCGGAATATTCAAGGTCAAATATAACCTCTTTTGTTATTCCTTTCATAGTAAAATCACCGATCAATTTATAATCGTCTCCGTCAGCAATTACTTTTTTTGACTTAAAAGTTATTTTGGGGTACTTGGCAGCATCAAAAAATTCATCAGATTTTAAGTGCTTATCACGACCTTCATCATCTGTGTCAATTGATGCTACATCTACTGTAAAATCAACTGACCCTTTGGTGATGTTTTTACCGTCAAATTGGATATTACCGGAAAATTCACCGAACCCGCCCTTTACATTTGAAATTACCATATGTCTAATTTTGAAGCTCACGGATGAATGGGTTTTATCTACTTTCCATGTTTCAGCCATTGCTGATGATGAAATAGCTGCTGTTAGTAGTAAAGCCAGAAATACTTTTTTGACCATTTGATCCTCAATTTCATATATAAGTTAATGTTAAACTGTTTTTATCTGAAACCCATAAAAGACTAATAAGTTCCATCTTTTTCGGTATAACATATAAAAACCCGCATATAGCGGGTTTTTATATCTCACAGTTTATCTTTTTTTATTGAGTAGGAATTTCCATACACGGCAATGAGCCGCCTGAGAACATATATGAGACTTGAGTGATTAAATCAGCAATATCTAGTGTTTGATCACAATTAAAATCGGCATTTGATATTGACGGAAGAGGAGAACTACCTTCGTTGAACATATAATTTACCATCGCAATTAAATCAGAAATATCCATTGAACCATCCTGATTCAAGTCATGGTCACCACGAACTGTAAGCGGATGCCCGCCGCCCATAACAAAATCACCAAACGGAGTTTGAATAATAATAACAAGGTTATGATCACCTAGTCCGGTTGTGTCAGGTAACACACATCTAAATTGATAGATTAATGTTCCGGGAAGTTTTATCTCAACTGAACCTTCACACAGTGATACTGTATCGACATCGTTAGCAAGTAGTATAATTACATTTACCGGATTGCCTATCATTGAAGAATCAATAATAAATAAATCAATATACATAGAAACATCAACTGTATCACCTAAAACAATATCGGTAGGAAAATCGAATGTTGCTGATTGGATAAATGGATTAGCTTTGCTGGATGAATTGCTTAAAACAAGAAAAGCCCCTACAAAGAATGTGAAGAGAAGATATTTTTTCATGAGATGACCTCTTATTAAAGTTATTTTTTTTCGACAAAAAGCTATAACAGTAGTACTGGATTAATATATGTTGTGATCTCTTAACTGTCAATAAAGTAAATTACTTTAGAGTTTTTCTTTGACGAACAGCTTCGAATAAGCAGACCCCACAGGCGACAGAGACGTTTAAGCAGTCGACCGAGCCATACATAGGGATATATACCAGAAAGTCACAGTTATCTGCCGTAAGCCTTCTGATCCCCTTCCCCTCTGCTCCTAAGACCAAACAGATACCTCCTTTGAGGTCAATTTGATAGATTGACTCTTTAGCTTGGTCTGAAGTTCCTACAAACCAGATTCCTTTTTCTTTGAGCTCTTCCATAATTCGAGCCAGATTTGTAACTTGAATAAAAGCAACATTTTCAGCTGCTCCGGAAGCTATCTGCACTACAGTATCAGTAATAGAAACAGCTCTATCTTTTGGAGCAATGACCGCATGTACGCCTGCTGCATCGGCGGTCCTGAGACAAGCCCCTAAATTGTGCGGGTCTTGGATACCGTCTAAAATCAAGAGAAACGGTGGTTCATTTAGATTGTCTAATATCTGAAACAGTTCAATTTCAGATTTAACAAAAGCTGACTTTTCTCTACTGACATGTTTACTTTTTCGTACATTTTCTTTTTTAAATTGTCTTGCCATAATGAGAATTAAACAAATTTATCCGGATATTGCAACCCTTGTTTATAATAGAATCTTACAACTCTGTAACCCTGAGATTTTTTCTTAGCATTGCATATAACAACCAACAAACTACTGCGACTACTCCAGACAACACAGCTACTTCGGGAGTATCTTTCCACAACCAGTGTATCCCTTTTTCTTCTATCCAGGAAACATCTCCAAATGCAAACGGAGCAAAAGAAGTAAAAATAGCCAGATATAATAATAATGATCTCATCATAAGATAGAATCTGGTTTTTTTTAGTACGTTAAGTTCATCCGGTTTTTCAAGATTTGGAGTCGGCAGTACGATTGGTGTCTGATGTTCTACAGCAAATTTAGGGTTTTCCGAAAAATAATTTTCTACTAATGAAATTGTATCTTTACTGGCATGCTTTGAATAATACAAAGGTAGTAAATCAGCAATAATATTATCTGTAATATGAGGCATTTTATTCTCCTTTTTTAAATTCATTTAATAGTTTTCTAGTCCGAGAAATTTTAATTTTCACATTAGACAATGAAATATTTAAATAATCAGCAATCTGCTGGTATGTATAATCTTCATTCGCGTACAATAACATCGTAGTTCTATCTATCTCCGGCAAAGTTTGTAGATATTCGAGTATATGTTGGAGTTCTGATTTACTTTCTGTTAGTTTATCAATTCGCTCTTTTGGGTCACTCATATTGAGTTTAAGAGATGTTTTCTTTTTACTTTTCTGAAATTGTTGTAAATATAGATTTCTCACTATAGCTATCAGATACATTTTGACTGTTGTAACTTCTATTTTAGATGATGTAGTCCACAGCCTGATAAAAGCCTCTGAAGTTAAATCCTTTGCATCATCTTTGTCACCGGAAAGCCAATAAGCAAACCGCATTGTGTCATCGACATACTTTTTATAAATCTGATGAAATGTAATAATTGATAATGTCATAGTTATAGTATCATTGAAAATAAGAAAAGTTACAAGATAATTGAAATTTGTTGATGTATTTTATAATTACTACAAGTTTTGATATGTAACGATAATTACAATATATCTGATGACCCTTGTTGTATAAACAAAGAGGGAAAATTTTACAAAATTGCACTTTACGATTCCCAGATAGACAGTAATCGGGTCACCTACTATCGGAAGCCAAGATGCGAGCAAAAACAGGTAGTTATATTTTTCCAACTTTTTATTATATTTCTCCAGTTTTGCCTCATCAAATTTAAATATTTTTTCGATAAAATATGTTACACCATACGAGCCTAAAAAATAATTAATTGTAACTCCTGTACAATTCCCTAAACTTGCGATTATAAGAAGTTTCATAGGGTCGAGGTCCAATGCTAAAGCTCCTACCAAGGCAGCCTCTGAAGACATCGGAATCATAGTGGCACTTAATAAAGCGACAAAAAACAGACTAATATACATCTTATAATTGTAGAAGTAACAATTGACTTGTTCTCCGGTAAAATTGTTTTTGACGTGAGTTTAAGAAATAATCATGTATGGTATCTAATGACTTTCACCCTAATCAATAGTCAAATCTCTTCTGCTAATTTCAGCTAATACAGATGCAATAAATGCCATACATATAAAAATCAAGTATTCATTGACAGTAAAAGCCATCTTAAGAGCAATTGTCCAAATACTTACATGGAGAAATAAATAGAAAACCAGGATAACTATTCCAACAAAGCTTTTATTCATCTGATAATCTTACCTTCGCATACCCATAAATAACTAATTTACCTTCTTGATTACGGCATTGTGTCTGCAGTTCAATATCTCTACCTACATTCAATACTGTCACTCGACCGGTAATAGTATCGCCCAAATATACGGGTGCTTTAAATTCTAAAGATTGAGATAAATAAATAGTGCCGTTACCAGGTAATTCATTTCCGATAATGTTGGACAAAAGACTTGCCACTAACATACCATGAGCTATCGGCTTTTCAAAAACAGTATTAGAAGCAAATTCTTCATTGAAATGTATAGGATTAAGGTCTCCGGTCAATCGTCCAAACTCCTCTACCATTTCTTTTGTTATTGTAACTGATAATTCTTTACTATCTCCAACTTTCACTTTCACTTTAATTCTCCTTTACCACAAGTTATCTAAATCAGAATCAAAAAATGTTATATGCATTTTAGAGTCATATCGGGGTGGTGTCATATATAAATACGGTTTTGCCAGATACATACCTGCATACCTGTAAATATGTCTGTCTTTTTTAGAAGACATGGCGATTATAGAATCAGGTTTACGACCGGATTCTTTGAGATACAAATTAGCTGTAAGCAATAGATTGCGTTTAGCTGTTTCACTTCCGACTAAATCACAAATTTTAAAGACCGACAAATCTTTTGCCCCATGCTTAGCAAAACGCCATATAATATAACCGTCAACTTCACCGGTTACACGACTTTTACTTATACGACAACTATAGTCTCTGTCCGGTTGCTTTAATTTGTGATTAAGGTATTCTGCTGTTCTTTCTCCATACATCTCATGCTCTTTTAAATACTTTTCCCAAATAGGGTCATGTGCTTTGTCAAAAGATGTTATTGTACTAATATTTTCCATCGGTCTTGGAGGTGTATGCATTCTAAATACCAGATTAATTATTTTAAGCGGTATTGCTAAAGCTTTGTTCATACCTAAAAACTGTAAAGCTCTTTTAGGCTGCAAAAACCTTGCATACATCATAGAACCGTCGTCTCTTACGAAATGTCCTCGACGCTTATACGGTTCAACAATAGTGGGAATAATACCTACTCCGAAATATGGCAAGTTCTCTTCTGCTTTAGTAAGTAATCCTCTTCCTGCTTGTTTTCGGATATCATTATCGGACATATTTATGACAATAGATGTACCCCATCCGACCTTAAATGTTTCGCCGCCTCTGATAACATTTTGATGTAGATGCGAAAGATAGCCCACGATTTTACCGTCATTTAAAGCAACAAAATTATCAGCAATTATCCAATCAAAAATATCACCTTTTGATAATTCAGGATGATCAGGACACCACTCTCTCAAGAAATCCATTAAATCTTGTTTCTGTTCAGGTAATAATTCTTTAATCTCTACCATTTTATTCTTCATCCTCCTTGATTCTGTCTCGATATGTCAGTAGTATATCGATTTCTGACAGGATTGAAGGTTTCAATTTTAACAGACAAATTTATTATTAGCAACAAAAATCCTTGAATAGTCCGCCGTTTTCATTTTCGTCATTTCTGACATCTAATATAATTTCTATCGACAAATTACAACTAGTATTTATATTTATTCAGACATATTTACACTTAACTTAAGATACAGTATCGGTTAATACAAGTTTTTTTCTGAATCCGATTCTCTTTCTTTTTCACTAAATTTTTTAATTTTATTTAGTTCTAACTACCTTTAATTTGATTACAACATTTCCAACTGAACTTTAAACTATTATAGGGATTATTGGTTGGAGTATAGCCCTAAAAAAATGAACTTTCTCTGAACTACTACTCCTACTAAATAGAGAGCAATTGCCACCATGATAATTCGTGCAACAGGTGTAAGAATAATGATATCTCTTTCATTCAATCAGCCATGCTATTGCTTGTTTTATTCTATATTTTTCAATTGGAAATGGGTTCGTTTTACATATTTAGGGAACCTACAAACTGCAATTATTTCATAATTTCTGCAGATAACTAAAGCACTAACAACCTGTTACAGTAAAATGGCTTTGCCGAATAAAATGGCTTAAGCCATTTTTACTAATATTAATTGTAGTGTTTTTGTTTAGCATATTTATATCCTAAACAAAAAGTAATCCATAAGATGCAAGTTATTTTGAATTTAAAGTGATGATGTAGAGTTTATGTTGTAGCAGTGATTATATGAATCGAATAAATCAGCCAAAGTGAATGAGTAAGACGAGGTAGTCTCATTTTTACACACCCCTTAATCCCCTCTTTAAAAAGGGGAAATGACAACTATAAAAACATTATCTCTACAATGTCATTCCCAACTTGATTGGGAAATTCAATATAGCTTTCTCCTCCTATCGGTTGCTGGTTGCAGTCAGTATACTCATGCTAATATCTTAATTGTTGACAAGAGGTTCGATAAAATCTATCATTAATTCATATCAAAAGAGAATTTACTAAACATTGGAGAAAGTATGAAAAAAAATCATATTGTAATTATAGCAATCACGTTTTTACTATGTTTCAGTTCCGCATCTGCACAGCGTGGTGATTATTCTGCTGAAGTAAAAGATGCAATGTCGAAGTTGTCTGTATTAAACGGCAAGTGGGAAGGCAGCGGTTGGATGATGTCACCCAAAAGGGAAAAAAATAATTCAAACGTTAAAGAAACATTGACTTGGAAACTCGACAATACCGTCCTTCTCATAGAAGGTATCGGCAAAGATGATTCAGGTAAAGTTGTACATAACGCAATGGCAACAGTTTTTTATGATGCAAAAGAAAAGCAATATCGAATGATTTCGCATTTGTCTGACGGTATGTGGACTGATGCAACATTTGAAGTTATTGAAGATAATAAAAAATTCAAATGGACAATTGACACACGCGGCGCATCTATTGTGTATACTATTAATATTGAAGACGGAAAATGGTTTGAAGAGGGTTCGTATTCACGGGCAGGAATGGAAGAACCGATGAAGTTTTTCGAAATGAATTTGCAAAAGAAATAGTAATTAAAATCTCTAACAATTTGTAGTCTTGTGATTTGAGTTTGGCATTTCTCTTTTGTTGATTTGTTAGTTTAAACTATTCCCTTCAAAAGAATATTTATCGCCGCCAAAAGAACCGATGCATGTTGCCTTACCTCTTGCCGAGCCTTTAATGGCAGGAGTGAACATCATAGAATATTGAGTGCCGACATGAAATCGAATTTCGCTATTTGCAGGTAATAAAACATCGACTTTCCATTCGACTACTTCTCTTTGGTCCCAGATATACTCAACTTGTATTGCAACACTTTCAATGATTAGGTTGCCTGAGGAGTCAGAGACAGACCCTTTAATATCTACGTTATATTGTTCATATACTTTCTTTTCAAATAGACTTTTAAAAAAACTCATCGTATTTTCTCCAAAACCTAAGGTTATTTATACATGATTTGAGTAATCTATAAATATTTATAGAGCAATCCCTTACTTTTTATTATCGACAATATTTGTATAAATTTTATAATAACCTTAATGTTTTATTGCCTATTACAGTTCGGAAAAGATAAGAAATATCATTCCCTACTCACTGCATAAGGGCAGATGAGAGCGTCTGCCACCCGCTAAATAACTCCTTTCCTGGCTAGACCAGGAATCCAGTCATTTAGCAACAATTTTAAAAAGTCAGGTCTCGGAAAGACCTGACCTACGAAATTACTAATTTTATCAATTTAAACCAAGTCACCCTGAGCGGAGTCGAAGGGTCAAGTATACAGATCATCCCTCAACAATGTTATTCTTAGTTTGATTGGGAAACAGTATATTGTCGGGTTCTATATCCACCTGTCGGTGGTTTCGTGAACCCTACCTACTTTGTCTGCTTTTGCTATTCCCACGGCAAGCCGTGGGGCACCCGAGTTATTAAAATGATTATCGATTTTATTTATTCAACCTCTGTTTTAATTGACTAATCTCGATATCTTTAAAAATACTATCAGCTTCTTTATAACAGTTAGTCCATAGAGGAACACTCTTACCCGTTTTATTTGGGCTCCTATCCTCTAGAACAACATTAGCCAAAGCATTAGCTAAGTTAAGACCTAAATCACCATCTATTAATTTAAAAGGATCACAATCAGGATGCCATCGATATTTCCCATTTGAAGTATCTACAAACACACGAAAAGCTGCAAGCAGTGGATAGATAAAAGAAACAGGAATTCTATAGTGTGATTTCTTTTTAATAAAAGGAAGTTCTACTTTAGGTGATTCATCATAATAATTTACTCCAGTAACACTTCCAAATCTACCCCCTGTAACATTATCACGATATAATTTTCCTGCTTTATTATACAAGTCAGGTAATTTAAGATACAACTCATCCCTTAATCTTAAAAAGTCAGGTAATAAAGGATATAACTTTTCATAAATAGAATTCTTCTTTTCTATGCTATCTTTAAAATGATTTAGACAAGACGCTTTAGTACTGTAAGCCTTAATAGGATGTTTGTGTGCAGAAAATAAATCCTTATTAAACATATACATAATTGCAACGATTTCCCTAATATCAATTGATTTAGGTACCATAGTTTTTTCATCTAACTCATACTCTTTAAAAGCTATATTATTAAAATAAAATTTATCTTTTAAAACATTTTTGATTGGATTAAACTTTTTTTCTAATTCAAGAAGACTTTGTTCCATTACCTGATTAGAAGTATTTCTAGCTCCAACAATATCACTTATTTCTGACAAAGAAAATCCAACCAATACTTCAACTTTGACATACCGATGTAGAGGATCTTCCTCCGATGCTATTTTTTTTAATAGAGCTTCTCGCTCTTCAGAAATAATTAATCTTGTGTGTCCTCCATCACCAATACCATGTTGTTCTCTTTAAAAATCATTTTCATCTTTGATGTTTTGTTATCAAATTCAATTCCATCTGCGATTAAAAGTATTCCACGATTCATAAAAACAAATAATTCATTTTCAAGTAAACCCTCTCTAATCGCATTTGGGACCTTACCTTTACTTTTTGCATCCCTAACATTAGATGCATTTCTTCGTAAAGATTCAGGAATATCTAACACATCAACAATAGTAATATAGTTACGATATCCTTTGTAATCCAAAGGTGTTTCAATTCTTTTAAAATCTTTTACTGGAATTGTAAAGTCTGCGGGGTTTTGGGAGCTCATATGGCTCTCCTTTCATTTTATTAAAGAATTTAACTTTAAGCATTGATCAGGGTTACCCTAAATCAACTAGTTGAAAAGGCACAACACCTTTAAAACTTAATTTCTAGTTTAGAATATTGATATTTATGGTTATTGTCAATCTCTTTTTATAAAAATAAAAAAACGCCCTAATCATAAGATTAAGGCGTTTGATATTTAAAACCCGGCAGCTTTCTACTCTCCCACACAGTCTCCCGTGCAGTACCATCGACGTAGAAAGGCTTAACTTCTGTGTTCGGAATGGGAACAGGTGTGGCCCTTTCGCTATTGCCACCGAGATATATTTTCATAGTTTTTTAAAATCAAAATTTTTATAGAAATCATTTTTAGTAGACGCTGATTCATTTATAGAATCCGACTAACGATATATAAATTATATACCCAACTGGCTGTAAACAGCGAGTTGTCTCAAGTAAGTTAGGTCATATATCTTACTTACTTAAAGGTACATTTATAAAGGTTAAGCCGCACGACCGATTAGTATCACTCGACTGAATGCATTGCTGCACTTACATCTGTGACCTATCAACCACGTCATCTTCGTGGGGTCTTCAGAGACTAAAAGTCTGGGAAATCTATTCTTGAAGTGGACTTGGCACTTAGATGCTTTCAGCGCTTATTCCTTCCCAACGTAGCTACCCTGCGATGCAACTGGCGCCACAACAGGTGCACTAGTGGTTGGTTCAACCTGGTCCTCTCGTACTAGGGTTGAATCTTCTCAAATTTCCTACGCCCGTATCAGATAGGGACCGAACTGTCTCACGACGTTCTAAACCCAGCTCACGTACCACTTTAATTGGCGAACAGCCAAACCCTTGGGACCTTCTCCAGCCCCAGGATGTGATGAGCCGACATCGAGGTGCCAAACCCCCTCG
>JAJRXM010000059.1 GCA_024276275.1 Candidatus Zixiibacteriota bacterium
GCAACCGAAGGAGGAAGTTTTTACCAATCGGTTTATCATGTCTCCTTCAAATGAGATTGATGAAATTCGTTCTATAAGTTGGTCGCGAATTTCTCCAAATGGACGGTTGATTGCATTCCGTGCTACCAACAGTCTTGGAGTAAATATGCTATGGATTCGCCCACTTAACTCATTAGAACCATATCCACTCAGAGGAACTGAAAATATCCGTCGTCAATTTTGGTCGCCGGACTCTAAATATCTTGCTTTTTTTAAAACAAACCAATTGTATAAAATTCCGGTTGCGGGCGGTCCTGCACAACTAATATGTGAAGCTTTAGGTTTTGACGGCAACTGGGGGACAGCAGGATATATATTGTTTGATGGTAATACCGGTGATACTTTAAAATTTGTTTCTGCTTCAGGTGGTACTCCCCAATATGCTACAACAATAGACCTTTCAAAAGGTGAAAGGACAACAGCCTGGCCATGGTTTTTATCCGATGGAATCCATTTTTTGTATACTCTTTTTACATCAGAAGGTAAACAAATACGTGTCGGTTCAATTGAATCAGATGAATCTACATTGATATTTAGTGAATCAGAAATGGCACTAATCTCAACTCGTGTTGAGTTCAGCCAACAAGGTTATTTATTATTTGTTAAAAACAAAATTCTTTTAGCTCAAAAATTTGATGAAAATAGTTTTGAACTTCTTGGCGACGCAGTTCCTGTAGCACAAGATGTTGACGCTATTGGCAACACATTTACTTTTGGAACGTCTAATAATTGTGTTCTTTTATACGAATACAAATCAACTTCAAATATGGCTGAACTTATATGGTATGATCGTTCCGGTAATGAACTTGAAAAGATAGGAGCACCGGACGAGTATCGTGATATTGCACTTTCACCTGATAACTCAAAAATTGTTTTTGATTTGCATAGCATTCAGGAACAAAATCATGATCTTTGGATTAGAGATTTTAAAAGAAACCTCGTGTCTCGACTGACTTTTGACAAAGAAGACAATGTTGCTCCTACCTGGTCTCCCGATGGCAGGTTTATTGCGTATTCTTTAAGATTCAATGATTGGGCTTATACAAAATATAAAAGAGCTGACGGGCAAGGAGTTGTACATTCTGTTCATGTACCAGACAGCATGCAAAACAGACCGACACATTGGTTTTCTGATTCTATTTTGTATATTGCAGTTAATGATAATAGTCTTGATATTAGAAAATATGATTTATCTGATAGCTCTTTAAGCCCTGTAATCAATTCATCGGGTCACGAATTATTTGCCACAGTTTCCAATAACGGTAAATATATTTTATATGATTCAAGGGAATCAAATCGAGTTGAAGTATATGTTAAGGAATTAAATGGTGTCGGCAGTCGGTGGCAGTTATCAAATAACGGAGGTACCTCACCACAATGGAGTGCTGACAATAAAGAAATATATTTCTTTGAAAGAAACAATTTAATGACTGTTGATGTTAATATAACAGATACCAGTTTTGAGGTTGGACAAGCAAAAAAACTTTTCAGTAAAAGATTAAATTATGCGGGATTTTTCCCTGGTTATAGATATTTTGTTTCTAATGACAGACAAAAATTTGTTATGAATATTCCATCCAATGTTAATTCAAATGAAAATGTAATCATAGTGCAGAACTGGCTCGAAGAACTAAAAGAAAAATAACCTATCCTCGGGGATTAGTTTATATTTTTTGAAGGAAACCGTGATACAGTTCCCTTTTTTTATTTCCTTGACGATTTTTCATTTAATAGTATTATATATCTATATAGAGCCTACTAATTACTGCAACAACCGAGATTATGACGGATATTACGAAAAATTTCAGAATTTATTAGATTTTTACGATATAAGTATACAGAATATCAACCGTCTATTTTTTGAGGATATATTTGAAAAAACTGCTAATTCTGTTTATTTTTATAATAACTGTACCTTCTCTTTCGGCTAACATGTCAGTTCGCCTTGACAGATTATACTGTCTGACTACCGGAGATATTGCAGAACTTCCGATTCTGCTTGAAAACAGATATCCCTCATATATGCTCGGCGGGTTTGACTTTCTTGTCGAATATGACAACAGACTTACTCTTTTACGGGTAACTCCCGGCGACTTGCTAAATTTTTGCGGATGGGAATATTTCACCTATAGTGCTACAACCCCAAATTCTGTTCGGATTATCGCTTTGGCAGAAACAAACAACGGTCCCAATCATCCGACCTGCTTTGCTGACTCATCGGGGACCTTGGCATTACTCAGGTTTCAAATAACATCGGACCCTGTGTATACAAACGACTTTATTCCGGTATGGTGGAAATGGGAAGACTGTGGGGATAATTCTCTTTCTTCTGCCGACGGAAATGAACTGTATATTTCTGACTCGGTGTATTATTTTAACGGTACAAATGATTTAAATATTACTCAGGACAGTTTGTTTCCGACTCCGTATGGAGCTCCAAGCGAATGTGTTACAGGACCAACCCCGACACCCATACGTACTGTAGATTTTTTCTCAGGAGGGTTCGATGCTGCCTCTTCTGCTTTTCAAGTACATTGTCTTTCAGATATTATTGCTCCTAATGATAGTGGAACTTGTGGGGCTATAGTTACTTTTGAAATTCCGATGAATTCTAACTGCCCGGGTGCTGCTGTTTATAGTATCCCAACTTCTGGCTCTTTTTTCCCTATCGGAACAACAGTAGTCACAACAATAGCGACTGATAATTTCGGACATGTAGACAGTTGCTATTTTAATATAACAGTCACCGATACAGAACCTCCTCAAATTACAACCTGTCAATCAGATACAACTCTTTATACTGCTGACGGAGAATGGTGGGGACAGTTATATTTCGATTTTGCTGCTGTAGATATCTGTTCAAATGTTACTCATACAAGTTCGAATCCGTCGGGTTCATATTTTTCGATAGGCGTTACCGATGTTATCTGTATTGCAACCGATTCATCGGGGAATGCCGACAGCTGTTTGTTTTCTGTAACGGTGTTAGATATTGAACCGCCGATTATACAATGCCCCGACACTATTTTTCTACCGACAGAGAGTGGATTATGCGGAGCGACGGCAGATTTTATAATCACAGCAACCGATAATTCTCAACAAGTAACGGTGACATCAACGGTAGAATCAGGAACTTTTCTTCCTGTCGGAACGACTCTTGTTTCAGCAACAGCTACAGACCCTTACGGCAATTCTGACAGCTGTAATTTTGTAATTATAATCGAGGATGTCGAACCGCCTCAGATAGCCTGTGTCGCGACTATCGGTGTCGGTAATGAACCGGGAACTTGCGGAGCAAGTGTCGATTTTAGTTTGACTGCCACAGACAATTGCGGTATTCCGACATTGGATTACTCTATACAGCCAAATTCTTTTTTCCCGATAGGTTCTACTTTGGTTGTCGTAACGGCAACCGATGCAACTCAAAATATAGACAGCTGTCAGTTTTATATAGTGGTGCAGGATATTGAACCGCCACAAATTACAGTTCCGTCTGATATCGTTCTTCCGTCTGATTTTAATCAATGCGGTACTGTTGTTGATTATTCGTATACGGTATTGGATAATTGCGAGGGATATATTGTAACCGCAAATTATGAAACAGGGTCGTTTTTTGAAGTCGGTTCGACATTAGTTCTCTTGGAGGTAACTGATATCGCCGGTTTCACAGATTCTGCTTCTTTTTATGTAACTGTCGAAGACAGTCAACCACCGTTGATTGATAATTATACCGATTTAATTGTAATGTCAGACTCGGGGTTTTATGGTGCTATTGTTGAGTATGCACCGTCAATTTCAGAGAACTGTCAACTTGATTCAGTTTCGATTCTGCCGCCGTCAGGTTCGTACTTTGAAATCGGTGTCAGCTATGTACAAATTCTTGCCGTTGATATATATGGCAATTTTGACTCCGCAGCATTTTCCGTAAGTGTGCAACTACAAGATATTGACAATGACCAAGTAGCAGATTTTGAAGATAACTGTGTTACATCATATAATCCGCAACAGGAAGATACTAACTTAGACGGTATTGGTGATGCCTGTTGCTGCCAAGGTATTCGTGGCAATGTTAATTATAGCGTAGAAAATCCTCCGAGTAATAACGGAATTGATATTTCAGACATTGTATTTTTGGTCGGGTATATGTTTGGAAATCCAATCGGACAGGCTCCCTCATGTCCTGCCGAGGCAGATATAGACGGAAGCGGTAATGTTGATATTTCTGATATTGTATTTTTGGTCGGATATATGTTTGGAGATTCAGAGTTGGCACCTTTGGGCTGCCCGTAAAATATTAATTGTTATGCTGAGTGAAGTCGAAGCATAATCATTTAAATAAATATTCGCATCCAGCGAAGACTAAATCATCCTCAACCAAAACCTGAAGAACCGCAGTCTTTCGGTGATTTACCGCAAGGTGCTATAGCAGAACTGCTTTTTCCGGTTGCCGCAAAAGATGACATCTGTTTTTCTATCTTCTCTGATTTGCACTCCGGACAAACAACGGTTTGAGAACCTAAAACAAGTTCTTCAAAATTATTATCACAAGCAGAACATCTGTATTCAAAAATCGGCATTTTATGGTTCTTTATTTTTTATTAAACGACATCACCAGACCGGTAACTGCTCCTAATCCTAACAGAGGATACGGGTTCGAGGTAAGTTGTCAGGTCGACCCCATGGCACAGATGGCAGTATAATATAAATAACCGAGAACCATGCCTCCTGCAACAAAAAGAGATGTTCGTTTTATTTTTTTCATAGTTTTATAATAAACAAAAAGGCAGCTGCCCCCATACTGCCATTCTGAATATCTCTATTAATCTTAAACAGAAATATCCAAAATATGTTTCAGTTTATCTTCAACATCTTTTGACAGTTCTTTTAGCTCATCCTTTTGAATAAATTCAGAAATAACCGGCGGTAAAAAGAGTGTAACTGTTACGGCACCGTCATTTTCGGCAATAACGTATTTACAAGGCATAAAAAGAGCAACTAACTTATCGACATTCAACGCTTTATAGGCAAATCCGGCGTTGCAGACTTCCATGATTTTTAGCGGGTTGATAGTGAAATCTTTTTCGGCCAATGTATTGGTAACATTGTGGGTGTGTAATACCCGAAACATATTGTCGGCAACATTTTTTTCAAGTGCTGCGATGGTATCATCAAATGATTTTGACGATGTTTTGACGTAAGTAATATCTTTATTCATGAGTTAATCCTTTATTTTATATATAAGACTCGTTCATTATACAAAATGATGCAAGAAAATATTAATAAGTTACCCTGAGCTTGTCGAAGGGTTTTCTATTCTTCTATTATTTCATAACTTGTTGTTATAACTGCTTTTTCCTGCATTGTTTGGCTTACGACACAGTATTTTTCTTCAGACATATTTATTGCTTTTTGCAGTCGTTTTTCTTCAAGATTTTTCCCTTTTGCGATAAATTTGATTTCAAAAGTGTGAAACGGCTTAGGGTAATCATCCCGCTGATGTGCTATAACCTCGATTTTTAATGAAGTCATTTCCTGTCTCTGTTTTTTCATCAGCCTTACTATATCTATTCCGGTACATCCGGCTATACCGTATAAAATCAGTTCGGTCGGTTTATATCCTTCGGATTTTCCGCCTTGTTCTTCGGAGGCATCGGTAGATATTTTGTGTCCAAAAGCAGAAGTAGATTCAAATTTCATTCCGCCTGCCCAGTTCATTTCTATTTTCATTTTATCTCCTTTTATGTATACTGAGGAATATATAACAACAGATACGTTCTGTCTCATAAAAAGAAGAATATTTTTATTAGGATATTTTCTTATATCTCTGAAGTTATCCACATAACAGGAATTTAACTTTTTACTGTAATTTTATCAGTCACTACTACTTACAGTAAAATGGGTTTGTTTCGTACAAATATAGTTATTTTTGTTTGTCTGTTTTTGATGTTAGAACAGTTTATATAATCAAGTAGGTCAGGAGCCCTGTGCTCCTGACAACTATCTAAAAAAAGTCAAGACCACAGGGGTCTTGACCTACTAAGAAGATAGTAGGTTGGGTTCACAAAGCCACCAACAGGTGGGTATAGAACCCAACATGAATCTGTATGACAGACTATAAATTAATTTCTTTCAAGTCACCCTGAGCTTGTCGAAGGGTCTTGAAAGATAAATAATTGGAGCCAACAAGATGACAGAAAAAGTTAGAGTAAAAATCCACAAGAACGCCTCGGCAAAAATCGAGGCAGATATTATTGAGTTTGAAATGCCCGACGGTTCTATTGTTATAAAAGAGGGCAAGGCATTTATTTGCAGATGCGTGAAGTCATCCAAACAACCGTTCTGCGACGGAGCCCACAAAGAATGCAAATTTGAATAAACAAGTTCTTACTTACTGTTAGATTTTTCGTAGGTCGGGTTTACGAAGCCACCGACAGGTGGATTTAAAACCCGACATATCAAAGAAATTTTCAGGTAAATTCATTGCGAGTTCTTGCAACTTGTGTCCAAGTTGTTCAACACCAACCTACGAATTACTGCCCGCGAATTTCATTAAGATAGAACGTGTCAATTTTATCAAATGAAGAATCAGTAATTATCAAAGTATCAACATATCTAAAGTCAGACTCTATAAAAACGAATGAATAAGTACCTGTTGTGCTAATAGGATAAGAAAAAAATCCGTCAGAATTACTTTCTACCTTAAAACTCCACTCTATTGGTGATATACCAGATACTATTACTTGTGTCGATAATCCTGTTGAATCACGCTCAGATAGAACAATTCCTTTCTTAATTCTAAAATGAATATTCGGGTTATCTAATTTTTTATTTGTTTCTCTGGCAAGATAAAATGTATCAAGTACATTCGTACTGTCTATTGAAATTGTATCATACAACAGGCGATAGTCTGGGGAAAATATTTTTATATCAATTAAACTGTTTCTTCGAAGTTTAGTAATTTTAAAATGTCCCGTAGAATCCGTAATGGTACCAGCCCACCATGAAGATGTAGTAATGGCAGGATTTCCATTAATTATAATCGCTTCAGCTATTGGTAATGAATCTTCTGCTGATAAAACATGTCCATTTATAATGTATGGATAAGTAATATAGCCTATTTTAAAATCACCACACGCTCCAACACCTAAAGAAGTGTCGCCAAGCAATTCATCTACCGTCGTAATATCAGAAAGTGTATTTTTTCCTTTATTAACCGTATCGCTATCAATAACTATTTTAGAAATAAGTTCAAGTAATTGTTCTTTTGTTGTTACTAAAGATTCATCAACTGTCTTTTCTCTTCCTAATGTAATATTTTCCCATCCACCTCCAAACCTATCCAAAATAACTCTCTTTTCTATAACCTCAATGCCATCCATATCTCTTTCCAAGTAAAACGTATCTATCTCTTTATTTTCGTTTGGCTCAAATAGAACGGAATCAACTGTAAAATTCTCATATTCATAACTTACAAATGTAAGTGAATGATATTTTTCAGGTATGTTTATTAATCTGAATTTCCCTAAAGAATCAGTTTTTGTACCCATATAGTCATCATCTAAACTCACGCTCACCCCAACAACAGGTTGTTTAGTTTCGGCATCCAAGACCACCCCCGAAATTTTACCACGAGCAAAAGACATATCTGTTGATAAAGATATTATAATGATTAAGATTACTAAATTTTTCACCGACCGCATTCAATCCCCTTGTCTATACAATAAACGAATGGACATATCAAAACGTGTAACTTTATTTAGTAGAATCATACTTCGACAAGCTCAGCATGACAATTTCATGAAAACAATCTTATTTACTATTGGTAGCGACAGCTAGGAATAAGCCGGGGTGGTCTTCAATCTGTTCATTGACAAATTTACTTTTTTGAAGCATCTCGCGAAGTGTTTCCTCCGACGGTATATCATCATCGGTAACTGCTCCGCCTACTTTGTGATGAATCTCGACCATCTCTTTGGTAGATTCAAGTTGGATTATATTTATTTTAGAATTTGCTTTTAAGACCCGATGAGCTTCATCTAATGCCCTTTGCTGATTGCTAAAATGCGGAAACGAGGCAAAGGCAACAATCATATCAAACGAGGAATCCGCAAACGGCAAAGCGGTCGCATCGGCATCTACAACACTTACATTTGGAAAGGGGAAATTACGGCGTGCTTTTTGTGCCATCTCAAACGAAAAATCAACACCGGTCACAAAACCGCTCTCTCCGACAGCTCGTCTGAGCATATCAAAAAGAATTCCGGTACCGCATCCAAGATCCAGAATATGCATACCTTCCGTAACACCTATTTTACCGACTAAATGACGCAGACGATCCAGGTCTTCGGCAGTAAAGGTATAATCCCACTCTTCGGCAAGTTTGTCAAAAAAGGCTTGGTGTTTATCATGCATAGTATCCCAATTATATATTGATTACTATTTAAGTCAAGTCTTTTAGTTGTAACTCATAGCGATTTTTATATCCACTTTAAAAAAGTGATTTAAAATATCATAAATATCACTTTTAATATGAGAGTTATTTTATATATTGCAAGATTGACTGAAAAGAGAAAAATATGGCAAATAATAATCATAAGTATAAGAAAAACAAAGAGTTCCTGCATGTTAAAGGTGCCAGAGAACATAATTTAAAAAATATAGATGTTAAAATCCCCCGTGATTCTCTGACCGTAATTACCGGTCTGTCCGGCTCGGGGAAAAGTTCACTCGCTTTTGATACTATTTATGCTGAAGGACAAAGACGGTATGTCGAATCTCTTTCTGCCTATGCCCGCCAGTTTTTAGGGCTGATGGAAAAACCGGATATTGATTTCATTGAAGGTCTTTCTCCGGCGATTTCAATAGAACAAAAAGGTACCGCTAAAAACCCCCGCTCCACAGTCGGAACAGTTACAGAAATATATGATTATTTCAGACTTCTTTTTGCCCGTATCGGTGTTCCCCATTGTGTCAAATGTCGTCAACCTATCACCCAGCAAACAGTTGAGCAGATAGTCGACTCGGTGCTGACTTTTGAAGAAGGCACCCGGATGATTGTCCTTGCTCCGCTTGTCCGCGGTAAAAAGGGAGAACATAAAGATATAATTGATGAGGCAAAGCGTGAGGGGTTTGTCAGATTACGGGTTGACGGGGAAATCGTAGAAACCGATTCCGATATTGAGCTCAATAAAAAGAAAAAACATACTATTGAAGCAGTCGTTGACCGTCTTGTTGTAAAAGCAAAATCAAAACGAAGGCTTGCCGACTCGGTAGAAACAGCCTTAAAAATTGCTCAGGGAACGGTTTTAATAAACATAAAAAACAAAGACCTTTTGTTTTCAGAACAGTTTGCCTGTTTAAACTGCAATATTTCATACGAAGAACCGTCACCCCGTCTTTTCTCGTTTAACTCACCGTTTGGAGCATGTCAGGTTTGTGACGGGCTTGGTCAAAAGATGAAAGTTGACAGAAATTTTGTCGTACCTAACGACTCGTTATCAATTTCCGAGGGTGCTATAAAGCCGTGGGGTGGTCCCGATATGGCAAATTGGTACCGCACTATGCTAAAAGGTGTGGCTGAGCATTACGGTTTTAAATTCGGTACAAAATTTAAAAAGCTCCCAAAGAAAATTCAGGATGTTATAATCTTTGGTTCCGGTAGAGAAAAAATGAAATTTGAATATGAATCTTCAACCGGAAACAGCACAACATCGGGTGTTTATGAATCGGTCTTTGAGGGTGTCATTCCGCATCTCGAACGACGATACAAACAGACCCAGTCAAACGGAGTACGTAACTGGATAGAATCTTATATGTCAAAAACCTCGTGCCCCTCGTGCGAAGGCAGCCGTTTGCGACCTGAAGCTCTTTCAGTCATTATCGACAGAGAAACAATTGATACTGTGACAGCAATGTCTATCAAAAAGGCAATACTCTTTTTCAAAAATATAAAACTAACCAAACGTCAAAGTACAATAGCTAAACAGATACTAAAAGAAGTGAAAGAACGTTTAGGGTTTTTGTCAGATGTCGGGCTTGACTATTTAACCTTAAACAGAACAGCCTCTACGTTATCGGGAGGTGAAGCACAACGTATTCGCTTAGCAACACAGATCGGCTCCCGTTTGGTCGGTGTGCTTTATATATTAGACGAACCGTCTATCGGGCTTCATCAGCGTGACAATGACAAGCTATTAAAAATGCTTTTAGAACTTCGCGATATAGGAAATACTGTTTTAGTAGTCGAACACGACCGCGAGACAATTGAAAATGCCGATTTTGTTATTGACCTCGGTCCAGGTGCGGGAGTACACGGCGGACATATTGTCGGAATAGGAACCCCCAAAGATATTATCAAATCAAAAAAATCTATTACCGGACAATATCTTTCAGGTAAACGTAAAATTGAATCCCCTAAAGAACGGCGTGAACCAAACGGGAACTTCATTAAACTTTCTGGAGCAACAGGAAATAATTTAAAAAATGTTGATGTAGAAATTCCTCTCGGATGTTTTGTATGTGTAACAGGTGTTTCCGGTTCTGGAAAATCTTCGGTGATAAATGAAACGCTCTATCGAATTTTAGCCCGTCATTTTTATTCAAGCCGAAAATCTCCTCTTCCGTACAAAAAAATTAGCGGTATCGAGCATATAGATAAAATTATTGATATAGACCAATCACCAATCGGACGGACCCCCCGCTCAAACCCTGCCACTTACACCGGTCTGTTCACGCATATTCGGGACCTATTTTCATCTCTTACCGAATCAAAAGCACGCGGATATCTTCCCGGACGGTTTTCGTTTAATGTTAAAGGCGGGCGATGTGAAGCATGCGAGGGTGACGGTATAATAAAAATTGAAATGCATTTTTTACCCGATGTCTATGTGCCGTGTGAAATATGTAAAGGCAAACGGTACAATCGCGAAACTCTGGAAGTTACCTTTAAGGGAAAATCAATTGCCGACGTGTTAGATATGACCGTTGAAGAAGCTCTTAACTTTTTTGAAAATATCCCTCGTATAAAAAAGAAATTGTTGACCTTGTTTAATGTTGGACTCGGCTATATTCATCTAGGACAACAGGCAACAACCTTGTCGGGCGGTGAAGCTCAACGTATTAAACTTGCGACCGAACTTTCCAAAATGGCTACAGGACGTACAATGTATATCTTGGACGAACCGACAACCGGACTGCATTTTGAAGATATACGGATGCTTCTTTCAGTGCTGAACGAACTTGTTGACCGAGGTAATACGATTTTGGTTATTGAACATAACCTTGATGTGATAAAAACCGCCGACTGGCTTATTGATATCGGTCCCGAGGGCGGTGATGACGGAGGACGGATACTTGCGACAGGAACCCCCGAAGATGTTGCTAAGATAAAAAGTTCCTATACTGGCCATTATTTAAAACGTGAGTTTAATAAAAAAAAATAAAACGATGAGTTAGTAGGTCGGTGTTCCGATTCTAAAAAATATAATTGTGAGAAACCCGACAATAGTTCTTATAGTAGAAAAAATCATTTTATATGAAACTTACATTAATAATAAAACAGGTTTTAACCTGCTGTGCCTGAACTTCCTGAAGTAGAAACTGTTGTCCGAGGGCTTCGTAAAACAATCTTACATCATACTATTGCAAAAGTTATAGTTGATGCTCCTCAAAAATCTATTGTTGTTTCTGAGTCTTTTAAGAATAAAGCCTTTTCTGATATCTTAAAAAATAAAACTATACAACAAATCAACAGGCGGGGTAAAAATATATTATTAGAACTATCGGGCGATATGACTTTGTGGGTGCATCTCAAAATGACCGGTCATTTTTATTATAAGAATAAATCAGAACCGAAAGAAAAACATGACTTGGTTATTTTTCAATTCAAAAAACCGAACTCTGAGTTTTCATTAAAGTTTAATGACTACCGCCGATTCGGCAGGCTTCGCCTGTTTTATTCTGATGAAATATGGGAGCAAAAAGGGTTGAGAGAACTCGGACCTGAACCGCTGGAAATTTCATCTGATGATTTTATTACTCTTTGCAAATCTAAAAACAGAATGATAAAACCCGCCCTGCTTGACCAAACCCTTATTGTCGGTATCGGAAACATCTACGCCGATGAAGCACTCTACGCATCAAAGATTCATCCAAAAAGAATTCTTTCATCTCTTTCGAACAAAAAACTTACTGAACTGCATGGACATATCCAAAGAATTTTAAGTTTAGCAATAGAGAATATGGGCTCTTCGGTTGATACATATACAGGTGTAAACGGTGAAAGCGGAAAGTTTCAGACTTATTTAAAGGCGTACGGTAACGAGGGTAAACCGTGTGAAAGATGCAGCAGAAAAATTGTCAGAGAAAAAATAGGTTCCCGCTCGGCACATTACTGCCCAAAATGCCAGAAGATATAAAATTAACTACCCTATCCGCATTCCGGTTTGTTTGTTGAAAAAATGCATCGATGATTTATTTACAGAAAAAGCTACAGCCTCTGATATATTTTTATGATGCTGACATCCTGAAACTTTTAACTCTATATTATTATAATCAAGGGTAATAATATACTGCTCGCCAAAATACTCCGATGCAGTTACTTTTGCCTGATACTGCCCGTCGTGGTGAAGCGAAATATCTTCGGGTCGTATACCTACCTGTAAATCGCTACCTTCTTCTATATAAAAACTTTCAATCGGAATACCGAACGGCATTAGATAATTATTTTCAATTTTCGCATTTATTATATTCATTTTGGGAAATCCGATAAACGTAGCAGCAAAAAGAGAGTTTGGCTTTTTATACAATTCTTCCGGTGTACCTAACTGTATTATCTCTCCTTCGTTTAACAATAGAATTCTATCCGCCATTGAAAGAGCTTCAGCTTGGTCGTGAGTGACATGTATTGTAGTTGTCTGTAAATCTTTTTGAATACGAACAATCTCTGTCCTCATGCGTTGTCGCAAGTCTGCATCAAGATTTGAAAGAGGTTCATCTAAAAGAAAAATATCCGGTTTGCGAATAATCGCCCGTCCCAAGGCTACCCGTTGTCTTTGACCTCCGGAAAGTTCGGACGGTTTGCTTGATAGCTTGTCGGTTAACCCAAGAGTCTCTGCTGTTGCGGCCACTTTTTCCTTGATGATTTCTTTTTTTTCTTTGGCGATTTTTAAAGGGAAGCCAAGATTTTTTTCTACGGTCATGTGTGGATACAATGAATAGTTTTGAAAAACCATCGCAACGTTTCTATCTTTCGGTTCTAACTCATCAATTCTATTATCATGTAGAAAAATTCCTCCTGACGATAAATCTTCAAGCCCTGCTATTAACCGAAGCATGGTAGACTTTCCGCAACCTGACGGTCCCAACACTACCAACAGTTCGTCTTGTTGTAGTTCCAAGGTAATATTTTTAAGAACTTCTGTTTTCCCAAAAGATTTTGAAATTTTATTTAAATAAAGAGATTTCATTTATTCCTTGTCTATAATCTTTCCGTCGTCTATTAAAAACGATTTACCTGTAGATTTTAAAAACTCAGGCGGTTCTACTGCTGTAGTTAAAAACAATTGATCAAAATTAGCAAATAAATTTATAAGTTGTTCCGACCGTCCTAAATCAAGTTCAGCAAAAATTTCATCTAATAAAAGCAGCGGTGTTATTTTCCGTTTTTCTTTTATCAGTTTATAAACAGCCAATTTTAACGATAAAGCTGCTGTGCGAATCTCTCCCTGCGAGCCATAATTGCGAGCCGGCAGTGCGTTTATATAAAATGATATATCATCAAGATGCGGTCCTACCAACGAACGTTCCATGACTGATTCTTTCATTTTATAATTTTCCAGTATTTCTCGAAAGGCTGTTTGAATCTGTTCTAAACTTTCAGCCATATCAGAATTTTTTACCGAGGGTTTATATTCCAAAGAAAAATCAGAACCGGAGGCTATCTTTTGATAGTTTTCTTTTGTTTCATTTTTAATAGCTTCTAAAAATTGTTTTCGCAATAGAATTATTTCGGAACCGGTTAATATAAGCATTTCATTATATGCGGAAATATCTAGTCTATTTTTTAGTCCCGCATTTTTTTGCTGAAGAACTTTTTGATAGTCTGTGAGAAAACGTAAATATCTTTTGGAATACTGCGACAGATAAATATCTATAAATGTTCTTCGTGCCGACGGAGAACCTGCAAGAATTTCAGAGTCTTCCGGTCCTACAGCAACAGCACAGAAATTATCATACAGCTCCGATGTTTTTATAGCTACCTGGTCGAGTGTAATTTTTTTTCGTGAATGCTTTTGATATGCAACTGCAAGCTCAACTGTCACATCATCCTGTGTTAAGTTTCCTTCTATGCGATAAAAATCATAATCATTATGAACTAGAACCGTCTCAGAGGCTGCCCTATGAGAACGACCAAGGCAAAGAACAAAAATAGCTTCGAGTAAGTTTGTTTTGCCGGAACCGTTTTTACCATAAAATATATTTACGGAATCTGAAAAATCTGTTTTCAGATTTTCAAAGTTTCTAAAATTAGTTAGTGATAGAGAATTTATTATCACAGCTGAACCTTTTGAGCTATAATAAAATTCATAGCGTTCTGATGAGCAACTCCGCCGGAAGTACAATCAAAAATTATTTCTTCTGAAAATAGAATCTTCCAGTCAGCATAATATTGCAACAACTCTCCTGATTTATATAGATATGCAGATTCTTCGGTGTCCGGTGCTTTTGGAACAAACGGTTTATGAACAAAAACATTTATTGCATTTATTCCGTTTATTTTTGTCTGTGCTTGTAAATGAGAAATTTGTTTTAGTCGAACATCCGGTGATAGATAATGAATAGTCCCTGAGGAAAAAATAACATCAAATTGTTCTGTTAGAATAATATTACGTACATCCCCTTGTGTTGTTGTTACAGTAATATCTTTTTCTATTGCTGTCACCTCAAAATTTTGTTGAGCAAAATATATAGCATTACGTCCTTCACCGCAACCGAGGTCAAGAAGTGTATATTTATTATTAATGTCGGATTGAATATATTTAAGTAATTTTACAGCAGAATCAGATGGCTCTTTTCCCCAATAGTATCTGTCTGAATTATATTTTTTATCGTATGTCATATTCTTATGAACTAAAAAACGGCAGATAATTATATATCTGCCGTTTTTCTACTTATCTATTTTCTCTAGTCGGCCAAACGGAGAGGCATTATCAAACAGAGAAAATCTTCTTTTGGCATTGCAGGTGTATAAATAATACCGGCAGCAACCGATGATGACAGTTCAAAATTCACTTCATCACCGTCCATTTTATTTAGAATATCATTCACGTAAATAGCATTATAACCAAGCTCTAAATTATCACCATTGTAGTCACACTCAAGCGATTCCTTGCCCTCGCCGCCAACATCTGCATTAGTTGTCGAAAGAGTCAGGCTGCCGTTTTTCAGTGAAAATTTAACCTGATGCGTTAAACTATTTGAAAGAATAGAAACACGCTTAACCGCACGAGAAAGATCATCTTTAGATACGGTCATTTTCTTGTCGGAACTGGAAGGTATCACCTGTTCAAAATTCGGATACGGTCCGTCAATCAGACGAGAGGTCAGCACAATATCGCTCATATTAAAAATTATATTATTCTCTACAAAAATAATACCAATCTCTTTGTCGGTATCACCGATAAATTTCGGTATCAGATTTAAAACTTTTGGAGGAACAATAACATCGTCATACAACCCTTTGAGTTTTTTATTCTCAACC
>JAJRXM010000060.1 GCA_024276275.1 Candidatus Zixiibacteriota bacterium
CAGTCGCATATAAAACATCTTTTTTTAGGCGTTTTTTCATGTTGTTTTTCGCTGTAAGTAAAACGGTCGGATGTGATTATAGCAAAATGGCTTTGTCTGCAAAAATGGCTTAAAGCCATTTTCGGTAATATTTATTGTAGTCTTTTTGTGCATACTTTTTCCTTGTCATTCTGGACTCAAATAATGTCACTCCTAAATTGATTGGGAATCCAACATTGTTATTTTCTTCTTTCTATATTTTCGTTTATTCTGTTCATCAGTAATAAAGTAAATTTAGGATTACCATAATAAGTGTAGTGAATGTGGGGGTGTTTATAGGTAATTATATCTCTTATTCAACATTTTTCTTGTGTGAACAATTTCGTGTATGTATTTTATAATAGAAATTAAAATAATGAGGGGTACTAATATGTTTATACAAAATAAGACGGGATGGGTTGTATGCATCTTTTGCTTTTTATTATTTTCGTTTAATATATTCTCAAGAGATACTATTCAATTAAAATCAACCGATGACAATATTTTTACTGTAGACGAGTGTGTACCTGTTCATAATATCGGAAAACTTATTACAACTCAATATTTTGGTGGTGGTGGATATTCTAAATTGAGAGATTGTTATTTGAAACAATACCAACAGAATAGAGCAGAATTTCCAAAAGGTTCCGGTTTATATTATGTATCAGGAACAGGTTCTTGGTTTGGAGGTATTATCGGAAATGATACCTTGGTTTCACAATCTCGATTTGGAGAGATATGGACCGACGGTAATATTATTCTAAGATCAACATCAGATCCTACCTCTGTTTATTATGAAGATGCTGTATCTGAATTAGATTATGTTGTTTATAGGGCAGATACTTTTAGCAATGCACCGTATCTTGATTCATATTTAGATAATGACAGTCGACCGCATAAACCTTTAGGTCTTTTAATAAAACAATCATCATATTCTTGGTCGTATGGATATGCCGAAGATTTTGTGTTGCTTGATTTTGAGATTAAGAATGTAGGAACAAAGTTTATAAAAGATTTTTATTTCGGGATAAAATTACTACCGATGTCTGGTTATATGGGTTCAAAACCTAAGACCCCTGATGATGACATAGGTGGTTTTTTACCTGAATTTATTTTAGGCGATAATTGTCAATACATAGATACACTCAACATGGTTTGGGGAAGCGACAATAACGGTAATCCGGTAGACGGTGTGTTTACAGATATAGCAAAAGAGGTAAACGGAGAGTTAGTTAAATCGGGTACCGGCATAGGCGGTGTATTATTTTTAGCCAATAATAACGGTATTCATTTGGCAGGGAAAAAGATTTCATACAACTGGTGGTTTGATGACTGGGATTTTATCTCAGATTTTAATTTCGGTCCTGTTATGAAAAAAAACTTACGTGATTTAGGTAATACATGGTCGGGAGAGCCTTTTGGTGATAACGGCAGATATTTTGTTATGTCCAACGGCGAAATTGATTACAACCAAATATATACCGCATCAATATATCAAACAGACCCGGTATGGGTGTATCCTGACCAAAGAAAAGCAAGAACTATTTCAGACGGTTATGGATGGATGGAACATCTTCTTTCCGTCGGTCCGTTTGATTTACCACCGGGTGGGGTATTACGGATTCCGTTTGCTTACGTTGCCGGAGAGAACTTTCATACGAAGCCGACTAACATTGACAATCTCCCTGATTTCCCTGAATCGTATTACAGTAATCTTGATTTTTCTGACCTTGCCAAAAATGCTCAATGGGCTAGATGGATTTATGACAACCCCGGTGTTGATACAGACGGTGACGGTGATTCAGGACTGTACACTATCTGTGTTTTAGATTCACAACTGATAGATAACGAATGGGTCGTTTCTGCTGCTGATACTTTTTGGTATCGCGGCGACGGTGTCCCTGACTGGAAAGCGGCAGGACCTCCTCCTGCACCGTATGTATGGTTAGAACCTACACTTAATGGAATACGGGTTCGGTTCAACGGTTCCCGTTCAGAAACGGAAAAAGATATTTTTACACAGATAGTCGATTTTGAGGGATACAATATTTATTTCGGTCGTGATGAAAGAGAAGCGTCTTTGTCATTAGTTGCCTCGTATGACTATGAGAACTATGATAAATATGTTTGGAACTCTGCGGTGGAAAGATACATTGTCGAAGATGTTCCGTTGACTCTTGCAGACATACGATGTGCCTATGCCGACAGTTGTAACGATAGTTCTTTTGACCCATTGAGCTTTACTCGTTCTGACCCGTTTTATAATATCGATTCTATCTTTTATTTTGTAAAACATTCTTACAATGTTGTCGGTGATGCTATCGCAAAAGTCTATCCGAACATTCGCGACCCAAGATTAGTGCATGTTGATTCATTAGTTGATGACGACTATACTGAAGAAGGTTATTTTAAATTCTTCGAGTATTCTTATACAATCGAAAATCTTCTTCCGACTATAGGTTATTGGGTCAATGTAACTGCCTTTGATTTTGGTTCTCCGAAGTCGGGACTGCAGGCACTTGAAACATCTAAGACAGTAAGTATTCAGAATGCATATCCCTTGATAGATGCCGACGAATTATCAGGTGAACGAAAACAGGTTTATGTATTTCCGAACCCATATCGCATTGATGCAGGCTATCGTGCATCGGGTTACGAAGGTCGTACTGAAGAAGACCGCCCCGACTACCGTGTACGTGAATTGAACTTTGCCAATTTACCTCCGAGATGCGATATAAAAATATTCTCATTGGACGGTGATTTAGTTCGACATCTTTTACATGACAAAGATATATCCGACCCGACTTATAGCCGCGACAGTTGGAACCTGATTACCCGTAATACACAAATGATTGTAAGCGGGCTATACTATTGGACAGTTGAGTTCCCCGACGGTGAGGTGCAGATGGGCAAGTTTGTGGTGATTATGTAATGCATCTTTGGCAGACGAGGACATAGCATAGAAAGATAATATAGATTGAAAAAGCAGGAATACTTTTCTGCACTGGACTCCGTGTCAAGCACGGAGAGGAGTAACGGGAGTGGCAGTTTGTAGGGGCGTTTCGTGAAACGCCTTTTTGATACAACATCGGTAGGACATACATTCTTGTCTGTCAGGAAGGGGTTCCTGACTGCTCAAGAAAAAACGAGCATACTTCAACAAGCTCAGTATGACTTATTATAAAACCTAATCAAGTTTGGGATGACATAGGCGGAAGGTGACTTGGTTACACTATTCTATTTCACGTTCGTCTGGGCCGTCGTATTCAAACGGAAGTGGTCCGAGTTTCCGCATCGGTTTTTCACGGGTCTTTTCTTCATAGGCATGAGCTATCAAACCGGGTACCCGAGAAATGATAAAGAACCCTTTACCGAGTCTCCAGTCAAAACCCATATCGGAAATAACAGCAGCAATTGCACCATCGACGTTGATAGGTAATTGTCTTCCTGTTTTTTCGGCAAGAGTTTTTTCGAGAGCCTTACATAGTTCAATATGTTTCCCTGAGTAACCATGTTTGTCGGCAATTTCAAAAAGCTTGGCTGTGCGAGGATCAATTTTGTGGAGCCTGTGCCCAAAGCCCGGCATTCTACGTTTGTTTTCTTTGAGCCAGTCGACTAGTTGCGATGCTGTGGTTGATGCATCGGTATCTTTTTCCGCCCACTCCTGCATGATTTTTGCAGACTGTTCAATAGCTCCGCCATGGGTATCCCCTATTACCAAGACACCACCTGCTACGGCAGCATTGAGTGAGTTACCACCCGACATAACAGTACGAGTTCCCAATACTGACGGAGGTGTGGCACCATGGTCGATAGATGCAACCAATATAGCATTCATCAGTTCTGCCTCTGCTTTTGACGGAAGCTCCCCCTTGAGAATCAGAAAAACAGTTTCGGCATAAGAGAGTTTTTCCATCACATCGGTTATGTTATAACCTCGCACATGAATCTTCCCCGGTTCGATTTTGGTGATAGCTGTTTTCCAATTTTCTGATGACATTATGTACCTCTTTTTTTATCTACTTATTTTTTAATAACTTGACTGATAACTTTCAGCCAATCTTTCTGTAGGTATTTTGTATTCAATTTTGTTATAGATTGAACTGTTGAGTCAAAAGGGAGTTGAGACTCATATAGAAGTTTAAAATTATCAATTCCATATTTAAATACAAAATAATCTATAAATGATGCTGCCTCGGCAGATTGATATGCCTCCCAATTATAGTCCGTTCTCTCGTTTGTAATCAACTCGGCAAGAGGCATAAACTTATTGGAATCTATAAAAGTGAAAGTCATAGAATGATAATCACGCCCGGACGCATCAAGAAGCCGCATAATACCATGATATAGAAATTTGTATTTCGGTTCTACGTTTGTCCATTTGTGCAACATATACATTGCCGAAGGAATGCCAAATGTATTACCTGACCAATAATAAACAGTGTCACCGTTTATAGACGGGAATTCTGATTGGGTAATTTCCTGCCCTTGTCCAAATCCGGTAAAGTAGAACATGACAATTGTATCTGTCGGTTCAGGTAATCTAAAAAACTGAGCATTTCTTCGGAGAACAGTTTTATATAGTTTTGCGTTGTCTGTCATTTGTGCTGTAAAAAGATGCCCCGGAGGAAATACGACTTTTATGTTTTGATATTGGGCTGTTTCCCAAGATTCATAAACAGAAGCTTTGGTAGAATCTATTTCGGTTTTTTGAGTTTCGGTATCCGAAGAACATGCTGAAATAGTAAGTAAAACTCCTATTAGCAATATATTACAAACAAATAATTTCAAAGATATACTCTTTTCACTAAAATATTATCATATTCAAAATGTTTACAAAAAAGTGTAATTTATTCATTCTGAACATGTTTGGCAAATATACATCGGAAAATCAGATGAGTCAATTTTATTCTCTACGTTATTTTTTTCACAATCTCACTTGACTTAATCGATAATTTTGGCGATATTCTATGCAAGACTGATTTAAGGGTATTTAATTTTTTGTAGAGAAACGAAGATTTAAGTGGAATACAAAAAAATGATAATAATTCTTGGTCAAAATATATAAGGTACATCAGTGTTGACAGATAGCCGCTCACAAAAATGGGAATTACCCCAAATAGAAAAGCCTATTAATATCATTGTAGGTGGGTATGGATCCGGCAAGTCGGAAGTATCTGTAAATTTAGCAAGATATTTGGCCCTTGACAAAACATTTGTAAATCGACCTATTTCAATTTTAGATTTAGATATTGTGAATCCTTATTTCCGTTCTCGCGAAGCATCAGTCGAACTTGAAAAACTTGGGATAGGCTCAATCAATCCGGAAGGTGCTGAATTTTATGCCGATCTTCCGATAATTCTTCCCCAAATACGTGGAGCTATCGAGACAGCCGAAGGAACTGTAATCTGTGATGTCGGTGGCGATGATGTCGGAGCCAGAGTTTTAAGTTCACTGGCGGGCTCATTTCATGCAGCTACTTATGATATGGTGTTGGTCTTAAATTTGAGTCGTCCGTTTACGTCAAATGTAGCAGGATGTTTAAAAACGATTTCTGAGATTGAGTTTTCATCACGATTAAAATTTTCAGGTATTATTTCAAATACTCATCTTATGGATGATACTAATGAGGAAATTGTATTAAGCGGTATTGCATTATCAAAAGAAGTAAGCAAACAGACCGGTTTAAAATTATGGTTTGTTTCAGCCGAACAAAAGATATTAAACATAATAGAATCAGCTTACATAGATATTCCGGTTTTACCCCTAAACCGTTCACTCTTGAAACCTTGGGAATAAAACAGAATTAGTAAAGGATATTATATGCCCGGTGTAATAATAGATAAGAATCATTGTAAAGGATGTGAGCTCTGTGTGAAAGCATGCCCTCAGGATATTCTTCGGATGTCTAAGACAATCGGAGTTAAGGGGTATTTTTGTGCCGAGCTGGTTGACAGTTCCAGATGTATCGGCTGTCAGCTTTGTGCGATAACCTGTCCCGACGTAGCAATAGAAGTTCATACTCATGGAACTTCGTTTGCTCTCTTCGAATACTAGGCACAAGGAGAATTAACATGGCTAAAATACTTATGAAAGGTAACGAAGCAATTGCTGAAGCGGCAATAAAAGCCGGCGGTAATAATTATTTCTGTTACCCGATAACACCACAGACAGAAGTTGCCGAATATCTCGCTAAACGGATGCCTGAAGTCGGCGGTGTCTTTTTACAGGGAGAGTCGGAACTTGCTGTTGCTAATATGATATTCGGGGCGGCAGCAACAGGCAAGCGAGTTTTCACTACTTCCTCATCCCCCGGTATTTCATTAATGCAAGAAGCTATTTCGTATATGGCCGGAGCTGAATTACCGTGCGTAATTGTCAATATCATGCGCGGCGGTCCCGGACTCGGTGGAATTTTACCGGCTCAGTCAGATTATTTTCAATCGGTTAAAGGCGGTGGACACGGTGATTATAGATTACTCGTTCTGGCACCATCTACAGTGCAAGAAGCTGTTGACCTGATGATGCTTTCATTTCATTTAGCAGATAAATACTCTAATCCTGTTATGATGATAGGTGACGGTATGATCGGTCAGATGATGGAACCTGTTGAGTTTCCTGATGTGTATGAAGAACCTGAACTACCTGAAAAGACTTGGGCTATCACAGGTGCTAAAGGAAGAAAACCGCGGGTTGTTCGCTCTCTCTTTTTAGACCCCAATAAGCTTGAAAACAACAGTTGGCATTTGTATGACAAATATGAATTGATGAAAAAAAACGAAGTCCGTTTTGAAAAATATAAAGTTAATGATAAAAATGAAATCCTTATAGTTTCTTACGGTACAATGGCTCGAATTTGTCAGACTGCAATTGATGAAATTGAAAAAGAAGGTGTTTCGATTGGACTTTTCCGACCGATATCTCTTTTCCCTTTTCCTCAAGATGACATTTTTACTGAAGCATCAAAAAAGAATATCAAAAATGTTTTGGTAATTGAAATGAGTACCGGTCAGATGATTGAAGATGTTGAACGTGCTGTTGTCGGTAAGAAAAAAGTAACATTCTTTGGACGTACCGGCGGTATTGTACCATCTCCTGAAGAAGTTATCAAAAAGATTAAAGAGATGGTCTCCAAAAAATCTAAAACGAAAAAGAAAGCATGAGGTCGGATATGAATACTGACGAAAAAACAATCTTTGCCCGACCTGAAGGAATGACCGACATAGTTACACATTACTGCCCGGGATGTACTCATGGTATTATCCACAGGTTGGCGGCAGAAGCAATCGATTCATTAGGTATTAGAGAAAATACTGTCGGTGTTGCTCCGGTCGGATGTTCTGTACTTGCTTATAACTATTTTAACTGTGACTTTTTAGAATCACCTCACGGAAGAGCACCTGCGATAGCAACCGGATTTAAACGGCTTCGTCCTGATATGATAGTATTTACCTATCAGGGTGACGGTGATTTAATTTCTATAGGTATGTCAGAAATCATGCACGCTGCCAATCGTGGTGAAAAACTGACTGCAATTTTTGTAAACAACGCAATCTATGGTATGACAGGCGGACAGATGGCTCCGACAACATTACAGGGACAGATAACTTCTACGTGTCCTTCCGGTAGAGATCTAAATGAGACTGGACATCCGATTAGAATGACAGAACTTCTTTCCGGTTTAGTAACTCCGATGTATCTTGAAAGAGTTTCTGTACATTCACCTAAGCATATTATCCAAGCCAAAAAAGCTATTCGGAAAGCATTTCAATATCAGATAGACAACAAAGGATTCTCTTTAGTTGAAGTTCTCTCTACTTGTCCGACTAACTGGGGACAAACTCCTAATGAATCGACTGACTGGCTTGAGGGGAATATGATTCCGTACTATCCGCTTGGATGTTTCAAAGATTCTTTTGCCGATGAGGATAAATAATGGAACAATATGAAGTAACTATGGCAGGCTTTGGTGGGCAGGGAATTATGACCGCAGGTCAACTTCTTGCTTATTCTGCTATGCATGAAGATAAAAAAGTAATTTGGCTTCCCTCGTACGGTCCAGAAATGCGAGGCGGTACTGCCTATTGTACAATTGTAATTTCAAATGAAAGAATAGGCTCCCCTATTATTAATACACCGACAGGAATTTGTGTTTTCAATAGACCGTCGTTTGATAAGTTTGAACCAAGAGTAAAACCGGGAGGGCTTTTAATCGTCAACTCATCATTGATTAATGTTTCCTCCAAACGTACAGATATAGACCAGCTTTTAATTCCTGCAAATAAAATGGCACATGAGGTCGGATCTCCAAAAGTTACAAACATAGCAGTAGTAGGAGCATTTATAGGAGCGACCGGAATTTTAAAATTGAAAACTATTGAAGAAACATTAAAGCAAAAACTTGGACATAAAAAAGCTATGCTTGATATGAATATTAAGATATTAGAAACCGGTTATAATTTCGCTAAGAAAAACCTTTTAAAAGCGAAGAAGGTCTCTGTATGAAACATGACTTTAATAAATTAACAGATATATTTGATAAATATCCGAAAACACAGGAATCGTTAATTGCTATTTTGCAAGATATACAAAAAGAATATCAGTATCTTCCTTGTGAAGCATTAGAACAGACCTCCGATGTGCTTGATGTGCCTCTTTCAAAAGTTTTTTCGGTTTCGACTTTTTATAATTCGTTTTCACTGACTGCCAAAGGTGAAAAAGTTGTAAAAATTTGTACCGGTACTGCTTGTCATATTCGGGGAGCAAAACTTTTACAAGACCAGCTTGAAAACCATCTTGCTATTAAAGCAGGTGAAACAACTGAAGATATGAAATTCACTCTTGAAGTAGTAGCCTGTGTAGGTGCCTGTGCGATGGCACCGGTTGTAGTAGTCGGTGACAAGTATCACGGTTCGGTTAAAGTTTCCAGAGTTAAAAAATTGGTGAAGGCGAAATAAGATGCATATAGCAAACCCTAAAGATTTGAACAAAATAAAAAAAGAGTCACTCGCCGTCTCTAAAAAACATCCGAAAAAAGTTTTAGTATGTTGCGGTACCGGATGTATTGCCAACGGTGCTATAAAAATAGTTGATTCGGTTCGTGACGGTTTAGAAAAACGAAAGTTAAAAGATGTCTCGGTTGAGATATTAAAAGAGACCGGTTGTCACGGTTTTTGTGAATTAGGACCTTTGGTAATTATTGAACCTCAGGAAACTTTTTATACAAAAGTAAAATCGAAACATGTGTAAGATATTTTAGATAAATCATTTTTAGATAATGAAGTTATCGAACCGCTTCTGTTTACAAATCCTGTTGACGGGTCAAAAATTACGAAATATAACGACATTTCATTTTTTAAACATCAGCAGCGTATTGCTCTGCGAAATTTAGGAAAAATATCCGCTCATGATATGAAAGAATATATCGGTGTTGACGGCTATCAGGCACTTGCAAAAGTTCTGCACAAAATGACACCTGATGAAGTCATCGATGAAATTATTAACTCCGGTCTGCGTGGTCGTGGCGGTGGTGGATTTTCGGCAGGTAAAAAATGGAAAATTTGTAAAAATATAAAAGCTGAAAAACATTATGTAATCTGCAACGGCGATGAAGGCGACCCGGGTGCATTTATGGACCGCTCGATTATGGAAGGCGACCCTCACGGTGTTTTAGAAGGTATGATGATTGCTGCCTATGCAGTCGGTGCAAAAGAAGGATATATTTATGTTCGTGATGAATATCCTCTGGCAGTGACGCATCTTGAAAAAGCAATTCTTGACTGCGAACGATCAGGTTTGCTGGGTGAAAATATTTTAGGTACCGACTTTTCATTCTCAATAAAAATAGCCCGTGGTGCCGGTGCCTTTGTATGCGGGGAATCATCAGCGTTGATGAAGTCTGTTGCAGGGGAAGTCGGTGAACCGAGAGCAACGTATATTCGTTCGGTTGTTAAAGGTCTCTATGATGAACCGACCGTTCTTAACAATGTTGAAACTTTAGTAAATGTACCGACAATTATTCGTAAAGGTGCCGACTGGTATAAGTCAATAGGAACCAAAAAAAGCACAGGTACAAAAGTTTTTTCATTAGTCGGTAAAGTACGCAACACCGGCCTGATTGAAGTGCCGATGGGAATAACATTACGGGAAATTATTTATGATATCGGCGGCGGGATTTTAGACGACCGTCCATTTAAAGCAGTACAGACAGGCGGACCTTCGGGCGGATGTATCCCTGAGTCGATGCTTGACCTGCCTGTTGATTTTGATTCACTAACTGAGGTCGGTTCCATGATGGGATCGGGCGGTATGATTGTTATGGATGATACAACCTGTATCGTTGATGTTGCCAAGTATTTTCTGGAATTCTTAGTAGAAGAATCTTGCGGAAAATGTACACCTTGTCGAGAGGGGCTCTATCAACTTCATAAACTGCTTGAGAAGATTTGCTCAGGTAAAGGTGAGATGTCTGACATTGAAAAGATGGAACGATTATCGGAAAATGTTATGATAGGCTCTTTGTGTGGTCTTGGCAAATCAGGTCCGAATCCACTTATGAGTACGCTCAAATACTTCAAAGATGAATATATTGCTCACATTAAAGATAAAAAATGTCCTGCTGGAGTTTGTCCTGAACTTATTACCTATAAGATTTTGGATAACTGTACCGGATGTATGGCGTGTATCCCCGCCTGCGGATATGATGCGATTGAAGGTAAGAAAAAAGAAGTTCATGTTATTACTCAAGATAAATGCACCAAGTGCGGTGCCTGTTATGCAGTCTGTAATTTTGATTCGATTTTAGTAAGTTAGGAGTATAGATGATTCATATAACTATAAACGGAAAAGTTGTTCAGGCAAAAGATGGCGAGATGCTTCTTACCGTTATACGCCGTGAACAAATTGATGTCCCTACTCTCTGTCATCACGAAGCTGTGGAACCGTCGGGTGCCTGTCGTCTTTGTATGGTTGAGATTACAAAACCTGAATGGGACGGATGGTGCGATTATGTAACCTCATGCCTCTACCCTGCCGCTGACGGTCTGATTGTCAACACCCATGCACCGAAAGTGAACGAACTGCGATCTTCTATTTTGGATATGTATTTAGCACGTCATCCGAAGTCACCGGAGATTCGTCAGCTTGCCGCTGAATACGGAGTACTGAAAACACAGTTTGAAGAAATTGTTGACGGTAATAATTGTATTTTGTGCGGTATCTGTACCCGTATTTGTGACACGATGGGGTTCCATGCTATCTCTATGGTCGGACGGGGACACGGCAAAGAAGTCGCTCCGCCACTTAACATGGCACCTGATGCATGCGTAGGATGTTTGTCATGTGCCAAAAATTGTCCGACAAATTATATCGAGTATAATGTGAGTAACGGTAATTTATCTATTTGGAAAAAAGATTTTAAAATGGCTGCGTGTAAAGAATGCGGTAAAACAACAATCACAAAAGAATTTGCCGAATATCTGAGTAAGAACCGTGATATCAATATAGATTATTTTGAAAATGTGACGAATGTCACCGAAAAGAACTAGCCGGAACTATGGGACGGATTTCTAACTGGGATAGGGAGGCAAGATCATGAACAACAGATTTATCGTAAAACCTGAACTCTGCACCGGTTGCCGTTCGTGCGAATTAGCCTGTTCGTTTACCCATGCTGTCGACGGTGTACGTTCATTAACTCGTATCACTCCGATTGACGGCGGTTTTAAAGATTTATGGGTGCCGGTTACCTGTTTACAATGTGATGATGCTGCCTGTATAAAATCATGTTTGGTCAACGCACTCAAACGGAACCCCGTTACCGGAGCAGTTGAGCTGAACCATGAAGTATGCGTGAATTGTATGGCGTGTGTGGCGGCCTGTCCGTTTGGATGTGCAGTGCTTGACACGCAGACTAATTTGATTGTGAAGTGTGACTTGTGTGGAGGTGACCCTGCCTGTGCTCATTTCTGTCCGACCAAAGCACTTGAGTGGAAACCGATTCCGAAGGCTGTGAAAAAGACGGGGTAGGGATTTTTCATATATAGATTAGTTATAGAGGCGGTTTCTCAACCGCCTTTTTTGTTCTTTAAAACGAAGTTTTTATGCCGAAAAATATTTGGCGGGGAGCATAGAAATTCAACGGATTGTTTTGAGCTAATTTATATCTTGACTCAAATTCAGCACCCGTCGTAGAAGATTCTGACCGGACTATTCCCTCAGGTGATTCTAAATATCCTGTTCTTGTCGGAGAACCGGTTGCAGTATAAACACCGGTTATAAATTTTTCATCCAATAAATTTTTGATAAACAGATAAGGAATTATTGTATAAGAAGAAAATTTAAATTCTTTTTCCAATTTTAAATCAAGAACTCTGCTTTTATCTGTCCGAGAACTGTTAACCTCTCCTGTCGTAAAACCTGTGACCGGTACAATCGTCACAGCATCATATACTACTGTCGGAGTATATGGCGAGCCTGATTCCTGTTTTGCTATAAGATTTACTATAAGACCAAAATTTGTTTCATAAGACAAACCCGCTACAATTTTTACGGTTCGGTCATAATCAAGCGGTAACTCCGGTCTTGGAACACTTTTCCAGGCTATTGAGCCTCTTGGAATATCAATACTTGTTGCCTGACTTTTGGTAGCATCAATAAACCATCCAAAATTTATCCCATTATCATATTGCAATAAAAAATTTATACCCGTATAAGAGGAAGTTCCTTTGCTACTATAATTCTCATATTGAAAAGGGAACGCCGGAGTTTGAATAGTGACCACTATTTTCTTTGTATAATCAATATTTATAAAAGTGAGACCAAATTTCATTTTGTTACCTATTTTAGACTTTAACCCTAATATAGTTGTTTCAGATTTGACAGGTTCTAAAGAAGAAGTCGGAAAAGGGAAATACCTGCCTGCCCCTATTCGAGCTTCGACAAAATCATAGCCGACATATATATTTTTATAAGGTGTAACCTGTCGATTTAGGCTCCAATTTAAGAAGAGATTCGTATTATCAGTTGCCTGAACATCAAATCCAACTTGAGGATTAAAGCCAGTATGAGCCTTAGTTGCAACCATATCTTCTTCATCTAAAGTAAAATCGTAAGAATATGTAGTATCCGGGTCAAAAGGTCTTGCAAGCGACCGTAATTGCAAGGCGTTATAATCATAACGGTCGTATCTGACACCTACGTTTAGCGTTAATCTATCGATTGTTATTTTATCGCTTATATACAAAGATAGTTCTGTTGGCTGTTTGCTGTTATTTTTCCATGATTGATTATCCGATTCGACTCCTAATGAATCAAAACCGTATCGATTCATATTTTGGCGAACATAACCTTGTGAAGGAGTCAAATCAGAGAAATATCTTAATCTGTTTTTTTTATAAAGAATACCTGTTTTTATAGTATGTATATCTTTAATACTATGGATTATCTCTCCCCTGAATTGTTTGTACGATGTGATTTGATGTAAATATCCATCATAATATGACTCGTAAAACTCACCTGCCCCAACCGGAACAGAGTCCCCTTCTTTGAAAAGATTATAGACATCATATCTCGGGTTTGCAAATTCTCTTTGATAAGCATTATAATTATCAAAAATGACACCGTCACCTTTTATTCGTTCTGATTTAAAATATCCGACAGACAAGTTGAACTGTGTATTTTCTGACAGTTTTTGTTCAAGCAGAGCATTTAGACCGTAGGTTTCATCTTTGTATCTCGGCGTGTGAGAAATCTGACCGGGTTGTGAAGGGTTGTTATAATTATGCAGATACTCCTGCCATTTGTCGACGGCACCGTCGACAGTAAATATAAAACGTGATTTTGTCGTTAGGTCATACTGTAATTTTCCGTGATAGGTCCAACCTGATAGTTGGTTATTCGGTAAGATATCAGGGCTACCTGCGAGGACTTCTGATGTCAACGATGAGGGCATACGGTCACCCAGTGACCGTCGTTCAAAGGCAGTCCAGAATTTTAGTTTGTCATTGTCAAATAGCGAACCGCTGAATATCCCACGATAATATTTTTGGTCGAATTTATTTTCTACCGTATTATCTGAAAGAACTTCAAAGGAGCCGTGATAACCGGTCGATAGTTTTGGACTTGATAATTGTATAACTGCTGAATTGGCATTGCTGAACTGAACAGGGACAGCACCGCCGTAGATATTAATATCATCAAAAAAAGCCGAAGCAAACGACACATCGGAGACACCGGTCAACGGGTTCCTAAACGACAGACCGTTAACAATAATATCTTGTTCATTAAATGCTCCTCCAAGAAAATGCAGTTCGGGAGCGTTTGTTGTTCTACTGCTTGTTCTGTAATTTCTATACATTTCGACAGCTGTACTTTGGTATCCGAGATAGTCTTGATAACGGAAACTTAACGATTGAGTAATTTTATGTTTAATATCGGTTGTATCTTTAGGGGTCGCAGCATTTGAATTCAGACAAAATATAAAAATAATTATAGTCGTTGTAAGGCTTGTGATTCGATTCATTCTATCTCCCATAAAATATATTCTCATAATTTAGTAACAAAATAGAAAGGAATGGATTTGTAGTCAAGCTATGTATGTGAAATTATTAGAGAGTTGATTAAGTAAGTTTGTCGAAACTGCAGGGTTTGACTTACACTGCTTATTTTAAGGAAAGGAAAAAGATGAGATTGCCACACTCCCTCCGGTCGTTCGCAATGACTGCTGTTGCGATAGATTTGTTATATTTGTTTCTGTTCTGGACTCCGTGTCAAGCACGGAGAGGAGTTCGGTGGAAATGATAAGATGGAACAGGCAGGTCGGTTCCCTACTACATCCCATAGTCCATTTAGAGGGGAACAAAATAACATTGTTGGATTCCAAATCAAGTTTGGAATGACATTGACATAGTAGTTATAGTAGATTTGAGTATACTTCGACAAGCTCAGTATGACATATTCTACCTGATTCCAAATCAAGAGGTTGTGTCGCAATTCTAATTTTCAACAAGTTATGTCGGTTCCTAAAGCCGCAAAGCGGGTTTGTTAACCGACATTGCCTATTGTACACAGCCTCCAAGTCGGGAATGACATTGACATATAAATACATTAGATAAGAAATACCCTTCGTCTCCGCTCAGGGTGACAATTAATCCACTTTAAAATTAACCTTGACTTTAAGGCTAAATTTCAAGTTTTTATAAGGATAAAGTAAGGTAAGTAGTTTGCGGAAATCTGTACAAAATCTGTCGGCAACTTATACTAAGAATATGCGTATCAATACAATAACTTGCGGAGGCAGGATATATGAAACTAACTGACCGCGAAGAAAACGGTGTTATTATACTGGAACCGACCGGAAAAATAATGGGCGGTCCGGATGCAAGTCTTTTACATGATAAATTATATGAATTTATCGAACAGGACAAAAAGAAATTTGTCGTTGACTTATCAGCAGTCGACTGGATGAATTCCACAGGTCTCGGCATTCTAATTTCCGGTTACACAACTCTTCGTAACAACAACGGGCAGCTTAAGCTGGCTAATGTCACAGAAAAAATAAAAACTTTATTAGTAATCACCAAACTTGATCCGGTGTTTGAATCGTTTGATACTATTGCTGATGCGATTCAGTAATTTAATGAATAACATAACTTTTTGCAGATAATTATTATTTGCGGGCAGGCACATTTTATCTGCGTCTGCCTCTTTTCTTAGGAGTACACAGGCATGCATGAACCTATTATTAAAGGCAACATGATAAGTATACCCTCCTGCCTGGAGTATCTTACCAATATAGATGATTTCATCGAAGGGATTCTTCGAGGCTTTGATGTCGAAGAATCGGTTATAGCCGATATTGCCATCTCTGTATCTGAGTTAGTAAATAATTCAGTCAGCCACGGTAATAAATCTGACCGTAGTAAAACAGTTTCTGTTACTATTTCTAAAAAAGGGAATGATATCGAAATTGTTATTACAGATCAGGGAATAGGTTTTAACCCTCAGGATATATCGAATCCTTTGGATGAAGAAAATCTATTAAAAGATACCGGGCGGGGATTTTTTATTGTAAACACACTAATGGACAAAGTTGATGTAAAAACAACTGATAGTGGAACAATAACGACAATTACCAAGTCTATTGTATAAGATAGGGTATAAAATCCTCAATGAATTATGAACTGATACTGTCAATCCTTTATTTTCTTGCCGGCGGGTTTTTGATATTCTTGGCAATTACTATTGCTCGAGATAATATCAACAACCGTTTAAACCGTACCTTTGGAGCTACGCTCTTTTTTGCAGGTTTCGGTCCGTTGTTTATGGCATTAGGTCTGATTATTGACACATCAACGCTATCAGTTACAAATTTTGACGAATCGGTATTATATAATCTGCACTACATTTGGGAATTCTTTTTCCCTCTCTTACTTTTGTTTTCTTGGATATTCCCGGAAGACAGACTGCGAAAATTTAAGTATTCCCGTATCAGGTATCTTATATTTATCCCCCAACTGATGCATCTTGTAATTCTAATTTTTGCAGCCGACTTTATAGATTTTTTAAATTCTATGCAAATAGGTAATAACTTTGAAGGGTTTTCAAGTTTAATTCTTAAACCGTTTTCTGTTCTTATAAACTTAAATTCATTGTTTATTAGTTTTATTTTAACATACCATACAATCATTTTTGGTATGTTTAATATCTTTTTTGCGGTCGCTACTATTTACTTTTTGGAGTCAGGCAAAAAACTTATTACAAATCCGAGAATACTAACACAAACAAAAGTTATCAACTGGGCTGCCCGTATATCGCTTGGGTCTTATATAAGTGCTATATTGGGCGCGGCATTGTTCCCTGAAATTATCAATGACACTCTAAGCTCGTTGATGATATTGGTAGCAATATTTTCCGGTACTGCTCTACTTATTTATGCAACTCTTAAATACCAATTCCTAGATGTTCGGTTGGCATTTCGTCAGTCTTTTGTCTACTCGATAACCTCGGCTTTGTTTGTCGGTCTTTATGTTGTTTTAGTTTTACAATCAAAAGAATTCCTCGTGCCGATTTTTGGTGAGCAGGCTAATATTATCAACTATGTTATTATCGGATTGCTGCTTTTAATGTTTCAGCCTATCAATAATTGGATTGATGAATTCACCCGTTCATTTTTTATGCATACACAAACAGACCATCGTAATGTAATTGAACGCTTTTCACGACAAGTAATTTCTTTGTTTGACCCACTCAAGCTACGACAAATTATTGAAGAAACCCTTAAAACGACTCTACTTGTTGAGCATATATATTTTGTATTATTCGATGATTCTCTTAACGAATATGTTCTCTATCTTGACAGAGACAATTCACAAAAAATAGCCTTAGCCCGTGATGATATTCTTTTGAGGGGAATCAATCAACTAGATACACCGACATTTTTTCAATCATTAGGTGATTATCTGAAAAATTCTGAATTAGCAACAGAGTTGGAGTCACGTGATATAAAAATTATTCTTCCTATGAAAGATTCAGAACATCTGCTTGGATTTTTGGCATTAACTTCTAAAGCTGCGGGGTATAATTATTCTGCTGAAGATATGAATTTATTGGGAGTGTTGTCAAATCAAATGGTTTCTGCTCTTACAAATGCCCGGCTCTATGTAGATTCCTTAGAACGTATACGTTTGCAAGAAGAAGTATCAATGGCTCGCGAGATTCAGTTAAACTTGCTCCCCTCTTCCCCGCCTACACATCCTTGTATGGAAATTTCCGCCCATTCGACACCCTCGAGAACAATAGGAGGCGATTTTTATGATTTTGTGTATAAGGATAAAAAGAAACTTGGGATATGTATTGCGGATGCCTCGGGTAAAGGAATGCCGGCTGCTTTGATGATTGCTCAGACTCAGGCTATTTTAAAAAGTGAAGTGAACAATGGAACTCCGATTGATATGATGCTTAAAAATATGAACAAACAATTAGTAGAGTCATCGTCGTCGGAAAAATATGTTACTTTGTTTTATGGTGAACTGGATACAGAGAACGGTTATTTTCATTATTCAAACGCAGGTCATAATTATCCGCTGCTTGTAAAAGCAAACGGTGATATAGAGCTTTTGAAAACCGGGGGACCGATTATTGGAGCATTGCCTGATATGAGTTATCAGTCTGAAACCGTTCGACTTCAAAAAGATGATACTCTCTTTTTCTTCACCGACGGTCTTTCTGAGGCGATGAATGAAAAAGAAGAAGAATATACCGAAGAAAGAATACATGATTTTGTTATTAAACATAAATTAAAAGAACCGAGTGAATTGATAAATTCGATATTAAAAGATGTAAGATTACATGATACGACTTATCCTCCTCGGGATGACACGACTATAGTATCATTGAAAATAAGAAATGGATTTTAAATGACAGACCACCATACTAAATTTAATGCGGAAAAGCTTATTAATCGAAAAAACAATCATAATGGGTACAGATATTGTCCCTTCTGTAAATCAGAATTAAAAGAAGCTGTCCCTGACGGAACGACAAGGTTAGTATGTTCTGATTCTGCATGTGATTTTATCTATTACCAAAACCCGGTACCTGCTGCCGGAGCTATTATAGTTGAGGATAATAAAATTCTTCTTGTAAAACGGGCTCATCCTCCTAGAATCGGAGATTGGTGTATACCTGCCGGATTTATGGAATGGCAGGAGCATCCGACTGAAACAGCAGTTCGTGAGTTAAAAGAAGAAACCGGATTAGATATCAAGCTGAAATCATTTTTTGAAGTATACTCCGGCAGTGATGACCCTCGCAGTAACGCGGTTCTGCTTCTTTATCTGGCGGACAGAGTTGGAGGAAAACTGGAAGCAATGGATGACGCTTGGGAAGTTGAATTTTTTAGTTTTGATGCTATCCCCTCGAATATCGCATTTGAAGCACATGTCAAAGCATTAAATGACTACAGGGAAAGAATTTTAAAGTAAAATAATGAAACTTTTTAGGGATTTTTACGCTCTTATATATATACATGGATATAAAACTTGATTTGTATATCGAAGAGTTGTTCTTTCGAATAAAACGGAGAAGATTATGAATAAAACTTATGCATATATTTGTCTTATTATACTTTTACTAGCAGTATCGGCATCTGCGATAGATTACAAAAAGTATAAATCAAACCGCAAACAAGTAGATTATTTTCAGGTAGAATATAGTAGGGATAATAATGAGATTTTAGTTCTTACTATTTCGGAAAATACTGTGTCAGCAATTACCGGTAATAAGAACAAATTATCTGTTAACAGAAATCAGGTTTTCTTTGGTGACAAACTTATTTTTGATGATAAAAATGTTTATATAAATAATCAAATCTTATCATTAGATAAGATAACCGATTGCAAAATTAGTGAAGTTGATAATTTAATAACAATCTCATTTTTTACTACGAAAGACAGTTCTAAACTTGCCCGTTTTAAAAAAGGTAATCGAATTTCAGTAGGTGAAGAGATATATGTCTCTGAGGATGATTTTGTTCGATGAATTTTATTTTCGGTATCAGGGGATATAATAGTTAACGGTGAAGTAAATAAAGATGCTGTTTCTCTGTTTGGGAATGTTGATGTAGCAGGCGAAGGTGTTGTTCGAGGAGATTTAGCCTCTATTACGGGCAAAGTAAAAATAGAAAGTTCCGCTATTGTGTATGGTGAGATTTATGATCGCAAGAAAAAAGGTCGCGGTTCAAAGCATAGGCAGTATAGAGATAAAAAAGAATTTGATACCGAAATGTTCGTTTCTTATAACCGAGTTGACGGGTTAGCTCTCTCGGCAAAATTCTCTCATGTTGATATGGATTCAATTCTTCCTACTATGGAAGCTGAAATAGGTATCGGCTTTGCTTCAGACCGTGGTCGCTATAAATTTCTGATTGAGCAAACACTCTTTCGGGAAAAATCAATTGCTGTAGGCGGTACATTTTATCGTGAGCTTGCATCAGATGATAATTGGCTAATCAGTAAAGATGAAAACACTGTTCTGGCACTTTTAGCAAGGGAAGATTACAAAGACTACTATGAAGCTGAAGGCGGTACTTTGTATCTCAAAGCGGCTCCCTCTGATCACCTGACAATTAAAGCCGGTTATTCATTTTACGAAACAAACTGGCTTCGTTCAAACAGACATCTATGGTCGGTTTTTGGTGGGGATAAATTATTTAAACAAAATTATGCCTCATGGGATACATCAATCAGACCTCAAGCAATTACTGAAGTAGACAGATCCGAAATAGGTACGTTGTTTGCGTCGGTGAAATACTATTCGGACTCTACCCGCTCTATTTCTCATAAATCAAATTGGTACGCCGCACTTGATTTTGAGTATTCTCAAAAAGGTCTCAATTCGGATTATGATTACCAACGATATTTACTTACAATCAGACGACTACAAAAGATAAACGACCAATCGATTTTTACCGTTCGGACAGTTTTTGGAAACTCTGACGGGTATCTTCCTATCTTTAAAAGATTTTATCTTGGCGGTTTAGGGACTCTTCACGGTTATTCCCACAAAGAGATGATGGGAACCAGGTTTTGGATGGCAAATTCTGAATATCGGATAAATTTCCCGAAAAGCGAGTTTGGTGTTGCAATATTATGGGATGTCGGTCAAATTGCAAACGACAGAAAGTTGAATTCTGATATAGATATTAAACAAAGTATCGGTTTTTCTCTTTTCTTTGATGATGATTTTTCAATCAGCCTTGCGAAACGGTTAGACCGATCTTCTGACGATTCTCCAAAATTATATGTACGATTTAGCCAAATTTTTTAATAATTCCGCATAACCCTGCTATCTTATTGCCCGCCTGTAAGTTATAGATTTTCTGCTGTTTCTGTAGGTGCCTGTTACGCCAAATCCCTACTTATTCAACAACTTAAAGAGAACTATTTCAAAAGAATTATTAAGAAAAACTCTTTTTATTCCGATGCTTTGATATAGAATAATAGAAGTATTACAGTTTTTTTGAGTAATGCATAATACAGGAATAAAAAGAATTTACAACTATGTCAGAAAATAAAACCCTGAATGAAAGTGGTGCACTTCCTATAGATGTATTTGCTGATTTGGAAGCTACACTTGATGAGGTAGCTGAATCTAATCCTCGAATTGATTCGACAGATGCCGGTAATAAACACTCAGAAGATTTGCGGGCAATTCTAGAAGCGACTCTTGCTATAAATTCTTCATTAGATAGTGATGAGATATTACATATCGTGATGAGAAAAGCAATTGAACTCATGCAGGCAGAACGCGGTTTGGTAATGCTTCTGGATGATGATAACAAATTGCAGATTAAAGCAGCATACAAATTAGAGAGTGAAAAAATGACACCGGAAGAGATGAAAATATCCTCTTCTATTGCCATGCAAGTTGTAAATACTGCAAAAGCAGTATATACATCTGATGCACTCTCAGATGAACGATATGCCAATAAACAATCAGTTGTTGAATTGCATCTACGTTCTATTATGTGTGTTCCATTAAAAGTAAAAGATGAATTAGTCGGAGTAATTTATTTAGATAATTCCAGCCAGTCTAAAATGTTTTTAAAATCAGATTTATATCTTTTTGAATTGTATGCTCAAATGGTTTCAAATGCGATAGATAATGCCAGAATATATAAATCACTTTATCAGTTAGAACGATACAACGATTCTGTTATAAAAAAATCACCGGTCGGTATTATTGTAATAGATCCTAAATGCAATATTGCTACTATAAATTCTATTAGTTTAGAGATTTTTGAAAGCAACAGGGAAGATATTAAAACATTTAAGGATTCATCAAAACCGACAAATTTTATTGATATACTTCCTGAGAAAGAAAAAGCACGTTGGTGTTATATGATTAACTCAACTTTAGCAACAAAAGAAGAATTTTCTAATGACAGATATTTTCATGATACCGGATATGTTGAAAAAGTGCTTTCCATAAAAATTTCACCTCTTGAACAACTCACGACCGGTTCCGAAGGCTTAATTATGACCGTTGAAGATATCACGGATAAAGTTCTCATGGAAAAGTATGTAATATTATCTGAAAAACTGGTAGCAAAAGGTGAAATGGCAGCATCGATTGCTCATGAGCTTAATAATTATCTGGCGATAGCCTCCAATAATGCCGAATTACTGAATATTAATATTGAACGTAAAAAATATGATAAAGTACAATTTAACAGTAAAAGCATTGTTGAAAACATATTCAAGATAAAGCGGTTTGTAGATTCATTGATGGATTTCTCGAAACCTCAAACAGAGTTTATTAATTACGATATTAGACATCTCATTGAAGATACGCTTTTCTCATTAAGAATACAGCCACGGTTTAAACAAACACACTTTACCATTGACCTATCGCAGGATATTCCAAATGTAGAAATTGATGTAGGTCTTATTCAACAGGTGTTTATGAATTTGTTAAATAATGCCGCCGATGCAATCGAAGAAAAAGTAGTTACTTCTGACGATAGTGTTGAAAAGGTTGTTAAAGAAATTTCAATAATAGCGTATTATGAAACAGATGCAAATGCTGCTAAAATTTCTATCTCTGACTCCGGTACGGGTATGACAGAAGAAGTATTGCAAAAATTATTCACTAAACATTTTACCACAAAAAAGAGTGGGCATGGTTTAGGTTTGGCAAATTGTAAAAATATAATTGAACAACATCACGGAAAATTAGAAGTAGAGTCGGTATTAGGCAAAGGTACAACTTTCCATATAACTCTACCCCGAAAAAAACAAACATCTGAGTAAACAAATATGAAGTTGGCAAACAATCTGCCACAATTCCAGTTCATCGGCAAGTTGGGAACCGGCGGAACAGCAGAAGTAAGCAAAGTTCTTACAAAAGAGAATAAAGTTGCTGCTTTAAAAACTATACTTCAATCTGAAAATATAAACCAAGAAGAATTTAAACTACTAGCAATACGTGAAAGAATCCTTCTTCAAGATATTAATTTCCCCGGAATTGTAAAAGTTTATGAAGTTCAAACTGATGAACCCTGCTATATATGTCTTGAGTTTTGCTCGGGTAAAACTTTGGAACATTATAATAAAATAAAGAATTCAGAAACTGCTTTAAATATCTTATCATCTATTGCTGTAAACCTTGAATTTCTACATCTAAATTCAATTATTCATGCTGACTTACAACCGGATAATATTTTTATGCCTGAGGATATATCATCATTTACAACAGGTAACTTAACTTTTACAAAACTATCTGATTTTTCATTGGGAAAATTTGAGCACGAAGACAGTTCTGTTCGGGCAGGAGTCGGTACAATAGGATATATGGCACCAGAGACAATTAAAGATAATATCGTAACTCATCAATCAGACCTTTTTGCTCTCGGAGTAATCGCGTATCAACTATTAACCGGAGTACATCCGTTTATCACAGATGACGCTGACCCGGTAAAAATAAATAGTCGTATTTTAGAAGAGGAACCTCGTTCTCTAAAAGAGTATCAATCTGATATATCGGATAGTTTAATTCAAATTGTTTCTTCACTATTAGAAAAAGAAAGTACCAAAAGACCCTGTTCTGCTTGGGAAGTTTGTCAGATGCTACGAAAAGCAGGTGCAACATATCCGTTTGAAAAAGCTCTGAATCCCAAATATATCATTCATAAGCAAACAAATTATAATGAGAATAAAAACAAGTTTTCAAATTATTGTAATACAATAGATACTATCTCAAATCAAGACAGCTCACAACTGAGACTGATTGTAGCTGATAATTTTCGTAAAAATAATATATTTTATGAAAACAAAAATTTTCATTTTAAAGATATTCCGTTAGTAGGCTCACGCTTGATTCGCAAGACTCTGGCTTCGTTTATGAATACAAGCTATAAAGAAAAAAAAACAGCCATTGAACTATCATTTCATAATAACAATAAAGATTTGATATCTTCTTTGCTTCCGCATTTATTGCATTATAAAACCGTAAAGAGAATTTCCAATAAATTAGCCAACCGTTTTGAACAAGAAGAAAAGTTTTGTATTGCTGCTCAACTATATGTTCAAGCAGGTGATTTATTAAAAGCAGAGAACTCGGCATATCAAGCTGCCATGCAGTTTAAAAATGAGAATAATATCAACCGTGCAATTGAACTATTAAACAAGGTAATTTCATACGGAACTCTCTTAAACAGAAGGTTTGAAATTAAATCTCTACTGATGGTTAAAGGAGATTTTTTAAAAGATGTCGGTGAAGTTGAACGAGCAGAGATTGTATACAATGAACTGATTGAACTCTACGTCGGCCATAGAGAAGATGAATTACTTGCTGAGACATATAAAGATCTAGGGGCACTATATCAAAAAGAAAAGAAGCCTCAAGAAGGAATCAAATCTTTAGAAAAAGCATTAGATATTTTCAAGAAACTTAAAAATGAACTGGAAATTTCTAAAACATATAATAATCTGGGGAATACTTATGCTGTAGTTAATAATTACACAACTGCACTATCTTATTATCGTAAAGCACTCAGAATTCAAAGGAAACTCTCTGCTGAAGTAGAGGTTGCCTCTACACTTAACAATATCGGTACTGCATATGCGATGACAAATAAATTTCATAAAGCATTAAAATTTTTCAAAATATCGCTATCTTTAAAAAAAGAGATAGGTAACAAAGGTGAAATTGCCCGGGCATTAAATAATATCGGTTATTGTTACGAAGTTTTAGGCCACACACAAAAGGCTGCTGAGATGCTGCTTGAATCACTACAGTACAATAAAGAGATTGACAGTAAAAAAGAAATCCTTATAAATTTAGAAAATCTAACGACAATTATGTTTGATTCAGGACAACTCAAAGAGTCTATAATCTATCTTAAAGAAGGAACTCTTTTAGCAACTGAGTTAAAAGATAATCCACATACCGGCTTGTTTAATCTATATATGGGAACTGTTTTAGTTCGTATGGGAAAGCTGAAAGAAGCTCTTAGCTGCTTCGGTATAGTTGAAGATATACTGAATAAAATCGCTTACGGGTTATTATCGATTGAACTCCAAATAGAAAAAGCAAGAATAGCATTATTGATAAATAACAAAACAAGTGCCGCTAAACATCTTGATCAAGCTCACACTATTAATAAAACCGTCAAAGATAAAACGATATTAGTTAAATTACAAATTTTACAGATTCAACTTAATTCTGATAAAGATTTACTTATTGAAACAGAAGAAATTATAGATGAGTTAGGACTATCAAAAGAAAAAACAATTATCAATGCACTAAAACTTAATAACCGATTAGACAACGACCGACAAGCTTATGAACAACTTAGTAAAACAGTAGAGAACTCAGATGAACATATAGAACAGTGCCACTTGCTGCTTACTCTAGCTAAATATGAATTAAGTAATAACGATATTAACAAAGCAACTGATTACACTAACAAATCGTTAGCACTATCAAAATCACGAGGGCTACTTTTCGATAGATTCGATGCATTAATATTGTTAGGAAAAATTCTCAGTAAACAAAAAGAAATTGAAAAATGTTTTTCGGTATATAAACAAGCATTGGAAATTGCGAAAAATATTTATGGTCAATTAGAGTCAGACGAAGATAAAAAAGCATTTCAGAGTAAAAAAGAGTTTATGTTTTTAGTAACTGAAATAAAAAAGTTATCACAAATTTTAGGTCAAAAAAAAGAGCAGGTCTAAAAAGATCTGCTCTTTAATAATAATAGTAAAAGTACATTTTACAAATTATTGATCACCATTTGATAAACGTGGTGCAATGCGTTCTTCAAGCTTTTCGATAGTCAATGTGTAATTTGTCATGAAATCACCTCCTAAGTGATTATAGAATCAACTTTTCCTTCCAATGGAGAAAGGGCTATCTTGTTTATCCTATTATGGATAGTTATAAAATAAGATAAAAATCTATTTCGTCAAGCAGATAAGGTCTTACAAAATCATTTTTTTTTAGTATGCGAAGATAAACCGCATCTAATCACACTATAACAGCATAAGAAGGAAATATTTTCCTACAAAATAACTACCATAAAGACCAAAATTCTACACGAATTATTGATGCGATGCGACGAATTATCAAATTATATAGCGATGAGTCTCCAATTTCAATTTTCGCATAACCGGTCATACCCTTTCGCAACATGTCATTTTCATTATCAAAGAGAACTGAAATTTCAAAAATTGATTTGTTATTTCCGTCAATAACTGCATCACGAGGGATATGTACAACTTTTCCAGTGAAAACTTTTGTAGTATATGAGCGAACTTTAATTTTTACATCCTGATTTAATTTAATCAAATCAATGTCATAATCTGAAACCGGAACTAATGCCTCAACTTTTCTATTGTTCAAAACAGACAAAAACTGAGTATTGTTTTTATTTATCATTACAGTACCGGGAATTGATGAAACAATAGACTGGGCATCTTTTTGTGTTTGTAAAAAAATAAGTTTTGCTTTTTGTTTTTCTATTTTTGAAAGTATCACCGCTTCCTCTTCAGGTTTCGGTGGTGATTTTAATAACGAAAGAGTAGCTTTTTTATTTTGCAATTCTGCCTGTGCAATTTTTGTTTTAGATACCGTTGATTCATAATTTTCTTTTGATACTAATTTTTTATCAACTAATTCTTTTAATCTATTTTCATCACGAAGACGTTGGTCATAAATCGCTCCGGCAGCAGCAACTGCCGCCTCGGCTTCATGTATCTCTTCTTTTTTCGGTGGTGATTTTAACAAAGCTAAGTCTGATTGCAGTTGCTTGAGAGTTGATAGTTCTGAGTCTATTTCTCGGGTAACCTGATTTGAAACCAGAACTGCCAGGGTGTCTCCTTTGGCAATATGCTGACCGTCTTTTACATACGGTATTAAGTCTAAAGAGCCGAGTTCAAGTGAAGACATTTGTATATAACTTGTTTTTAATTTTGAATCAGCTCCCCCCTGTTGAAATTTTTTCTCAAGTAAACCAAGTTCGTTTAACAAAAGTGAATACTCGGCAATCGGTTCAATAACAATTTCGCCTGAAACCCGATGTTTCATCGGAATAAAAAACAGAACTATTATCATCACTGCTATGATTACAATATAACTTACAAGACGAAACGGTTTTTTCATAATATCCTTTAAGTATTTTATATGCGTAATAAATCCGCTTCCTAAAGCTTTGATGTTTTTTCGCATCGCATACATCAGAAAGAGATATAGTAAAATTAAACCGATTGTGCCTGTTTTTTCAAGCAAAAAGGAAGATAAAAGAGAAAGAAAATAGATAATAATAAAAAGAGTGTATATCGATGCTAAACCGGCATAAATGATATAAATACGCCGTTTTCTTTTATCTACCTCTATTTTATCGATAGGCCAACCAAGAAAAACCCGTTTAAAGAGGTTGCCAACATATGAAAAAGACTTATCACGTAAATTAGGTATTTCAAGAAAGTCAGATAGCAGATAGTATCCGTCAAGTTTAATAAGTGGGTTTAGATTAAAAATCGCCGTGACCCAAATTACCACAACAAGAATTTGTGCTATTTCATGAAATAGTGAACCCGGTACAGTAATACGCCAGACAATCATTGTAAATGAGAGCAGAATAATCTCAGAATACGGTCCCGCCCACGTTACTGCCAAGCGGTGTCGTTTTTTTTTAAATAGCCAGGCATCGGAAATATCGCAATAAAAGCACGGTTGAAAATACATCAAAAGAAAACCAAACTCATTTACTTGTCCTCCATACATACGGCAAGTAACAGCATGGGCAAATTCATGAATTACTATCAAAACAAAAAATGCGACCATGACAATTGCAATTGTGCTTACAGAGTAAAGGTCAAAAAGAGAAACAGCAAAGTAATTATAGTTTGTTGTAAACAATATTAATCCGAATATAATAAAGAGTCCCTGTAGTACTAACCCAATAGGTGAATGAAACGGTTTGTATAGTTTGGTACAAACAGCTAAAGATTTCCCCGGTTTAAAAGCCTTGAATTTAATGTATAAAAGTTTTGAAAATAGTGATTTTCTATTTTCGTTTCCGTAACTTTTTCTTGAAACTGCTTGTTCGGAACGACTATTTTCCAAGAAGAACTGAGATTCCAACATATCAACAAACTGTAAGACAGCATTGGCGTCGATATTAGCATTAAATTTTTCACGGAATTTTTGTGCTATTTCTTCATACGACCTGACCCCGTCAAGCTGCGAAATAAGCCAAAACTCCGGCAGACGTAATCTAAAATAGTTTCCACGAAGAGGGTCTTTGATATTCACAACATCCTGTCCGTCAACGACCGCTTCTGAAGTTACTAAATCGCTCCGTAATTTAGCAAATGTTTCCATATCGAAAATGTACAAAGAATTGTGATGTTAAGCAACAAATGAGAAATTGAAATTATTTTCTGAGAGTTTCAATCAGTTGTTTATTGTAGTACGCAATAAGAGATTCTTTACGAATAACGCCGATTACTTTATTAGATTCATATTCATTGACGACCGGAATCATTTTAATATCTTTGAGATTAAAGAGTTTATATGCTTTTTCGAGATCATCATCAAAATAAATTAAATCGGTTTCTTCTTTTAGTAAATCCTGGGCAATAACTAAGTAGTCAAGAGAATGTTGAGATAAGACAGAACGTAAATCCTGAAAAGAAATGACACCCTTTAAAATTCCGTTATCATCTTGTACCACAAAATAAGATTCGGTTGAGTTTTCAATCTTTTTAAAAATTTCAGCAAGAGGCGTGGAAGGATGTATTGATATAAACTCCTCTTCCATAATTTCTCTCACTTCATGAGATTTTAAGACATTAACATCTTTTCCACCTCGAATATCAATTCCTCTTTTAGCCAGCTTGATTGTATAGATAGAATGTTCAAATAATTTTCCTGCGACCAAAGCAGAGATAACAACAGTAAGCATAAGAGGTAGAATAATACGGTAGTCAGTTGTCATTTCAAAAATAATAAGCATTGCAGTCATTGGTGCGTGGGTTGTTGCGGCAACCATTCCTGCCATCCCGACAAGAGCATACGCACCCGGTGTTGCTGTTACCCCCGGGAAAAGATATGAGACTAAATATCCATAAGCTCCACCGGCAACTGCTCCCATGAATAGAGACGGGGCAAAAATACCTCCTGAATTTCCGGAGCCAAGCGTTAAACAGGTCGCCAACATTTTCAGAAAGATTAAAACAAGAAGTAACGCAATACCAATTTCGCCATAGAGGACTAATTTAATAGTTTCATATCCATCAGCAAGAACTTGCGGATAGAACATAGCAACAGTTCCCAATAGCAACCCACCGATAGCAGGTTTTATATAAGGAGAGATTTTTAAATCATCAAAGAAATCTTCAAGATAATCTAATGCTCTTGTAAAAGAGACTCCATAACCTCCGATTAATATTCCCATTACAATATAAAGCGGTATTTCCCACGCTGAAACTAATGAATAACTGGGAACTTCAAAAGCAGGATGATTTCCCATTATAGAGCGAGTAACAACAGAGGCTACTACTGAAGAAATAAGTACAGGCGAAAACGTTTTAATAGCAAAATCACCTAAAATAATCTCCAAAGAGAAAATAACACCAGCAATCGGCGCATTAAAAATTGAAGTAATACCTGCTGCTGCTCCGCATCCGACCAGTATTTTAACACGGTCACCTGACATCCGAAACATTTGTCCAATTGTTGAACCGATAGCCGAACCGATTTGTACAATCGGTCCTTCACGTCCTGCTGAACCGCCTGAGCCTATACAAATAGCTGATGCTATTGTTTTGGCCGCAGCTACCCTTGGGCGGATAATACCCCCCAAACGAGCAACAGAATTCATAACTTCGGGGACACCGTGTCCTTTTGCTTCTTTTGCAAACTTATATACGATTGGTCCGACTAACAACCCACCTACCATAGGAATTAGCGGGAGCCAAAATTTAAAACCTCTATCGCCTATTGTTTCGGTGAGAAATTCATCGGTCAGTCCAAAGAAAATAGAGTTGAAATATTCGATAAGGTAGATAAAACCAACTGCTCCTAAAGAAGTCGCCAGACCGACAAAGACCGCCAAAATAATAAGTACATTAGTACCCGAAAGTTGGAACTTTTTTATCAATCTATCAATTTTAGGTATATTCATAATGAGAGCAATCTATATTTTTTTGGTATTATCACAAGGGAAAAAAAGAGTATTCGAAAATAAAATGAGGAATGTTATCTCTTTTCATAAATTATCTGATTTACAGCTTTTCCTGATGAAAATAGCAAAAGAGGATTCTAATTTGGCTTGACTTTATACTCTATTTGCGTAATTTCTTTCAAACAAAAAAACCGACAGGCGAAGGCGTCTGCCGGGCACTTAATGAGTAAAATATACGATTTTGAGGTTCTTAATATGCAAAACAGAGCAGATGCGGTAATAATCGGTGGTGGAATTATAGGTCTGGCGGCAGCTTATTATCTGACAAAATCTAATTACGGTCATGTTATGTTAGTTGAAAAGGAATCTTTGTTTGGTACCGGTGCTACCGCTAAGGCAGCCGGAGGTATTCGGGCACAATTTTCGACCAAAGAAAATATTGAAATGTCGATGCTTTCTGAAAAATTATTTTGCTCTTTTAAAGAAGATACCGGATATGACGCTCTGTTTGATCAGGTCGGATATATGTTTTTGATTAAGGATGATGCCGATGCAGTAGTTTTTAATAAAAGTTTTGAACTTCAAAAATCTCTCGGTTTAAATATACTAAAACTGCAACCTGAAGAAATCGCCCAATATGCTCCACACGTTTCTACTGAAGATATACAATTTGCTACATTCTGTCCCGACGACGGTCTAGGTGACCCTCATGAGTTTCTTAGTGGGTATGATAAAGCATCACGAGCAGCAGGACTTGAAGTCGCTTTTGATACCGAAGTAATCGGCATAGAACAGGTTTCTGGGAAAGTAACAAAAGTTAGAACTACAAAGGGTGATATTGATACACCCATGGTCATAAATTGTGCCGGACCGTTTGCACAAAAGATTGGAGCAATGGTGGGTGGCGAAGTAAAAGTTCAACCGGTTCGTCGTCAAATAGTAACTACTGGAGAACTTTCATTTGTTGAACCATCTTTTCCGATGGTCGTAGATGTTTCATCGGGTTTATATTGCCATAAAGAATCTAAAGGGATGCTTTTAGGTTGGGCAGATAAAAATACGGCACCGTCTTTTGATATTTCAATAGACCCTGAGTACACTGATAATATTTTGGAACGGGGACTTGCATTAGTCCCTCAACTTGAAGAAGCAGAAATCGCCAATGAATGGGCAGGTCTTTATGAAGTAACTCCTGATCATAGAGCGATTATCGGGTTTGAACCGACTGTAGAAGGGATGTTTCATTTGACCGGTTTTTCCGGACACGGATTTATGCATGCCCCTGCTGCCGGAATGATAACATCGGAAATTCTTACCGGTAAAAAACCGTCTATTGATATTTCAGAATTTGCACCTGACCGTTTTAAAGAAGGTCAGTTAATAGAAGAGACAAACGTTATTTAAACAATATGTAGGGGTTCTGTTTTTTGGTAGAAACAGAACATAATTTTGCAGGGAGTAATATGAAAAAACTATTTATCATCGCTGCTGTTTTATTAATGGCAGTATCAGCAAGTTTTGCAGGCGAGTCATCTTGTCCTGCCGACAGAGCATCAAAAATCGGTTTTGACCCATTTGGAGATTTCCATCATCTTTTAGCACCGGTATGGCATGATGCCTGGCCTGACAAAGATTATGAAACTCTTCTTGCGGCAGGTCCAAAGTTTGAAAAATTATTTGAAGCAATTGCCGAAATGAGTCCAAAACTACACTCAGAAAAAAAGGTTGAAACGTTTAACAAAAACCGAACTGAATTTGCCGAAGCGGTTAAGAAGTTCGCCGAAGCATGTAAAGCAGGAGATAAAGAAAAAGCTCATGAGCTTATGCCTGATTTGCATGATACCTTTGAAATGACAGCATCGTCGTTACTTCCTGTTCACTATCCCGAGTTTGACGGATTTATTATATCATTTAATCTTCTGAATGAAAACCATATCCCCTCAAACAATATTGACGGTATTAATGGAACTGTTGAAACATTAGCGGCAAAAGTAAACGGTTTAAATGAAAAATCTATACCGACTGAGTTGCAGGATAATAAAGCAGAGATATTAAAAGATTTTGCTGAAATCAATAAGATAGTTCTTTTAATGAAAGAATGCTGTGACAAGAAAGATATGAAAAAGCTCAAAGAACATACAACTAAACTATCTCTGTTCTTAGACGATTTTGTAAAAAAATATATTTAAGTAAATTTATTAAGATTAAGAATCAGTTTCGGCATCATCATTGATATCAATCATTTTGGTGCCGTCGCTGTATTGAATAGTTTTCGGAGAGGTCATTCTCATCAATTTTTGAGTAACGTTGTTTATTTTTATTGCTGATTCTTCAATAGCTTTTAGTTTCTCAATCATCTTCTCATCCAGATTTTCCTGTTTCATCAACAGTAATTGGATATTTCCGATAATCGCCTGTAGGGGATTATTAACCTCGTGGTTTACCGTAACAGCTGTTTCTAAAACCGCAGCTAGTCTCTCTTTTTCGACAAGTTCTTTTTGTGACTCTCCTGAGTTGTTGACATTTGCTGCTGTATAATGCAGAGCTAACATAGCCGAAAGAGTTTCTAAGAATAAATCCTCGGCAATGGGAGAAGTTTCGCCCTTTTGTATTCCTATAACAGCCCCAAAAACTTGTTTGCTGAACATGAGCGGTAGGGTGAAAGAGTGATATGGGTTTTCACCACCAAAAGACATATAGGCAGAAATGAGTTGTTGGTTCTTTCGCAAATTTTCATACAGATTGTTTTCAAGGTTTGTCAGTCTTTTTTGTATGAGAGAACTATCAGAATGAGAAACTGTAACAGAGATATTCTGGTCATTATCCCATAAATATAATGAAGCACCATTAAGCCCCAGATATTTGCAAGACATCTCTAGAGCATTTTTAGCAGCATCATTTATATTGCCGCCTTTTTTTGCAAAGAGAGCAAGATCGCTGATAATTTTAAACTTATCTAAATTCATTTTTTCCAAGTTGTATATTATTCATTCAAATATACTTTGAGCAAATCAGATGCCTTAATTATTTTTTTTCACCAAGAACAACTCCAGAGACAATAAAATTAGAAGCTGTTACAACGTAGTAATATACGAGACTACAAGACTGTTCAGTAATTGCACAGTAAATGGAGACAATGTAATATAATGCATTTTTATTCAATGAACAGTTGCAAATATTATTCTTATCATACTATTTGACAATCATCTGTCAATAGCGTAGATTGCGACTTCAATTTTTGTGAGGTAATGAAATGCTAGAAGAAGTAATACATGATCAGTGCGGGATATTTGCTGTTTTTAATAACAAAGAAGCTGCTGACTTAATTTATTTTGGACTTTATGCTTTACAGCATCGAGGACAGGAATCAGCAGGAATTGTTACATCTGAAGATGCACAGTTTCATTTACATAAAGGGATGGGAGAGGTTTGTGAAGTTTTTGGTGATAAATCAAATTTAGAACGATTAAGAGGTTTTAACGGAATCGGTCATACCAGATACAGTACAACCGGTGCATCCTCTATTATAAATATCCAACCTTTTATAATAACAAATAGAAATGAACAACTCGCTATCGGTCATAACGGTAATCTGACCAATGCTTATGATTTACGACAGAAATTAGATGCTGCCGGTTCAATTTTTCAAACAACTTCGGATTCTGAAATTATTTTACATCTTATAGCAAAATCAAAAAAACAGACTCGAATCGAGCGAATTGCCGATGCTCTAAAAAAAATCAAAGGTGCTTATTCGTTGATTTTCTTAACTAATAATTCGATTATTGCTACCAGAGACCCAAACGGCTTTAAACCGCTTTGTATCGGAAAATTAAAAGATTCTTATTTTTTCACATCTGAGACTTGTGCCTTAGATATTATCGGGGCAGAATATATTCGTGATGTTGAGCCGGGCGAATTAGTTGAGATTTCTGATAAGGGAATCAAATCATATTATCCTCACCCAAAAAAGTCTATCAAACATTCATTTTGTATTTTTGAATTTATTTATTTTGCTCGCCCTGATTCAAAAATTTTCGGCGAAAATGTTGATAAAGTCCGACGACGTTTAGGCAGACAACTTGCAAAAGAACATCCGGTCGAGGCTGATATTGTTATCGGTATACCTGATTCAGCCAATACAGCAACATTGGGATATTCTGAAGAGTCCGGAATTCGTTTTGAAATCGGTTTAATCAGAAACCATTATGTCGGTCGTACATTTATAGACCCTCAGCAGAAAATTCGTGACTTGGATGTTAAAGTCAAATTTAATCCTGTCAAAGGTGTTTTAGAGGGTAAACGGGTAATTGTAGTAGATGACTCTATTGTCCGAGGAACTACTTGTAAAAAACTTGTAAAACTGATTCGGGATGCGGGTGCTAAAGAAGTACATTTTCGGGTATCCTCTCCCCCTATAATCTCTCCATGTTTCTTTGGTATTGATATGCCGACAAAAGATGAACTAATCGGTGCAAACTATACTGTAAAACAAATTGAAAAAATGCTCGGTGTAGATTCTTTAAGATATTTGTCTCTTGAAGGCATGCTTTCGATGCCGTCCTTGCCGAACACAACTTTTTGTGACGGTTGTTTTACGGGAAATTATCCATTAAAAACACCTCAGGAAAACGGTAAAAAACGACTATTTAAAATCTAGATTTCCCCTGTCTCTCTTTATATTTCTGCCGATAATCGTAGATATAATAAGGTTTTGGCTCAAAAACTGCGTTTAAGATACTCCGGTTTGACAATTATCATCCAAATAGTATATTAAAACAGAATACTGCATTTACTATTCAAAATCTGAGTCAAAAAATAAAAACTAGTCGGAGCATTTTACTTTGAAGCAATCACGAATTTTGACATGGTTAATTTTCTTTATATCTCTTTCGGTTATAGCTGTTGATGCTGAACAAATACAAACTCCTAAGACGACTTTATTAAAATCAAGAACTATTCCTATAAAACCGAATCAAATTGAATTTAGTGCTGATGCTCAGGTTGAAAGAGTTATTATTAAGTTTAAGGATTCTTACAAAGTACGAATTCGTCAGAATAAAATAATTTCTTTAAAAGGACTTTCTGTACTGACTGCTGATAAGTTTTTAAAACCGTATATAGATATTTCACTCAGACGGTTATTTAAAACAAACAGTGAGCATAATTTATCAAGGCAGAAAGAGATATTTCAATATCGTTCTCTGACTGAGCTTGCCGATTTAAATAGTTATTTTACAATTGAAATCCAATCATTACCCGAGGCTATTCAGATAGTAAATAAACTCAACAGTTTAGAATCTGTCGAAATAGCATATATTGAGCCCTCACCTGTTCCGGCAGTCGATATTGCTCCACCGACACCTGATTATAATGCCTCGCAATTATATTTGAACCCTGCCCCTGTCGGTATTGATGCTCTTTATGCTCATACTGTTCCCGGTGGGGACGGTACAGGTATTACTATTGTAGATATTGAAGGAAACTGGCAAAGAACTCATGAAGATTTAGATAAGGCGGCAACAGGGTTTTTAGTCGGAGATGTAATCAACGACCAATCTTGGCTTGACCACGGAACAGCCGTTATAGGAGTTCTTATTGGCTCTGACAATGGATATGGGATTACAGGTATTTCTCCGGGAGCTGATTTGGGGATGGTTTCTATCAATACTATGTCTACCGCAGAAGCTATTTATGCTGCCGTAGATTCTTTAGATGTCGGTGATATTATATTAATTGAATTACAAGCCCCGGGACCTCGATTCAATTTTGCTGCCCGACAGGACCAAAAGGGATATATTTGCATGGAGTACTGGCAGGCTAATTACGATGCTATTAAATATGCCTGGGCAAAAGGAATTATTGTCGTTGAAGCAGCAGGTAACGGTGAGGAAAATTTAGATGATCCGTTATATGGAAGTTTGTTTGATACAAATTATAGAAACTCTCATGCTCTTTTAGTCGGAGCATGATACCCGTCATCATTACCGAATGATTTGGAGCGGGAAATCTATTCCAACTATGGCGAAAGAGTTAATCTGCAAGGATACGGTTCTGAAGTATATACAACCGGTTACGGAGATCTTTTTGACGGTAACGGTGATCTTAATCAATACTATACATCGGGATTCGGCGGGACATCTTCAGCTTCACCGATTATAGCAGGTGCGGCTGCCTCGATACAAGGATATATGAAAGCAAATTTTGGGTCAGTTCTAACCTCGGATTATATACGTGAAATTTTATATCAAACCGGGACTGCTCAACTCGGAAATACGTTGGAACATATAGGTCCCAGACCAAATTTAGACTCTGCTTTAAATTCAATTACTGCTCCCCCGTCATTAACAGCTACACCATTCTATATTGATACAACAATAGATGAAGGAACTTCGATTATAGTTGACCTTTGGCTGCATAATTCCTCACTTACAGATAATGTAAATTTCTTTATTTATGACCGTGATTCCTCGGCAAGAGCAGCTATTGTAAACTGGCTTGAGGTGTCATCACAAAATGGATTTGTACCTGCTAACGATTCTACTTATGTGGGAGTAATTTTAGATGCTACCTCTTTAACAGAGAGATCAACAAAACACCAAGGACTTTTGGAAATCGTTTGGGGACACGGGGCTATTCTTGATTCATCTTTATTAGTTCCGGTTTATCTTGAGGTTCCCTGTACTGATTCATCATTTTCCGTAATTTCCTCAGATGATGTCGGTGGTCCGCTATATAACTGGATTTCGGCAAAAGATTCTGGGGTTAAAATTGACAATGCTTTATTTTATAACCCTGGAGAGGCTGACGTGTTTGATGACGGTTCCGCCGGTCCGTTTTCTATCGGGTTTAACTTTCCGTTTTATACAAACTATTATGATTCATTTTATGTCGGTATAAATGGAGCGTTATCATTTACTGATACGAATGTAAACATAGACGGAAAATACAGTTCGCTTGCAATACCGGGCTTACCATATAATAGCCTATTGGCTCCTTTTTGGGCTGATTTATATCTTGATGCGGGACTTGTTTCTGATGCAGGCATTTATATGTATCAGAACAGTAGTAACGACACAACTGTTATTGAATGGTATCGGGTTGCCTCTTTTCAAACAGTAGACGATACGCTTATAACTTTTGAAATTATATTAACTTCTGACGGAGATATAAAATACCAATATAAATCAGTTGGCTATTCAGGTTTAGAAAATATCGCATTAGTCGGTATAGCCGAAAATGATTGTAATTCTTTAGGATATGTAAATGCCGGAGATAGTGCCGTTTTGATACCTCATGATGCTGAAGCAATACTCTTTAAGAACCATCTATACTTTGGGCAGACAGGTGACATTACCGGAAGTGACGGTATAGATATAGCTGATTTAGTATGGTTAGTGAGCTTTATGTTCTCAGGTGGTCCTCCTCCTATCCCCTATGATGCCGGTGATGTAGACTGTTCCGGTTCTATTGATATATCTGATTTAGTTTATTTGGTAAGTTTTATGTTCTCAGGCGGTTCAGAGCCATGTGATAAATGGCTTTACGATGGAAACAACTAATAAATCGAAAACTTTTCTTCTCTACACCCTTCGAGGTGACTTAGGAATTATTGAAAATAAACATGTTATGCTGAGCGGAGTCAAAGTATGATTATTCTAAAACTAATTGTATTAATTTTACAGAAATGCAAATATCGCTGACTTAGAGATATTGATTATCTCCTGAGGGAACAATCCTATACCCAGCGTACCTACGGCACAAATAATAAAGAGAACAATCATTGACAGATTCAAATCAAACCGTTTGAATTCGGCATCGGTGTTTTCAAAATAAGCCGCTTTGATAATTTTAAAATAATAATATACCGAAGCAAAAGAATTAAGAACCCCGATAACAGTCAGCCAGATAAAGCCGTGTTTGACTGCCTCGGAAAAGATATAAAACTTTCCGATAAAGCCGACAGTCGGAGGGAAGCCCGAGAGTGCAAATACAAACAAAGCAAGCACAGCAGCTAAATACGGATGTGCTTTTGCCATGCCGTTTAATTCTTTTAGCTCAGGTTTTGCGTTGGAACGAGTCTCCATTATTGTTACGATAGCAAAACCGCCGACATTAAACAAAGTATATGCAATCAGATAAAAAATCGCCGATGAAATTGCATTACTACCGCCTACTGTAAGAGCTACAAAAATATAACCGGCATGAGCTATTGAAGAATATGCTAAAATTCGTTTTATGTTAGTTTGTTTTAAAGCGAGAACATTACCGACTATCATAGTCAGTACAGCTAATCCCCAGAAGAGATTTGTCAGCAGTTCTACCTCGTCAAATCCATAACTAAAAATCCGTAACAGAGCAGCAAACCCTGCAGCTTTTGGACCGACAGAGAAAAATGCTGTGACAGGTGTCGGAGCACCCTGATAGACATCAGGTACCCAACTGTGAAACGGTGCCGCACCAACTTTGAAAGCAAACCCAATAAGGATAAAACCAATCCCTGATAAAAGTAAGGTTCTTGATTGCGACAAGTTAAATGAAAAGTCGGCGACTATTCGTCTGAGGTCAGTCGTTTCAGACGCCCCAAATATAAATGCGATGCCCATCAGTAGAAAAGCCGAAGCAAATGCCCCCATGATAAAGTATTTGATACCTGCTTCATTAGATTCAAGTGACCTTCGGGCAAAGCCTGCTAAGACATACAACGGCACCGACATAATTTCAAGACCTAAAAAGATGACAACCAGGTCGGTTGTATTTGCCATTACCATCATACCCATAGTTGAAATCAACAGTAGTGCGTAGTATTCGGGTTTGTTTATATTTTTGACCTGTAGATATTTTTGCGCTATTAAAACACCTAACATTGCAATGATAGAAAACAACAGCTTAAATGTAACTCCAAAATTGTCACAGGTAACCATCCCATAAAACCCTGACACCTGATGATGCCATTGATTAGATATAAATGAGATAGAAACAGCAATTCCTAAAAGAGCAATTATCGGTGCAGCTTGGGCAGGTTTCTTAAAAGAAGAACCTAATAGAATAATAAAAGCTGCCACAAGGAGCGAAATCTCCGGAGCTATAAGAGAAAAATCAATTTGTGCTGATGTAAAGTCTATCATATATAAATCCTATAATAACGGACACGCCGTTAATATGTTAAAATCCTCATCCACCGCCAAAGCCAAGTTTCACTTCGCCGTTTTCAACTATCACCGGAACAATAGACTGACCGCCTGATAGTTCTAACACTTTTTCTTTGGCACCGTCTGTTTTATGGACATCAATTTCAGTGTATTCCGTACCATTGTCGGTATAAAATTTCTTTGCGGCGGCACAATACGGACAACCTTCCTTGGTGTAAATCGTAACTTCACTCATTTTGATTTTTGCTCCTCATCGGTATGCAAAGTTAACTCATTCTGCCCGGTATTATCTTTATAATATCTAATTTGATACTCTTCATCCAAATAAACTGATTTTGCTTTGTTTACCTGTTGGAGAACATTTTTCACCGCAGGTTCAATTCGTGAAAAGAGTGGAGCCGGATAGATACCGATAAAAAAGATAAGGATAACCAACGGTAATAAAATTAGTTTTTCACGGGCATCTAAATCAAGTAATTTTTTATTTTCCTCTTTGTCTACTTCACCGAAAAAGACTCTTTGGAACATCCACAGCATATAACATGCTGAGAGAATAACTCCGACAGCAGCTATAGAAGCATAAATATAATTTGATTTAAACATACCTAAAAGAATTAAGAATTCGCCTACAAATCCGTTTGTCAACGGTAAACCGATAGACGAAAGAGTTACAATCATAAAGACAACCGTAAATAACGGCATAACTTTGGCAAGACCGCCGAAATCTTCAATCATCCTGGTATGTCTCCGTTCATAAATCATTCCGACTAACAAGAACAAAGCCCCTGTTGAGATACCGTGGTTAATCATTTGAATTACAGCACCCTCAAGTCCTTGCATGTTAAGAGCAAAAAGACCGAGCATGATAAAACCCATGTGGGAGACCGATGAAAAGGCAACAAGCGACTTAATATCTTTTTGTACCATGGCAACTAAGGCACCATAGATGATTGCTATCACCGACAATGTACAAATGTACGGAAGATATGCTATCGTCGCTTCAGGAAACATCGGTAAACAAATTCGGATAAACCCATAGGTACCCATTTTCAACAATACACCGGCAAGAATTACTGAACCGGCAGTAGGTGCCTGCACATGAGCATCTGGCAGCCAGGTATGAAACGGAAACAGCGGTACTTTAATAGCAAAAGCTAAGGCAAAAGCACCGAACAACCAGAGTTGCGGTTCAAATCCGAGTGCTAATGTTGAAGTTAATTTCAATATATCAAAAGAGAACTCACCGGTCATTGCTTGATATTCATATAAAAGATACATAATACCGACAAGCATCAGCAGAGAACCAAACATAGTGAACAGTACAAATTTAATAGCTGCGTATAATTTTCTCGGTCCACCCCAGACACCGATAATAAAATACATCGGAATCAACATCAGTTCCCAGAAGATATAAAACAAGAAGAGGTCCAAGGCACAAAAAACACCTATCATACCTACTTCTAATAGAAGCATCGAGATAAAGTAGCCTTTGATTCCTGTCGTAATTGAGTTCCATGAAGCGAGAATAGAAAGAACTGTTAAAATAGTTGTTAGAACTATTAAGAGTAATGAGATACCGTCTATACCGAAATGATAATTAATTCCGAATGATGATATCCACGGGATATTTACCTCAAACTGCATACCGCTGGCAAGCGGGTCAAACATATAGTAGGCCGCAAATGACAAAATCATCGTCACAACAGAAATAATAAGTGCAAGACCTTTTATTGTATCTGTTTTTTCTTTCGGTACAAACAGAAGCAGTATAATTCCGATAGCAGGGAAAAATGTCGTTAAGGTAAGAATTGAACTATCCATATTTAACCAATCACCATATAAGCTATAATCACTAATACACCTGAGACAAAAATTGTCGCATAGGTACGAACTCTACCTGTTTGCATTTTTCGAGCGAATTCCGAAAAGTCAGAATACCACGATGCTGCCCCATTTACAAATCCGTCGATAATGACAACATCAAAGACTTTCCACAAGAACAATGAGAAGTAGACAACCGGACGAATAATAACGGCACCATAGATTTAATCTACATAATATTTATTTAATAACAAATTTTTCATCCCTGACAATTTTTCGGCAAGCGAGGTTGAGATTTCTGTTTTCTTTTTATAAAGCAGATATGCCATGAAGATAGAGAAAAGAACAAGGACAACTGATGATATCATCAGTGTCCATTCCATAGCTACATCTCCCCCACCTGAAGCAAGAGCATGCGAAGCGGAACCTTGAGAGGTTGAAATAATTACAGGAGCAAGCCATTCCTCAAAGTGGTTTGTCTTAGCAAAAAGATGCGGTAAACCAATCCAACCACCAACGACCGAAAGTACAGCGAGTATCATAAGCGGAATTGTCATAGTTTTTGGAGATTCATGAATGTGCGATTTAACTTCTTTGCTCATTCTTTCTTTACCATAGAAGGTCAGATATATCAGGCGGAACATATAGAATGCAGTTAGAGCCGCAGTCACAACTCCGATTACCCAAAAAATCACAGAGCCATGCATTTGTGACGAGAAAGATTTCCAAAGGATCTCATCCTTTGAGAAGAAACCTGAGAAACCTGGGATACCTGAGATTGCAAAAGTTGCGATAAACATTGTCATAAATGTAATCGGCATATATTTTTTGAGACCGCCCATGTAACGCATGTCTTGTTCATCAGACATACCGTGAATAACAGAACCGGCACCAAGGAATAAAAGAGCTTTAAAGAATGCGTGAGTCATAAGATGAAAAACACCTGCAGTATAGGCTGCTACACCACAAGCTAAGAACATATATCCGAGTTGACTGACTGTTGAATATGCCAGCACCCGTTTAATATCATTTTGAGCCAGTCCGATAGTCGCGGCAAAAAATGCCGTTGCGGCACCAACACATGCTACGACAAAAAGAGCATCTGGAGCCATCGAGAAAAGTACATTGGTACGGACTAACATATATACACCAGCCGTTACCATAGTTGCGGCATGGATTAAAGCCGAAACAGGTGTAGGGCCTTCCATCGCATCGGGAAGCCATACATACAGAGGAATCTGAGCTGATTTACCCATTGCTCCGACAAAAAGAAGCAGACAAGCTGCTGTAACTAACGCAGAACCGTAGACAAAAACTTCCGGAGCTCTTGCGACAACATCAACAAAGTTTAGAGACCCAACCTGCCAAAAAATTATAAACATTCCAAGTAAGAAACCAAAATCACCGATATGGTTGATGATGAATGCTTTTTTACCGGCATCGGTCGCTGATTTTTTATGGAACCAAAATCCGATTAAGAGATAGGAGCAGAGACCAACCCCTTCCCATCCGACAAACATCAGAAGGAAATTGTCAGCTAGTACGAGAGTCAACATAGAAAACATGAAAAGACTTAGATATGTAAAGAATCTGCTGTATCCCGGGTCGTGGCTCATGTAACCAATTGAGTAGACATGAATCAGAAATCCGACACCTGTGACGACCAAAATCATTATTGCCGAAAGAGGGTCGAGCATGTAGCCAAAACTTACTTCAAAGTTATTACCTGATTTAATCCATGTAAATAATGTTTGTTCTAAAATCCTTGCACTCGGTGCGAGATTGGTCAGTTCTAAGAAAGCAAATAATGAGATTATAAATGATATGAACACCGAACCGCATGCAATAATCGAAACAATCGGCTTAGAAAGTTTCCCAAGCAGTAATCCATTGATTAGAAAACCGATAAACGGCAGCAACGGGATTAAATATAGATATTCAGCCATAATAAATTAAACCTTCAGACCTACCATTTTAACAAGTTAAAACGGTCGATATTAATTGTTTCTCTGTTACGGTAGAGATTTATTACCATCCCTAACCCTACTGCCGCTTCAGCTGCTGCGACAGTTAATATTAAAAAGACAAACGCGTGGCCGTCCATGATATTGAGCTTTAACGAAAAAGCAATCAAAACCAAATTGGCAGCATTCAGCATCAGCTCAACCGACATAAACAACATAATTATATTTCGAGAGATAAGTACACCGATAGTTCCGATAGCAAACAGTACAACCGCTACAATAATATAGGCAGTAATTGAAAGTTCCATCAGCTTTGCACCTCATTATTATCTGAAATTGTGTCTGTTTCGGCGTCATCCCGTTTAGACATCACTACTGCACCGACAATAGCGGCAAGAAGTAAAATTGATGTCAATTCAAACGGATAGAGATATTTTGTAAAAAGTAATTTTGCTACTTCAGCTACAGAGCCAAAATTATTAACAGATTCAGCAAGAACACCGACTTCAACATTTCCATGCATAAAACCTGTCTTGATTATAAAGACAAGTTCAACAAATAGTATTAATCCGAATAAAAATTTCAGAGACAATTTCACCGGTGATGATTGTTTTCCTAAGTCTTCAGCTCCACGTAAATTCAGCAACATGATAACAAATAAGAACAAGACCATTATTGCACCTGAATAGACAATGATTAAAACGGCTCCGATAAATAAAGCACCCAGTTGAATATATAAGACAGCTTGTGCCACCAATGATACAATCATCGACATTACAGCAAGCACCGGATTTTTAAGAGTTATCATCAGAGCTGCCCCTGACACCGCCAATAATGCGGAAACTATAAATATGGCAAAATCAAGATTCATATTCTATTTATCTACCGTTCCATACACTTTGCGTGCTTTACGTAAAAGTTTTTTAAACGGGTTTTCCTTGCGTGGATGAGCAACCAGCATTTGTTCTTTGGTTTTAATAAATGAATTAATATCCGGAGATGAGAACTCATATTCATGACCCAAGAAAATAGCTTCTTCAGGACATGCTTCCTCGCAAAACCCACAATATATACATCGTATTTGGTTTATTTCATACACTTTGGCAAACCGTTCGCCTTTTTCATTTTCTTCAGGTTCCATATAGATACAATCAGACGGACAGGCAGCAGCACAAAGACCACAGCAGACACACCGTTCGGTACCGTCGTCATAGCGTTCTAAATAGTGTTGCCCCTTGTAACGGGGAGCCATAGGTTTTTTCTTTTTCTGATATTCTAATGTAACAGGTTTCTTAAAGAGATGCTTCAGTGTTACAATAAACCCTTTGGGCATCTTTAAGAAAACATTACCTATTGCTTTTAATACTTCGTTCATCATTCAACCTATTTATAAAATCACAAAAAATGCTGTTATTAACGTATTAAATAAAGCTAACGGGAAAAGAACTTTCCAACCTAATGCCATTAACTGGTCATATCTAAATCTTGGGAATGTTGCCCGCAACCATATATAGAAAAACATAAACAAGAAAACTTTTATTACAAAGTATAAAACCGAGAGCATTGGCATAGAATCTAAAAACGGACCGTGCCAACCACCCAAAAACAGCGTAGCCCCTACTGATGAAACCGCAATCATATTGGCATATTCAGCAATAAAGAACATTGAGAATTTCATAGAAGAATACTCTGTATGATACCCTGCGACCAGTTCAGACTCAGCTTCGGGCATATCAAACGGTGCTCTGTTCGTTTCCGCAATAACACAGGTAAGAAATAATATAAAGCCTAACGGTTGACTAAAAATATACCAATTTGGTAAAAATGTAATCGTACCCCAAAGCGGACCCATTTGTAATTCCACCAACTCACGTAAAGAAAGAGTATTGGCAATGATAATAACACCGACTATTGAAAGACCGTAGCCTACCTCATAAGAAATCATCTGAGCTGATGAACGCACAGCTCCCATCATAGAATACTTTGAACCGGAAGACCACCCTGCTAAGACAATACCATATATACCGAGTGATGTAACCGCAAAGACAAAGAGAACACCGACATTTAAATCAGAAAGAACAAAAGTAAAATCTTTTCCAAAAAAAGTATTGTCTTTACCAAACGGAATAACCGCAAAAGTTAAAACAGCCGGGACAAATGAAATAACCGGAGCTAATAGATAAGTAATTTTTTCAACATTTGCAGGTCTGATCTCTTCTTTGAAAATCAATTTGAGACCGTCGGCCAGAGGTGTTAAAAGCCCATACGGCCCTGCAGTATTTGGTCCCATGCGATGCTGCATATGTCCGACAACTTTACGCTCCAATAAAGTCGAATAAGCACAGCCGGTTAAAACGGCAATGACTACGACGATAACTTTAATTGAGGCAAATAGAATCATTTCAAGCATCTTATGCATCCACCTTACTTATTTTGACTCTGTCGACTCTTCGTTTACGCATGAACAATGATGTAACTGGTGATGATTGGAAATTTCTCGGTACTAATAAAACATCTGAATCTAATGATTGTGATATTTTGACCGGTAGAATTACTTTTGATACAATCGATTCAACTCGAATAGAGTCACCGTTTTTCATATTGTTTTTTGCTGCCAATTCTTCGGACATCATCAGATATGCTTCGGCGCTGAAGTTATTCAGCGATGGTGATTTTTCTGTTAAATAACCGGAATGATGGGCATCGTCTATGATGAAAATCGGAAGAGTATATTCGTCGATTATTTCTTCAGTTTGTGGTTTCATTTCGATAAAATCATCAGGGAATTGAATTACCGTATTCACCGCAAGACAATCAGCTAATTCTTTGTCAAGACTTTCAGAATCAAAGTTCGACTTTTCTAATTTTTCAGCAATCAGTCTTATAATTTCAAAGGCAGGTTTTGAGTCTGTATTTGGTTTGACCGCCTGTTTTGCTGTCTGGCATATTGATTCTAAATTGATATAGTCACCTTCATACTCTGCCCAGCCTGACAGAGGTAGGACAACATCGGCAGATTCGGTAGTTTCAGTTTCAAAAAGGTCGCAGGCAACCAAGAAATCAAGTTTGTCTAAACTTTCTTTGATAAATTCTTTGTCGGGATAGAGCATCATCGGGTTTGAGCCAAACACGAAAAGACCTTTAATCTCTTCTTTGCGTATATGTGCCATCATTTCGTCGGTATTACGAGGTTCAGATTCAGGATAGCCGTTAAAATTCTTTTTTAAGATTTCTTTTATCGGAGCAATCGGGTCAGGAAGCAGACCAAGTTTTTCGGCACCTTTTGAGTTGGCATAACGTGCCAGAATTGATATCTGACCTTTTGAACTAATACCAAAAAGTTTATTCATATTCAACAGAGCAGCAGAAATAGCATCACGTGATTTTGAACGGGTTACAATTTCACCGATTAAGAAAGTAATATTTTTCCCGTCTGCTATAGAACGAGCCAGAACTCTTAAGTCTTTTTCATCAAGACCACAAAGTGCGACGGCATCTTTGAGAGTTGACGGCAGAACCTTTTTCAGATAATCATTTGCCAAGGCGGAGTCTACTACATTTTCTTCAATAGCGGCAAGACAAATTGCATTCACCGCAGATTCATCTGTTCCCGGATTATATACATATTCAATATTGGCAACATCGGCAGATTTAACCGCATACGGCATGATTGAGTAAATTTTTGGATTTGTATTGTTATACGCTTTGCGAATTCGTAAGTATTCGTTTGGATGTTCATGAATTAAATCGGAACCAAAGCTCACGATAACATCGGAGTCATCTATAGCAGAAATAGAAAACGGCTGTGAACGTAAAACACCAAAAGGAGAATCAGGACTGCTCGGAAGCATCCGATAGTCACCGCGGAAATCGATATTGTTAGATTTACAAACAGTACGAATCATTTTAGAAAAGCTATAGAGTGACCTGTTGTCAAGTGACGGAGAAATCAATCCTCCGATACAGACACCACCGACAGATTCTTTTATTTCGGTATATTTTTTAGCTATATAATCAATCGCTTCATCCCATGTCGCTTTGACCTGTTTTCCGTCTTTTCTGATTAAAGGAGTCTGCAAACGGTCGGGTGAATTTATAATCTGGTAGCCGTAACGGGTAATATCAGGAATCCATCCGTTGTCGATAGATTCGTTTTCTCTTGATGTTACTCTGAATATTTTATTTTGATGATCTTCTTTATAGAACGTACAATTTGTTCCTGAAGATGTAAAATTGCAAATTGACGGAGTTGTTTGAGTTAGCCATACTCTGATTTTATAACGCCAGTCAGAGTTTGTCAAAGCACCGACCGGGCAAATTTCGACTAGATTTCCTGAGAATGGATTATTAACTTCACCACCCGGTACAGCATCTATTTGTGTAATGTTTCCGCGTTCAAATGCTCCTAAATCATATTCGCCAAAAGCATTTTTATTGGCACGAACACATTTGTAACAAAGGATACATCTATTTCTGTTGAGCATGATTTCAGGACCGATTTTCTTATCGTCAAACGTCGTAGTCATATCATCTTCTTTAAAACGATATTTCTTAAAATCATACCTGCTGTCATCAAACCCATGAGCAAAAGTCAGGTTTTGCAGGTCACATTCGCCACCCTTATCACAGGTCGGGCAATCAAGAGGATGATTTATTAAAATAAATTCGATGACTGCTTTTCGTCCTTGTCGTACTTGGTCTGAATTTGTATATACAACCATACCTTCCATAGCATCAAGCATACATGAAACCATCAGCTTTGGCATTTTTTCTACTTCGACATAACACATTCGACAAGCACCGACAGATTTTAACTGAGGATGCCAACAAAATGTTGGTATATGAATACCAATATCACGAGCTGCCTGTAATACTGTGGTACCTTTCGGCACTGTTACAGACTGTCCGTCAATAGTAAATGTTACTGTCGGTACAGAAACGTTCGGTTGTTCTTTTTTCACAGCTTCAGACATATTTTATTTAAACTCAAAGTTTGATTTAACCATACATTTTTTGTGGTCAATATGGTACTGCCATTCATCGCGATACAATCTTAAAGCTGACTGAATCGGCATAACGGCGGCATCGCCTAACGGACAGATAGTTCGTCCTAAGATATTACCACAAACTTCTTCAATTTTTTCTAAATCACCTGTTTGACCTTGACCGGCTTCAATACGGTTAATCATCTGTTCAAGCCATCCGGTTCCCTCTCGACAAGGTGTACATTTTCCGCATGATTCATGACGGAAAAAATGTATCAGTTTTTTTATAACCCAGACAATGCAGGTATTTTCATTAAACACAATAATAGCACCCGAACCAAGCATGGAGTCTTTTTCCTGTAGTGATTCATAGTCAAGTGCAACATCAATCATATCAGGTAATAACATCGGAGTTGAGGCTCCACCTGGGATAACACCTTTGAGAGGTACATCACCAAGCATCCCGCCACCATAGTCAGGACTATATATCATATCTTTTAAATTAAAGCCTAAAGGTACTTCAAAATTTCCCGGGCGATTTACATGACCTGAGAGTGAAAACAGTTTTGTACCTTTTGATTTTTCAGTACCTAAAGATGCGTACCACTCGGCACCCCGATTTATAATATGGGGAACGGCAGCAAGCGATTCTACATTATTTACAATAGTCGGACAAGCATAGAGACCTTCAATAGCCGGAAACGGCGGACGCATTCTAGACTGTCCGCGTTCTCCCTCGATAGAGTTGAGTAAGGCTGTTTCTTCACCGCAAATATAAGCACCTCCGCCGGTATGTACTATCATATCTAAATCATAACCAGAACCGTATATATTTTTTCCAAGGTGTCCTTTTGCGTATGCTTCTTCCATTGCTTTTTCCATTTTTTCGATACAATGGGTAAACTCGCCGCGAATATATATAAACATCAAATGACATCCGATAGCATAGGAACCTATAGCCATACCCTCGATAATAGAATGAGGATCCCGTTCCATGATAACTCTATCTTTACAAGTACCCGGTTCGGACTCATCGGCATTACAGCAAAGATATCTTGCTTTTGGAGAGTCTTTCGGAACAAAGCTCCATTTAAGACCGGTCGGAAATCCTGCACCGCCACGGCCGCGAAGTCCTGATTTTTTTATTGTTTCGATAAGGTCTTCTCTTGAGATCGAATCTAAAACTTTTTTCCACGCTTTGTATCCGCCACGTGAAACAAAAGTATCTATTTCACACTGTTTCGGGTCTTCAACATACTGAAACAGGTGTAAGTTTTCATCTTTGGCGGCGATATCCGCATTTGTTATAACGGGAGAATAATGCATCAGTCTTTTTTCGCCTTTAAATCATCAATTAAAGTATCTAATTTTTGTGCATCGAGATTTTCATGGTAATCTAAATTCACCTGAACCATAGGTGCCGTAGAACAAGAGCCGAGACATTCGACAGCGATTAAAGAAAATTTGTTATCCGCTGTTGTCTCGCCTAGTTTTATATCTAATTTATTTTCTAGATGCTGAATCATAGAGTCAGAACCTCGTAAGGCACATGAGATATTGTTGCATACTTGCAGAAGGTATTTCCCTCTCGGTTTTTTTGGAAACATCGTATAAAACGTAGCTGCCTCGGCAATTTCGACCATAGGTACATCTATAATTTTAGAAATCTCTTTATAGATTTCCTCATCGACATGCCCAACCTGACGATATGCAACAGTAAGAGCCGGTAGTATCGCCGATTTTTTACGAGGATACCGAACTGCTTTTTCTTTTATTTTTGTAATTGACCGTTCTGTTAAAATCATCTGTCAACTTCTCCTAATACAATATCAATAGAACCGATAGCACAGACAACATCGGAAAACATATTCCCTTCACACATCTTTGGTAGAGCGGCAAGATTAATAAATGAAGGAGTACGTACTCTTACCCGATGCGGTTTATTGGTTCCGTCACCTGAGATAAAGAAACCAATTTCTCCTTTTCCGGATTCAATGCCTTGATATACAGAACCGACAGGAGTTTTGAACCCTTCAGTAATCAATTTAAAATGGAAAATCATAGATTCCATTTTATATAAAACATCTTCTTTTGGAGGAAGGACTATACCCGGAACATGTGCCCTATAGGGACCTTCCGGCATACCGTCAATAGCTTGCTGCATAATTTTGAGTGATTGGCGAATTTCTTCAACACGTATAGTATATCGGTCATATGCATCACCGTTTTGTCCGACCGGAACTTCAAAATCAAAATTTTCATATCCGGTATACGGGTTTGCTTTTCGCAAATCATGCTTTACCCCAGAACCGCGAAGCATCGGACCTGAAAGTGACAAACTGATAGCTTCTTCTGCGGTAAGAACACCGACACCTTTAGTTCTATTTATAAAAATTTCATTATTAGTAAGCAGAGTTTCGTAATCGTTTAAGCCGTTATTTATTACTTTAATAATATTACGGATACCTTTTTCAAAATCTTTTGGAATATCTTGTGCAAGACCACCGATACGAATGTACGTAGTCATCATTCGCTGACCACCGCACGCTTCATACATTTCCACGATAGATTCACGGTCACGGAATGCATATAAGAGCATTGACATCGCACCCAAATCAAGAGCATGTGTGCCAAGCCATACAAGATGTGAATTTATACGAGTTAATTCAGCTAAACAAACCCTGACCCATTGAACTTTTTCGGGAATATCTATTTCCATTAGTTTTTCAACAGCTAAACTGAAACCGAGATTGTTTGACATAGGTGCGAGATAATCCATACGGTCTGTACATGGAAGAGCTTTATAATACAGCTTACTTTCCATTGTTTTTTCTATACCGGTATGCAAATACCCTAAAACCGGTTCAGCTTTAACAACAGTTTCACCGTCTAATTCTAAAATAACCCGCAAGACACCATGTGTCGAGGGATGTTGTGGTCCCATATTGAGAGTGACAGTTTTTGCCGTATTACTCACTTTATCACCTCAGGCGGATCATCCAGATTCCAGGTAAACTTCGGTTGTTCCCATGTAAGAGTAAAATCTTTTCGCAAGGGGTGTCCGTCAAGTTCATCGGCAGTTAATATTTTGGTTAGGTTTGGATGACCTTCAAAAATAATACCCATCATGTCAAAAACTTCTCGTTCCATCCAGTCGGCACCATCCCATAAATCGACTAAAGATTTCACATTCGGGTTTTCACCGTCAAGCCGAACTTTTAAGAAAAAGCGGTATCTGTTGCTTATCGAGTAAAGATTATAAACAACTTCAAATCTACCGTTTTTCTCTTCCTCGTGATTAAGCCAATCAAGTGATGTGATATCAGAAAGGAATTTGACATCAAGAGAAGAATCGGCAAGAAGTGCTTCACAAATCGCAAACAAAGATTCCGGTTTGATGTAATAGGAAACATCACCACGGAACTTATCTTCCTTAATGACAGCATCTTTGAAATTATTGTTAAAAAATTCTCTTAGTTTATCTTCCATATAACCTTGTACTAAAATTCACAAACAATTTATTAAAAAAAACAAATTATGCTAGTTTACGACCCCACTCAGGACGGTCATCTTTAACAGATTCTTTTTCTACTTTTTCAAACAGGGTCATTATACCGTTCATAAGCTGTTCCGGTCTCGGCGGACATCCCGGAATAAAAATATCAACCGGAATAATTCTGTCAACTCCCTGTATTAAGGCATAGTTATTAAAAACACCGCCGCAAGAAGCACAGGCTCCCATAGAAATAACCCATTTTGGATTCGGCATTTGTTCATAAAGAGTTTTAACAACCGGAGCCATTTTTACAGAGACCCGACCGGCAACAATCATCAAATCTGCCTGCCTGGGTGACGGTCTCATTACTTCCATACCGTAACGGGCAACATCAAAATGCGGTCCAAAGGTGGATATCATTTCGATTGCACAGCAAGCAAGTCCAAAACCGAGCGGCCACATAGAACGTTTGTGTGCCCAGTTGACCATTTTGTCTAATGATGTTAAAATTATCGAGTCAGGTATTTTTTCTTCTAATCCCACTTGAGGGCTCCTCTACCGAGTACATAAAAATATCCGACCAACAAGATGACTACAAATACACATATTTCAATCAAGCCAAACATTCCTAATTCCCTTGCTATCACAGCATATGGGTATAAAAATATAACTTCTATATCAAAGATAATAAATAAAATTGCAACGAGAAAGAATTTGACCTGTACCGGTTCTTTTGTAGTACCAACCGGGTCAACTCCGCATTCATAAGGTTCTGTCTTTTTCCCAAGTTTAGTTCTTTTGCCGATATTAGCAGATAAGAACAGAAAAACGCCTGACAAAGCAAAGCCGATTGCCATTAACAAGAGTATAGGGAAATATGTTTCAAACACTATTATGATACCTCTTTAAATAATTTCCCAACTTTAGCGAATATCAGCTAACTTGTCAAGGTTTTATTACATGAAAGATGATATAATTATTAAAGCATCATTTAACTCTTGATTATGTTCTAAATCAGTGGGGTAAGGATGGATATGACAATTAATAATTTGAGACCTTGTGAATTTTATAATTATAATCAATAAAGAGCTATTACTTGATATTTATCTTAAAATTATTGTAAATCAGATTATTATTATTAAATTGTTCAAAGATATTTTCATCAAATCGCCCATAAGCTGTTGAAGAACCTGCCGCTAAGAGAGTCTTTTGAAAAAAATCAAACTTAAACCATCCCCCACCTTTTATACCCAATGTTTCATCGTCAACGTTATATAAGTCTGGTTGGCGTTGCCATTTAGAACTGATATTTCTATCTAAACAAAACTTTTCTACCAGTTTAGCATGATAATTATATGAGTGTAATGACCCAAATATGAGAAAATTCTCAGTTTCATTAGCAAGCAGTACAAATTTACAATCTAATGTAGTTTGCATTTTTTCCGCTTGTTTAAAGATTTCTGTATCTGTAAGCAGATTAATAGTTGTAAGTTTCATAAATTTTACGTGACTCGGATATGATTTGAAAAGATCCAGCCCCTTTTCCCTTTCCATGCTTCAATGCGGTAAATACCGCTTTGAAGGTCCCTGTATTCAAAAGAATCTGTAATGGTTTCTAAAATATATTTTCCGTTATGTACTAACTTAATTGTAGCCTTTGACGGTAATTTTGCTACTAAAACAGCATTATCAGTTTTTGTCAGAGTTCCTCCTGTTATTACTTTTTCAGAACTGTTTTTGGCATAAAATTCAAAATTATCGGCATTACCCCATCTTGTATTTGAAATATACACTCGACAATCTAAAATAGCATCATAAAATTGTTTTTTAGCAATTTCAAAATCATCAGACATCTTTTCAGATAAAATAATATGAGTTCTCAAACATCTAAAATGTACTTTATAAGGAAAAATCTCAATTGTAAGAGGTCCTATATGCACCGGAAAGGCATGAGCATCCACTCCGGCAATTCCGACCATCTTTGATTTTATATTATAGTCATCCCATATTTTTAAAATTCTGTCAGTCGGTCCGATCATAGATTTTCTCGGTGAAAGCGACATAGGGATTTTGTTATACTTAGTCAGTTTCTCCATCCATTCAGACATTTGGTTCCATAGTTCGATACCGTTAAACCCTACAGCATTCCAATCTCTCCACGGATATGGCGGAAATTCAGAAATATGGCTTCTTATTTCATCAGGATGAGCCAAAATGCCTAAAGCGTTATCCTCTGCCCCGGCGGCAACATATTCGGCCACTTTCATTTCAGTCGGATAAACTTTTGGAGAATCAAATAAAAGATAATGATGTTCATCAGCTTCATCGTTATGTTCATAACCTATCACAACCAGCATATTATCATAAAGCCCTTCATGACCGTTTTCACGATTTGAAAGAGTCATGTGATCGGCAAACATCATAAAATCAAGTTTTGCTTCTGAACCGATTTTTATAACATCTTCAATTTTTTTTGTACCGTCCGATTCAGTAGTATGAATATGAACGGCACCGGAATATTGATAATAATCACCGACTTTATGCATTATTGCCCTCTGTTTGATGTGTCGGAACTTTTTGGAAAATATACAATCCGACAGCCATCATGAAAACTAATGAAATAATTCCTGCCTTATACGGTAAACTAACCTGAGAAGCCTCACTTAGTTGTAAAAGTTCTCCTGTTTTCTCTCCGAGAAAGCGGTTTGCATTAAATAAGTAAACAACCGTTGTCCATACCAAAGGTCCGATTACAGCCGCAGCACGACCTGAGAGAGAAAACAGACCGAAGAATTTTCCCAGCTCATCATGAGGAACTAACTCTGCAAGCATCGGACGGCTGGTAGTCCAAAGACCGCCCAGCAAGATACCGACAACAGAACCTAAAATCCAAATCACTATCGGACTATCGGTCATAACAAGACAAATTAGTGCTACAATCCATGCTAATATAATATAGTGTAACATTTTTTTCAAAGAGTAATATTGAGCTATTTTACCGAGTATAAATGAACCTGCCACCGCAGAGATAGTTGAAATTATCAAAAATTGTGTAATCTCTGCCTCTTGAAAGCAAATTACGATAGAACAATAAATTCCTATATTTAAAATTACGGTAGTAACGGCATCTTCGAAAAAATAATCGGCAGTCAAGAAACGCAACACACCCGGATATTTTTTGGTCGACCTGACCGCGTTCCATACATCTTTATACCCATCAGCCAAACTAACTTTCCGAATTACTTTGACCTCTTTTTCTTTTACCGTTAAAAAGAGAGGAATTGCAAAAAGAATAAATAAAAATGCAGTCGGTAAAAACGATGCGGACTTTCCACCTCCGTCTAAAAATGGAATATCAATACTAAACACAGAGCCGGTTACAAAAGGGAGTACAATAAGCATTCCGACAACCGAACCGATATATCCCATGGCAACCCCGATACCAGATACAAATCTGGCGTCTTTCCCCTCGGCAACTGAATAAAGCAGAGCATTATAAAAAGGTTGTCCTGCTTCATACGTAAAATTTGATATAATAAATAAGAGTATTAGAATATAGAACATTGATACCGGTACAAATGCCATCAGTCCTATTGAGATACAACAGGTTATAGTGAATAAAAAGAGAAATAATTTTTTCTTTGTAGAATGGTCAGAAATTGCTCCTAAAGCAGGAAGTAAAATCGCCGCCAATAACATTGACAAAGCATACGGTATATCAAAATACCTGTCATCTTTCCCTAAATCTTCTATGATATATCTTTTTAAATAGAGCGAAATGATATTCATAGAAAAGATAGTATTTGCAAAGTCATACATTGACCAACCGATAATATCTTTTCTAAAAACAGATTTCTGAGACATAGAATCAGATTCCCAATTCATCAGAAATTGTGAGCATTCCGTCTCTGACCATCAGAAGGAATCGGTCTAATTCAAGGCCTAAATTGGCACAAGCAGCCATATTTTCTCTTGTTGCTCCGGCGGCAAACCTTTTTTCTTTGAACCGTTTGAGTAGAAATTTTGAATCCAATGCTGCCAATTTTTTTTCTGGATGCATCAGAGCACAGGCCACCAGAAAACCGGTTGTCGGGTCTACCGCATACAACGCCCAATCAAGTTTTGAAGCACAGGGAATATGACCTGGATGGGCATGTATAGCATGCATCATTTCATCAGGTAGATTATATTTTTTTAACCATTCTGCCGTTACATAGGTATGCCGTGGTTCATCATTTTTGGTTTCATTGTAATCAAGATCATGCAATAGTCCCGTCAAGCCCCAGTAATCGACATCTTCTTTAAAATAATCGGCTACCTTTCGCATCCCTGCCTCGACAGCTATGATATGTTTGAGTAGATTATTGACGCCAATCTTTTCAACCACCATTTGATAAGCATCTTCTCTTTGGATAGGTAAGTCTGACATGACAAAACATAACTCATACGCTTGTTTGATGTCAAGTAATATAGGTAATTAGATTTTGCTGCCTTAGTTTATAAAATACCAACTGAATCCATAATAGGAGTATTGTCCTAAATTAGTATAGTTATCAGGATTGGGTTGATAGAGCTGAATTGAGTTTTGGAAAATATAATAAAAACGAAATCTCTTTAAATTAAATGCGAGACCTGTATTAACAACTATATTATCGCCAAGTTCTGCATTAAAGTATCCCGTATAAGGACCGGAATAGATAGCCTCGCCATATAAATATAAATCAATCCATTTCTGTTTCCAGTAATGATGCAACTCTCCTCCAAAAAACAATTGGTATGCCGGTTGGTATGCCCGTATGTCGGCTCTTTTAAAATCAATGAAGTGATAGGCACCACCGAGTGAGATATTGAGTATATCATTCAACGAGAGCTTTTGTTTCAATTGTAAATCGGCGAATTTGATATCGGAATTTTTTGGAGAAAAAAGTTTCAAAGAGGTAGCATCAATAACTGTGTCAGCATAGTACCAGTCAATCCCGTCATTTAAAATACCGCCGGTAGCAGTAAAACGAAGATTGTTTTTTAGAGAGCCGTATTCATACAAAAAAGAACCTACAAGCTGTTTTTCAGATAAAAGATATTTATTACCTACATCGGCATAATCTGTATTGGAAGTATAAATTGCTGCTTTTTGCAATTTGAGGTTCACATCGTGCATCAAGGGAGCTTTTTCAGAGTAGCCGACAGACAACATCATAAAATTATGATCAGAGTACTTTTGATAGACTAGTGATGTAAATGGAAGAAATTTATATTCTTCATTATAAATTGTACCTGCCGTAGCTCCGAAAGAACTGCTTTCGTTCTTTTGCATGAGCGAAAATAACGCTTTGCCCGATTTTTCGGAATCATCATCAAAACCGTCTGTCTGTTTGAGATATGAATATGATAGTTCAGACTTTATTAGTTTGCTTCCCCAAAGAGATTCTCTGGTAAATTTTACTTCATTTCCGAAAAAATTAAATCTTCCTTTATAGGCAACATCTATATTTGAGTTTTGTTTTAGATATGCATATCCAAGTTGATATTTTGTTGTTCGAGATTCGTTCAGTTTTTCAATTGCGAGAAAACCGTTTCGGTCGGTTCGGTTACGGGCAATATATGCTCCGCTTAAAGATGATGCCGATTTATAGGTCCCTTTTCGTCTGTATGTATTACCGGAAGCATTAAGATAGTAGGAATCATTTAAAGGTATCAGAGTTCTGCCGGCATATTGATAACTATTATCATCGGTTCTATTTCTCAAACCGGTTGTGTTTCTATAATCTACCGAGATATCAACTTCTTTACCGTCTGAAAATAATTTAGTATATCCACCTCGAGTGTTAGCAAAATCATAGGCACCTTTATTGACCTGTAACCGAATTTCCGGTTCTATTGAAGTAGGTTGATTTGGAACTGTGACAAGAGTCGCTATTGATTGGTTGCCACCAAAAAGTTGTCCGGCCCCACCCGGAAGGATATAAATATCTTTGGTCAAGCCGATAGGAATATCATTAAAATCAACTAACCCGTCCGGTTCAATAATATGTTCAAAAGGTGAAAGAGCCGTACCGTTTGATATAACATTGAGACGATTGCCCGAAAGTCCAAACGGTCTGACAGTTTTCCGCAAAGGTGTTTGTTGGTAATCTTGCACAAAGTACGAAGGGTCTATCTTAAAAAAACCGCCGGCATCTTTTGCAAATGTTCTGGTTATCTCTGTTGTCGAGTTTAATCTGGGATGCAAAAATGTAGTGACAAGTGAATCATAAAACGAAAAATATGATTTAACTTCTTTGACTACTTCACTTTCTTTTTGATTTTCTTTTATTTTCGCCTGTCTATTTAGAAATTGTTGGTATGCTCTTTATGCCGCTGTTAAGGTGTCAACATCTATTCCGGTTGTATCAAACAGTAACGAATCTGTAATTGTCGTATCGACAAGTGTTGAATCTGCGATAGGTACTACATCCGTTGAATCTACAATATCATCGGCAATAATTGTACTAGCAAAGAGAATTGATATAAGAAAGAGATATTTTAACACAACGCCCTCTGCTCCTTTTTGCAAAAGGAAATCATTGACGGAAACAAGAGTGTAAATAAAACCATATTACTCCCTACAGAAATTAACGACCAAAAAGAACTGATATAAAACCTTTCCCAAAACGGTTGAAAAAGCCAGCTGTCGACTATATTTACCGGGATAAAAAAAGCGAGCGTACAAAAAAATGAAAAAAGTGGTATTGAAAAATATAGTTTCAAGTTAGTGATTTCGTTTCCGTAGATTGAAAAATAGGCAGCTCCAATCAGTCCCGAAAAAGAAGCTCCGACAATTTGTGCGGTCATTACAGGCAATGCCGCCGGACCGAACGGCGAAAAAAATGTCGACAACCCCATTCCAAAAGCTCCGACCAGCATACCGGGTATTGCTCCCCACATAAAACCTGCTATAAAGACTATGAAAAAAATTAAATTAACATTTGGAAGCATTGCGGTAGCCAGGGACAATACATAAATAAGTGCTGCAAATAATCCAATCCGTGGAATCAAACGCAACTCTTTAGGTGTCATCGTATAACCGCTATTTTAGTTTTCTCTTCTATTAATACCTTACCGTCAATATCATCTTCTAAAATCCGAACATAAGCTAAATAAACACCTGAGGCAACATCACTGCCACTTTGATTTTTCATATCCCATTCGGCTGTAAAAGTTCTTAAGGTATTATCGTCGTTATTTTCGATTGAACGAACGTGTTCCCCGTTTGTATTGTAAATATCAATCACCATAACTGTTTTGAATAAATCTATACTTATTAAGATAGTATCCGATTGTGAGGGGTTAGTAGATTCTACGATATAAGTAGAGTCGCTCGGTAGTTCAAACAAAAACTTTACGGTCTTATCAATCATCTCATTTATAACGGCAGGATTCGGATAAGGGTAAAATATTTTTGAGGCTTTTGTCGCACTAAAAAAAGAAGTGTCAACCGTAGATGTGTCCATAAAATTTAAAACTCCAAAACCAACATCATAGTCGTTACCGGTATAAAAATGTCGATTCGATGATGCCGGCGTAAAGACAAAAGTCATAGAATTATACTGCGACGGGCTAAGAATATCCAATCCTATTGCCGAGGCAGCAGGAAGAATTGAGGTGTCAACATCTATCGAGTCGTAAAAATATTTATATTCATATATAATGCTTAACCCCCAAGCATTAGAAAATGAGGGAGTAAGTCCTAATATAAATTTCAGGACATCAACAGAGTCTGTACATGTAAAGGTATCAACATATAAAACATCATAGGTATCCAGTGATGTTACCTCGGTTGAATCGCTGCAAGTAGGAAATGTGCCGTTGTTACATACCCAATATGTGGTATCAAAAACAGCAGTAGAATCTGAGCATTTATATACATCCACAAGATGGTCAATATTTTTTAGCGTCATATAAAAAGCACTATTATGAGTCGGGTTAAAAGAATTGTTTGTATTTCCCTGGACAATTACGGGAAACTGATTCTCTACTCGAATACTGCCGTCTACTACATTATCACTAAATTCAACAGTATAAAAATCTTTTTCTTCATATCCGACACCTGCAGGTGCCAGTTTTGCCCTGCTTCCTGTAAAATAATTCCAAAGAGCAAACTCGGCAAATGCCGATTCATACGACTCTGTACTTGCTGTTGCTGAGTCAATGACCTCACCGACTACTGTAAGAAAATCAGGTCCGGGTCCATATTAACCGCATTTAGTCCAAATTGATTTAACAATATCCCTGTCAAACTTCTGAGATAAAAACATAGGGAAAATAGCAGAAGCATACGGATGTAAATCACCTCCTGAAAAGAATTGTTGAATTGATGCTCCGGGGTCATTAAAGAAAAAAGGAAGGTAAGTATAGTAATCATTAATATTATCGTAAACTTCTTCTTCCATCCAAACAGATGACATTTCCATCCAGGCTTTACCGTCTACAGCATTTGAAACAATTTCAGATTCTGTAAAATCAATACTGAATTGCACCATGTGAAAAAATTCGTGAGCTGCTGTTACTCGTATGGCATCTAAAGGACGAGACCTATAAGCGGTAAACTCACTATAATCACTTTCTAATTCTATATATGCAGTAGATAAAGTATCACCGTTCGGCATTTCCATTACGGAGTCAGGATATGTTAAACCAAAAAGAGGAATATCAAAATCGACTAAATAAACATCATACCTTTCATCACCTCCGGAGACATAAAAGGAATCATGTATCGGCTCTGTAAAACCGAGAGTATCAATAATATGATTGTATACATCATCAAAAATTTGTGCGACAGAATCGACAAATCCGGAAGCACCACCCGGAACACCGTTGTAAACCGCATGAGTACCGCTTGATGTATAGTGAATCATAAACTTACCGGAAGGTGAAATAATAGAATCGGTGAGATAGTTGGGACGTTCAAACAACTGTACACCGGTTGATTTTATTATCTGTTTATCAAATTTATAGAATTGTTGCTTTAACTCCGAGGCAGCAGACATACCACATTTAATCGGAACATCATTCAGTTCATATTGATCGGCAAAAGAAGCCGATTGAGACTGAGAAAGTTGTCCGCTCAAAAACATATAATTTTCAATAATTTCATGTTGTTTTTCAACAGACAATTCAGATGCGGATACTATGGTACAACCAAAACAAAATATAACAGATAAGATATATTTTTTCAAAGCCACCTCAATTTTTATCAGTTTTTTCAAGCAAAATTTCAAAATACTTATACGGAACCTTTTGCGACCCGACCGAACCATGCCGTCCGTCTAAACCATGAAAATCAGAACCACCGGTAATAAATAGACGAAAACGGTCTGCTAAATGTTTATATCGGTCAACATCTGCCATTTTATGGCTGGAATGATACGCTTCGATACCATCCAATCCTAGTTCTACCAGTTCTTCAAGATATTTTTCTTTATTATTTATACCGGGATGTGCCAAAACTACGACACCACCGGCATTATGCACTAAATCAATAGCATCTTTTGGAGTAAAGTTTTCTTTCGCTACATACGCAGGACCGTTGTCCCCTATATATTTATGAAACGCCTCTTCATAAAAAGATATTTGTTTAGTGCGATGCAGTGCCTGAGCAATATGAGGTCGTCCTACTACTGAACCATCAGCTGTCTGTTCAACATCTGCGTAAGTAAGTTGTAGCCCTAATCCATTTAATTTTTCAACCATTTTTAAGCCACGTTCTTTTCGTTTTACCTGAAACTCTTGTAAAGCAGAACTAAACTCCCGAGATTCTGCATCAAATAAGTATGCCAGTAAGTGCATATCTCCGTCTTCCAAAGAAACAGAAAGTTCAACACCTGAAAGCAATATCGGATCATCAGGAGTAAGCATTTCTTTTATTGCTAAATACCCGTCAATTGTATCATGGTCGGTAACGGCAAAAGCACCAAGCTTTTTACTCCGAACTATAGCAAGAAGTTCCGAAGGAGTTTTGGCACCGTCAGAACAGTTAGTATGCATGTGTAAATCAATATATTGTTTTTTCAAAATAAATTTTTCATAGTCATGTCAGTTATCCAAAACAACTTTCTACCCGAGTTTTAATTCTTGCTGCAATTGCATTGCCTTTTGTAATAATCTGTTTTGTTTCTTTAGTCAGTTTTTCGACAAATGCTTTATCCTGCAAAGAGGTCAAATTTATCCTGACATTATATCCGGCACCCTCAATTGCCGCCATTGCCATTAGTCCGGCAACTCCTGCATCTGTAACAGAATTTTCATTCCCTTTGTTCGCTACTATTTCAGCCATTTTTAAAACTTCAAGAGATTTTTGCATTACAGTCAAAGGTACCATCGAAGCATTTTTTGTTGCCTCTTCAATTTTGGCATCATCTTTTGTTTTGAAAGCATCCATCACTTTGTTAAATGCTTCCATATCGGTAACAATTAAAGTTTCCAATTCGTCTTTAAGCGGGTCACACTTGTCCCTTATTTCAGTAAGCTCATCTTTAACATCGGCATATTGTTTTTTCCCGACTGTCAATCGACAAACCATAGCAGATAATGCCGAAGCTAAAGCACCTGCCGAGGCGGCTACAGAACCACCACCCGGAGCAGGAGATGATGAAGCGACTTCGTCGTAGAAAGTATCACCGCCACCGCCTGATGCGGCACCCTTAAGTTGTTCTTCTAAAATCTGCTCTTTGGAAAACCCTTCAAACTGCAGATAAAAATCAGAGACATCAACCAATGCATCGTTTGGAACCAGTCCGATAATTTCGGATGAGGTAACATTAACACCATATCGGGCTGCTTCTGATTTTATCGTTTCAAAAACTCTAAAAATCGGGGTCTTGGTATAGTTAACTAAGTTCATAGAAATCTGTACTTGGTCACGCTCTTTGATTTCAAATCCGAGAGCTTTAACAAAACGGTAGCCGCCCTTGATTGACCTAATTGCGTCAGCAATATTATCGGCAATCCATTTTTTGTTTGTATCTAAATAAACGTTGAATGCAACCAAAGGAAAACGAACACCGACAGCAGTTGCACCGGCTTGCAAATTCATCTTTGACGGACCGTAATCCGGTTTACGAGACGGGTCGGTTTCAATAGAGTCTCTGATACCTTCGTATTCGCCTTTTCGAACTTTCGCTAGATTTTTTCTTTTCGGAGAGGTAGCGGCATCTTCATACAAATAAATAGGAATTTGCAATGCATCGCCGACTTTTTTACCAAGCTTATGAGCAAGTTCAACTGAGTCTTCGATAGTCATATCACCTAGCGGAATGAACGGACAGACATCACATGCTCCCATACGAGGATGCTCTCCTGAATGTTTTGTCATGTCAATCAACTCGGACGCTTTTTTAATACCGCGAAAAGCAGCATCAACAACAAGTTTTGGGTCACAGACAAATGTAACAACAGCTCTGTTATGGTCAGGGTCCATTTCGTGGGCTAAAAGTACAACACCTTCTTCTTCGGTGATTGCTTTACAAATTGCTTCGATAACTTCAGGACGACGTCCCTCAGAAAAATTAGGTACACATTCGACAAGTTTTGCCATTTTATACTCCGTATGACTTATGCAGTCAAAAATTTTTGTTTTAAGCCCCATGCAAGCAGGGGAATCATTATTTCATGATGTCCGACAAAATTAAATCCATTTCCGGCATCTTTTGTCGGTCGGTTTAATATATTTTCAGATGGTCGGTAGTGCGTAATCATATCAAAATTTGCTGTAGTAAGTGCGTTCTTCCCTTTTGAAAGATTACGTGCGACTGTCAATGCTTTTAAAAATATCTCGGGCAACAAAACCGCCGAGCCGATATTGGCAAGTACTCCCCCACGGTTTATATCTTTACATATTGTTGCCATAATTCTAAAATCGATATGCGATGCTTCTCCGATTTTGGCAGCATCATAATTGTCATGTTGTGCAATCGTGTCGGTACCTATACCGACATGAATTGTCGCAGGACAACCGAGTTTATCTGCCTGTGCAAAAATAGAAAGCTCTCTATGTTTAGCTTTGCGGTCATTGATATATTTGCCTCCTGCTTCACCTAAGCCAATTTTTTCATGCGAGGCAAGTAATACAATTTCTGAAAACATTTGAGCAGTTTCTTTCACCATGCCAAAAGAACCGTCAGCAAGCCCGGCTTGTACATCTTCAGATGTTCCACCATAAAAAGCAAGTTCCATATCATGAATCAATCCCGCACAATTAAATGAAACCCCAGTAACTATTTCCAGCTTCATTAAATCTATCAGCACAGGTGTCAAGCCGACTTTAATAGTATGAGCTCCCAGCAATAACTGAAACGGTTTGTTTTTCATTCTCGCTTTGTAAGTCAATTGAATAAATTGATTTAAATCGGATGCTTTGAGAAATTTCGGAAGAGTCTCAAAAAACGATTCGGGAGATTGACAATCAATCGGTTTGGCGAAAGAGGTTATTTTTGTTTTGGATGTTCTTTTTTTTATACTATATGTTTGTATTTTAGATAAATCTGCAGGTTTGATTTTCTTTTTCGGTTGTGTCATTTTAAAATTCTTCAATCTCACCAAGTTTAAAATCAGTCAGTTCAGCAGATATCGACCCGACTATTACTTTAGTCTTCATAAGTACGGGCATTTTAATTCTATCATCAGTTACCCAAACTTTTAGACTTCCCTTATGTTTAAATACACCGACCAAGCTCATTAGAGGTTCTACAACAAGACAGTCAAAACTGCCTGCCTCAACTGTTATTTTTTCTTTTTTAATAATTTTTACTTCAGTTTTAATTTTTTTCCCGTCAACAAAACTTTCAATAAAAAACGATGTCCCCGGTTTTAATTTCTGAGTTCGGATATAATAAAGCATCGACAAAGCATCCTGTACATACGATTCTACAGTAATTGTATCATTTTCATAAACAGTAGTATGATTGACTTGGTCAAAGTCGTACTGCCTATCAGAACGGTAGCTGCCCTCTTTGATATTTTTCTCAAATCTCCAACTAAAAATTCCGACAGCATCGATAATAGATTCTGCCCGGTCATCAACATTATAAAATGATGAGAAAAAAGAATTTGATTTTGCGGTAGTTATAATTTGAAAACAAGGACGTTCCTGATATTCAATTAAAGAGGCAACTTCCATAGTAGCGGTGCCAGCATTTATAAAACCATAGTTTATATCGTATGTAAGTTTTTCATTCACTCCAAATGCAACATTGTCAACATATCGACCTATTGGGTCAGAGGTGTCTGTCTCTTTACTGATAGACGAATCAGCAGCTTCAGCAATGCCGACCTCAATCGTTACAAAATAGAATATCGGTATCAAGCCGATACATACAATTGTCATAAGTAAGAATGATTGAAATCTGGTACGTTTTGGCATTTATTTATCTTCAATCCTTTTCACGATTTCATCCAGATATTTACCCAGATACTCTCCGATTTCCAAAAAGGTTTCGTTATACACCGATAGCTCTTGGCCGATAGGGTCAGAAAGACCTTCCCCTTTAGAACTTGGGTTCGGAAAATTTTTAAATAAATATGTTTTATCGGCGACATCTTTTTTTAGTCGTAAAATTTCGTTATAATGACTCGGTGTCATTGCAAATATTAAGTCTGATTTTTCTAAAAGGTCTGATGTCAACCCCTGCGACTGATGTGCAGAAATATCAGCATCCCAAATTTTGGCTGCCTCTATCGCATACAGCGTAGCCGGAAAACCGGTAGCTGCCGAGGTTCCCGATGAAATAACTTTAAATTTTCCGGGGCATTTTTTTTCCAGAAGAACTTTCATTGCTCCCTCTGCCATCGGTGAACGGCAGGTATTACCGGTACAAACAAACATGATAGTAAACATATCACTCATTTTGGACTTTCGATTGTAGTTATAATTTTTTCTTGAGATATTGCTCCGACTCGGTGGAAACAAATTATTTTTTCTGACACATCCACTACAGTTGACGGGGAGTTTGTAAGATTTCCACCGTCTATATATAAAGAGACTAAATCAGAAAACTCATTTTTAATTTCTTCAATTGAATCGCATTCATTTTTGCCTGAGATATTAGCCGATGTAGCCGATAACGGAAAATCTACACGAGACAATAAATCAGATACTAATTTTGAACTTGAAAATCTTATTCCAATTTTGCCTTTATAGACGACATATTTTTGTGTCGGAATCTTTGTTTTTAAAATCAATGTTAGCGGACCGGGTAGAAATGCTTGGGCAAGTTTTTCAGCCGCTAAAGTTGATTCGCCATACTCGAATATTTCTTCATACGATTTTACAAAAACAGCAGTCGGCATAAAACCGGGACGGTTTTTAGCTTGATATAATTTTTCTAAGGCTCTGTTATCAGAGGCATTCACTAATAATCCATAACGTGTTTCAGTAGGAACCACTACAAGTTCACCGTTTTGTAACGCCGAAATCGTATCAGACAAAATAGTCTCATAAGACTCTTGTGTAATAACTGCTATTTTATTCATTGTCTTCAGACTCATCGTTTTGTTCAATCTCATCCTGAAATAAATATAGTGAATCTAAAATTTCAGGCAGTAGCAAATCATCATACATCGGTGTAGTCTCTTTTATATTCACAATAACTACTACAATCCATGCATTTTTATAGCCGGAAGATTTAACCCGTTGCTGATACTCTTCGGCTTTTTCTCTGCTTGCGAAGTTACCTACTCGAATTTTATAGTATGGTACTTCATAATCTAAAAAAACAGGGCGGTCAAATATCTCTTCAGCAACCATTTTGGCATGACGTGACTCACCAAATTTTTTGCTTGAAAAAATCTGCACCCGATATGCCTGCGAATTGAGACTGTCTATTTCATCAGGAATATCGGCAATAAGTTGATAGACAGAATCTTTCTGCACCGGTTCTACATCTATCAGAACATTTACTCCGGTAATAGGGCCGCTTTTCGGGTTTTCAAGAGGTATAACCTGAAGATCGGAAGAAAGGTCTAGTAGGTCAAGCCTTTCGGAATCCCCAGCTTGAGATTTTTCAGTTTGAGCTGTTTCAGAAGGCAGGCTTTTACTCTTTGGCTGGCAGCCAATTACAATAACACTGCAGATTGTAATAATTAAGAACCTAGAGATATTTTGTTGTGCTGTCATCTTTCCCTAACTCAGCAAGAATTTCTTTTACTCTGTCAACTTCCGTTTTGTGAGCAACAAAAGTAATATTATCTGTCCGCACGATTACTAAATCAGAAACTCCCAAACACGCAATAATACCGTCTGCTTCATTATACACAGTTGTTTCATAAGAATCCAATAAAATTGACTCACCGATTACGACATTGTTTTCTTTAGAAACTTTTTTGTACCGAGGAAGAGCGTTCCATCCGCCGATATCATCCCATATAATATCCGCTTTTATAGTCAGAACATTTTTGGCATATTCTAACACAGCAAAGTCAATAGATATCGAGGCTGCCTTTTTAAACAATTCTTCACGGGCAGCTATTTCATTATCGGTACCGATATGAGCAGCATATTCTTCAAGTTGTTCGGCCAGTTCCGGTTGGAATTCAGCGATAGCTTTTAGTATCGAGTTTGAGGACCAGATAAACATCCCGCTGTTCCAAAGATATTCCTGAGAATAATAATACTCATACGCCACAGCAGCTTTTGGCTTTTCTGCGAAAGCGGCAACATGATGAGTCTTATAATTTCCGTTATGTTCAAACGGGTCGCCGAGTTTAATATAACCATAGCCTGTTTCTGCTCTGGTCGGCACAATTCCGATAGTTATCAAACAGTCATTTTCCTGAGCAATTGTACAGCCCTCTTTTATAATCTGCTGTAATTTTTCTTCGGGGCGAATCAGATGGTCAGCCGAAAGAACAACCATAACGGCATCGGGGTCATTATGACGTAAATGCACCGCCGCCAATCCGATAGCAACACAGGTATTTCTGCCGACAGGTTCTGAAATTATTTGTGATTTTTGAAGTACATCTACATTATTTAGTATAAATGTTTCCATTGAACGACTTGTAACAATTCTAAAATTTTCCCTTGGAATTATCGGAAGCACCCTGTCCATCGTTTCTACCAACATCATTTTATCCGAAGTTAATTTCAGAAACTGTTTTGGACGTTCTGACCGAGAAAGAGGCCAAAACCGTTCGCCTTTTCCGCCTGCTAACACTATACCGTATATCAATGTCTACTCCTTGCCAAATTTGTATTAATCTATTGATAATAATAGAGTTAATGGCTAGAGTCAAGAAAAGAAATCGGACATCCAAACCTTCCTCAATTTGATTGGTGAGCCAGCTTTTTAAGTCGGTGTTGAGCTTCCAAAAAGTATAATTGTGAGAAACCCGACTCTTTTAAAGTATTAAATTAATACAATTATAATTGACAACCAATTCGACATTTTTGTTTATGTCTATATAAGATATGATTAAACATGTCTGAGGAGTTGTTCAACCCAGCCCAAGTAGTAGCCCACCTATCAGGGAACAATTATTCACTCCTGATCAGGGTTAATAATTACAACAGAGCAGGGAATAGTTTCTTGGTTCTCAATGTTAGATATATCTAAAGTTGAAATAAGTTTGTCCATAATAGGAGTTTATTGTTCAGCAGAAGCTTTTAGCATAAATAAAATACTAGCTAACCATTTCCTAACTTCGATTCTATAGTTATTATCCGACGCTGAAATAGAATTATTAAAATCCAAAGGAGTTCCTACAAACCCTTCGTATAACATTTCCCCATAAATACTAGGACAACACGCCATAGCAAGCTCTATATAGCCATTAATCTTACGAAGATAAGGAGTTTTACTACTTGTTAGTGTGATGTCTTTGCTAGCTGGCGTTTTTAATAGTGAAAGCAAATCAGCGCTAGAGTAAAAAAAATTATTATTTAAATTGCTTTATGGAAAACACAAAATGATCCTACGCTTGACAGCATTGCATCTTGTAGTAGATTAGTGGGGGGATTAAAAGAATGTACACCTTTAATTAGTGGTCTTTTTGACAATAAATCCCACTGATTGCAATTAGCTTTAAAATTTAATGAAGTACTATACTGAGGATGTTGAGGACAAAGACAATGTATTTTTTTCTTTTCACGTTTTGCTTGTAAAAATGTCAATCGTATATCGGTTCTTGGTTTTGTTTTATATGTTATTATCATTAAGTCAGCAAGTTCACATCTTGCTAATTTATTTTTCACCCAAGGCCTATTGCTATTAAAGTAAACTTGATGTCTTGAGCCATGATACTCTTCAATTTTAAATTTGTTTGATAAGTGTTCCATACTATCATTCAATGCTCTGAAAAGTGGAAGTTCATTGAATTTAATGGTAGATGTTTTATGAAGCCATATAGCTTCGAGTAAAATTCCAAACTGCTGAGAAATTTTCATGGAAGTTGAATTCCTCAAATATAATTAGTAATTGATACCATTTAATCTACCATGTGTATGTATTCTAATTCTGTGCATAGAAAATAATCCAGTACTTTTATTATTTGGTCTTATAAAGCCTACCCAACCATACTGACCATATAGTCCTGCAGATATCCAATATCCTGGTTTATAAATATCTATACCGGTAGTATCAAATGCTTTACCAAAGAAATCTTCCTTTTCAATAACTCTCAAAGTCAGAACATAATCGGATTGTTGTTTCATTATTCTTTTGAGCTCTTTGAATGCATCTGGATTCATTATCTTTTGGATAGATTCCCATGATACACGAATATTAAGTCTCTTCTTTTTCTCTTTTCCTTCTTCATCAATGACAACGGAGCTTTCTTTACCTTCAAATCCAATTGTAATTTCACCATGCCCCTCCGTGCCAATATAAGTGAGACAGAAAGTTGAAACGTGTAAGTAGGGCGGTATGGAGAATATCAGATGTTATCAGAATCTGTACATGCAGAGAAAAAGAAAGAATCAGTTCTGTTCAAAAGTGTATCAAGCTCCGC
>JAJRXM010000061.1 GCA_024276275.1 Candidatus Zixiibacteriota bacterium
ATAGTGGTTATATGCATAATGACGACTAGCAAATGCAGCACCAGGAAGTTTCATCCAACTAAAGTGGACAATACCGTTATTGCTTGCATTCGGGTCATTTCCCCAATCAATCATACGACCGATAGTTCCGTTATGCTGATAATCGTACCACGTATTACCGATAGGGACTCCTGGAGAAACAGCAGAAGAATTCTTTGAAGGAGTTAATGTCGATTTAAAAGCAGTTGAGGATGCCCCTATTTGCTGTTCATTTTTTCCTCCTGCATACGATTCAATTTTATGTTTCTGTATTGAATTTACTTTTCTTGTTTGTTTTTCTTTTGATGCTGACAAAATCGGAATCGAAAAAGATACGGTCAGAAGCATTGTCAATAAAACAATAATTTTAAATTCTCTCATAATCACACCCTCCATGGGTTACTGAATATTCTAATTTTATTAATTCTGTTGGTTTGTCTTTGTTTTAGTTATAACATAGACAAGCATGTATATTCAGTCAAGGATATAAAAACAAACAGCAAGTTTTGCGAATACTTCAATACTTAATCTTTATTAAATCGTAAAACATCAGAAAAGCTTATTGCTACGGGGAAATTGGGTTCAGCCTCTTTTTGTTTCGCCGTCCAACTATCAATTGAAATTTTAAATACCGCAATTTCTTGAATTTCCGGTTGAGTTATTGATTTGTAATCTTCATCACGTTTTAGATGAGAAAAGTATTCTTCTATCAACAGATGCATTTTATTACGAGCTTCTTTTAAATCTGTCATTACCTCACACTTTCCAAAAACAACAACAGATTTATATTCATTAGAAAATTCCCGAGCGGTTTTAGCGGGTAATAAGCGACCCATTTCTCCGACTGAAAAACATACTTTATAAGAATTTTGTAAGTTAGCAAACAATCTTCCATGTTTTGATGTATGCAGATAAATTGCATGTGTATCTTTATCATATACAAAAACTGTCATTGTCAAAAATGGTTGGTCTTCAAATACTGTTGCTAAAGTTCCAAAATCAGATTTAGAAATATAGTCAACTATCCAATTATCATCATCTATTTGTCTGTCTTTTCTTCGCATTTCGTTCATATTGGAAAGGTCATATTTTTTCATTTATATAGTTCCTTTTAGTTTTGTCGTTGAAGTTTTATCAGTTAGATTCTTCTTATTGCTATTAGATATCAAGTTTTTCTTTTTAGAACTAATAATAATAAAAACTGCTAAAAGGATGAACATGGAACTTCCGATAGTCCATAAAGATAAAGGTTCAGACGCTATAAAGTTTCCAAGGAATAAGGCAATTACAGGATTTACATAGGCATAGGTAGCAACTTTGGATGGTTCCACAACTTGTAAAAGCCAGATATAGGCACCATAACCAACTGACCCAAAAGTAATGAGATATAAAAGTGACATCCATGATACGAATGTAATATTTTGCAAGGTAGATGTTTTTAATTCATCTGTAATAAATGACAGTAGAATTAAAACTACTCCCGCAACTAGCATTTGCATACCCGATGCTAGAATCAACGACTTTGGTATTTCCGCATACTTAGAATAAATAGAACCTGATGCCCAGAATATAGTAGCTAGAATTATTAAAATTGCCCCAAATCGGTCTATTTCAGCATATCCCCCTATATCTGTAGGATTGATTAAAATAGTAACGCCTATAAAACCTAAAATCATTCCGCCTATTGCCTTAACAGTAGGTCGGTTTCCTTTTGGATGAATAGTATCAAAGAGAACCATCCACAGTGGTACCATAGCTATTAATAGTGCTGCTATGCCAGAAGGTACAACCTCCTCTGCCCAACTTACCAAGCCGTTTCCTCCGACTAACAACAGAATACCTACAATGGAAGTTGTCACCCAATGTTTTGGCTTTGGTTTTTCTGCCTTTTTAAATTTGCCGTAGAGATAAAATAAAAACCCGCCTATTAAAAACCTAACCCCTGCCATTAAAAATGGTGGGATTGTCTCCACTCCTAATCGAATAGCTAGATAGGTGGACCCCCAGATAACATAAATAGCTGCAAAACCGAGAATAATTTTAATCTTTAATTTATCTGTCATTCGGTTTTCTTAATCCAATTTGATATTACACGTTTCTTTGTATGTATCAAGTACAATCGTTGTACGTGTAGATACAACTGTTTCTATTACACCTATCTTTTCTCGTAATAAATCTGAAAGACCTTTTGTATCTTTAACTCTAACTTTTATAAGATAACAATCTTCTCCGGCAACATTGTAGACTTCCTGTATTTCTTCAACCTCTGAAAGCTTGTGACCGGTATCCCAACCGTTGACCTGTTCATTTGTAGTTACATATACAAATGCTAAAAGGTTTTTTTCTACTTTAACAGGGTCAAGCCTCGTTTCAAATTTTTTAATGACACCACGCTCTTTTAACTTTTTTATTCGTTCAGAAATCGCCGAAGGAACCATACCGACATCACCGGCAATATCTTTATTTGCTCTTCGAGCATTTTCTTGTAAGACATTTAGAATCTTTTTATCTGTTCTATCAATCATATAAACCTCCAATCAGTTTCTACTATAACGAATAAATACTAGCTTTGTTTCAGTTATACAACTCTATTATTGTTTTTTATGCAATAATACCTGAATAATATATGCGAGATGAAACATATTCCAGCATATTATTCGTACTTCTAACAGCTCATCTCAGAAATATATGCCAACCTTGTAATTTCCTCTTGCTTTACTATGGATTTATTATATCTTTTTTAAGGTTATTACTTCATAAAAACAGAAAATAACCAATCAACTCAGATACATAAAATCGGAGATATTATAATGTCTTTTAAAAAAACTCTTACAGCAATCTGTTTTTTTCTCATGGTTAGCAGTATTTCAGCAGAAGTACCGAACACAATCAACTATCAAGGAAAGCTCTCAGATGCATCAGGTTCAGCAGTAGCTGATGATAGTTATCTTATTACTTTTAAAATCTATGATGCACCTTTAGGTGGAGTAGAACTTTGGAATAGCAATTTCCAACTTGTTAATACCGTAAATGGTCTATTCACCTATGAACTTGGAAGCATTACACCCTTCCCCTCTGATATTTTTTATGACTCTTTACGTTACTTAGGAATTACAATCGGTACCGAGCCAGAAATAACACCTCGCACAAAGTTAAACTCTGCTCCTTATTCATTAGCAACTGATGATGCAAAATACGTTAATGCCGCTAACGATACTATGACAGGTAATTTATGGATGAAAAATAATTCCGATATCATGACAGTTAATGTTTCCCCAAACGATGGTGGAATATGGACATACGGTTTAACCGATGGACAAGTCAGAGCTGCTTTGTCAAGTAATCCGTGGGGAAGTCTTCGGATGTATGATAATAATGGAAATAATACTATACAATTAGAGGCAAACAACTCTGATGGTGGTGTTTTAATATTATTTGATCCTAATGGGAATCAAGATATTTATCTCACAGCAGCCGGTATTAGTAATTCAACAGTCATTTTACCTGATAATGCTATTGACAACAGAGAAATTTTGGATGAACCAGGGCTTGCTTCAAACTCGTATGTGGGATTCATTACTCTTACAAACACTATGCAGGATATAGTAACTGTTTCAATTACAACTCCCGGACCCGGATATATATATGTTACGGGTCGATGCTGGACCTCTAGTTCCGGAAAGATAGGGTACAATGCTGTTGCAACACAAATTGATGAAACAGCTGGTGGGAATTACGATCCAAACCACTATACATTTTCAGGACCACAATATGCCGTTTCCACAAGTGCAAGTGAACTCCATAGTGTATATACCGACCGACCATACTATAAATCTGCAGGTGGAACATATACCTTTAGATTGGAAGCACTTCGAAATTCTAGCACAGGAACAGCAAATGCAGGTGATGCAAGAATAACCGCAATATTTTTCCCTACCTCCTATGGTTCCGTTACAACAACTAGCACACAACCTCCAACCAATATCGACGCTGAATTGGTAACCACTACTAACCTTGACGGTTTCACTGTCAATGGTTATAAATATGACTTACGCAACCTTGAGCTAAAAGTAAAAGAAGCACAGCTAAAAGCCAAACAAGCTGAATTGGAACTTCTTAAAGCTCAGCAACGCCAAAGCAGGAGCCAGGAATAATTGTTGACAAAGAAGATAATAATAGTATTTTATTATATACTACAAAATAAAGGATACTAAGTATGATGCAAAAAAGAATCCTCGTAACTTTTTCAATTCTCTGTTTGTTAATGTTTACTACTAACAGTTTTGCGAAGAAACTTGAAAAAGATGAATCTGTAAAAAAGCAAACTGTCAAAGTAGCTAAAAAAGAACAGGCCATTCAAAAAACAGGTTCTAACTCAAAAGACAATTCTATAAAACCAGAAACTTCAGCTGTGACAACTCCAAGAGAGAACGATACTCGAATTCAGACAAATTTTCCTCCTATGACTTCACCTGCATTAACCGGTGAACAAATCAACTGGCAAGTTATCTCATCCGGCGGTGTTCGTGGCACATCTACTAATTTTATTTTATCAAGTACTATCGGACAAACAGCAGTAGGTATGGGTTCCTCAACAAATTTCAAACTTAACTCAGGGTTTTGGCAAACTTTTGGCACCCAGAGCTGTTGTATCGGCCCAATCCGCGGTGATTTTGATCTTTCTTCTGCTATTGATATTTCCGATTTAGTATCTTTAGTCAGCTTTATGTTTTCCGGAGGAGCTGCTTCTGATTGTTTTGAAGAAGCAGATATAAACGGTTCCGGCGGAATTGATATTTCTGATTTGGTATCTCTTGTAAGTTTTATGTTCTCAGGCGGTGCTGCCCCGGCGAATTGCCCATAAATTACTTTTCCTAAATAGAAACATTACAAATACTTTATATAAAAAAAGGGTCTTTTTCAAGACCCTTTTTTAAGAGTAAGCAATGAAACTATACTGCTTCCTCACCACGTTGACCTGTACTTATTCGAATCGCTTGTTCAACATTTAGTACATATATTTTACCATCACCACACAACCCAGTATGAGCTGCTTTTTCGATAGTCTCCAGAAGCACTTCAATTTGAGAATCCAGACAAAATATTTCTATTTTAGAAATAGATTCAAATTCACTGGCACCTTCACCAGCATGATCATGACCTTCATCATCACAATGTCTGCCGAACCCTTTAACCTCTGTTACACTCATCCCTTTGAAACCTTCCACTTTATGAAGTGCAAGAGTAACATCTGAAAGTTTGTGTGATTTAATATATGCTTTGATTTTTTTCATTATTTAATCTCCTTTGTAGTTGCCGGAACAGCTTTAATCGGTGCTACTGAGAACCACCGATAAATTGACGGTATAACAAGTAATGTTAATATAGTTGAAGTTACCAAACCTCCGACAACAACTATAGCTAATGGACGTTGTACTTCAGAACCCATCCCATGAGAAAATATGAGTGGTGTCAACCCTAAGCCGGTTGTCATCGCTGTCATTAATACAGCACGAAGTCTTAGGCTGGCACCTTTAACAGCTGCCTCATCATAGGAAAGCCCATCTCGAATCAGTTGGTTAAGATAGGTCACCAACACCATTCCGTTTCCTAACGCAATTCCGAATAGTGCGATAAACCCAACCGATGCAGGTACTGAGAGATTTTCACCGGCAAGCCATAACCCGACAACTCCGCCCACTAGAGCAAGAGGAATGTTTAAAATAATTAACAAAGAATTCTTTAAAGAATTAAAACTTGAAAATAACATAAGGAACACTAACATAAGTGTTGCCGGAATAACAACAGCAAATCGTTTGTTTGCTTCCTGTTGCAGTCGGAACTGACCGCCCCAAGTAACAAAATATCCGGTTGGAAGATTAATTTGTTTATCAATTGCCTGTTGAGCTTCCTCAACAAATGAACCGATATCACGCTCTATCACATTACATTGAATAGTAATAAAACGCTGGTTGTCTTCACGGGTAATTTGACGAGGTCCGACTACTTCTTTCATAGTTACTAATTGTTTAAGAGGTACCCAAGCTCCAGCCGGTGTTTGGACAAATATATTCCCAATCTGTTCCGGAGTACTTCGATGTTCTTCGTGATAGCGAACCAAAATATCAAATCGTTTGATTCCTTCAAAAAGTTGTCCTGCCGTAGCTCCGCCTACTGCTGCTTGAATAGTTTCCTGTACATCCTCAACATTTATACGATAGCGTGCAATCGCATGGCGGTCAACATTTATCAGAAGCTGCGGTGTACCTGAAATCTGGTCAACCTGTACATCGGCGGCTCCACGCACCTCACCGATCACAGCAGCTATTTTGTCAGCTTCCTCTTTGAGAACATCAAGGTCATCACCAAATAGTTTTATAGCCAATTCAGCCCTGATACCCTCAAGAAGTTCATCTACTGTCATTTCAATCGGTTGTGTAAAGTTCGTGGCAACTCCCGGAATCTCACCTAATTGATCACGAATATAATCCTGAAGTTCTTCTTGATTACTACCGTTAACCCATTCTTCAGGTTTTTTTAATAATATAAACATCTCGGCAGAATTAACAGGATCAGTATGAGCACCTACTTCACCACGACCGATACGAGTTACAACACCGGTTATTTCGTCGACTTTCATCAATCGTCTTTCAACAATTTGTGCTATTCTAGTTGATTCGGTTAGAGCAATCGAAGGTGCCATAGTCAGCCGGAGTGCAATTGTTCCCTCTTGTAGCTTAGGAGTAAATTCAGAGCCGAGTTGAGGGAATATCACAGCACCGATAGCTAATATGATAACCGAAATTCCAACCGCAAAAGAGCGTCGTTTGACAAAGAACTTAACGACCGGTCTATAAATTAAAAGCAGATATTTTATTAAACCTGTTTCTCCTGAATTATTTTTATCATTTTCTTTTATCTTTTTTCTTTTCATCATGAACGATGCAAGAACCGGAGAGAAGAAAATAGCAAACAGAAGTGAACCGAGCATAGCAAATGCAACAGTATATGCTAAAGGTCCAAATGTTTTTCCTTCAACACCCTGTAAAGTAAATAACGGGATAAAAACAACGATAATAATAGCTATAGAAAAAATAATCGGTCTTCCGACTTCAGCACATGCACGAGCAATAATATGCATTTTAGATTCTTTAGGGTCAGCCTCATGGAACATTCTTTCAATGTTCTCAACAATCACGATAGTACCGTCTACAAGCATTCCAATGGCTATTGCCAGACCTCCTAACGACATCAGGTTGGCAGAGAGGTCAACTCGTCTCATAAGAATCGCTGCGAATAAAACAGAAAATGGAATAGCTAATGCGACTACTACCGAAGGACGAATTCCGCCCATAAAAACCAGCAAGACTAACACAACAAGCCCGATACCATAAACTAAAGCATTGGTAACGGTAGCAACTGCTGCTACAACTAAACTTTTCTGCTCATAGTAAGGAACAATGCGAACACCTTCTGGAAGCATTTTATTTATTTCTTCCATCTTTTTTTCAACTCTACCGATGACAGTAGATGAATTCGTTCCGTACAACTTAATAACGTGTCCGGAAACAACTTCAGAGACACCGTTGTGAGTTTGCAGTCCTATTCGGATCGCACCTCCGATTTTTACTTCAGCAATTTGGCTGAGATAAATAGGAGTACCGTCATCAGATTTGACTACGATATTTTCAATATCTTCTAGACTCGTAACAAGCCCGACAGAGCGAATAATAAATTCTTCGGCATTGCGTTCCAAGAACTGTGCTCCGACATTCAGGTTGTTTGCTTTAATTGTTTCTATAAATTCAGGTAAAGAAACATTGTACCTTAAAAGTCTTTCCGGATGCAGGATAACATGAAATTGTTTTTCGTACCCTCCAATTCCTAAAACTTCTGTTACTCCCGGTACCGTTTGCAGATTAAATTTAACGACCCAATCCTGAATTGATCTGAGTTCTTCCAAACTATATGTACCGGTAGAATCTTCAAGATAATAAAATAGAATCAAACCCATTCCGGTAGATATCGGTCCTAAAGCAGGTTCTCCGAATCCTTCGGGAATTTGTTCTTTAGCTTCTTGTAATCTTTCATTTACCAGTCGTCTGGTAAAATAAATATCCATGTTATCTTCGAAATAGATATTAACAACAGACAAACCAAAATTTGAAACTGAACGTATTTTTTTAATACTCGGTAAACCGTTCATTGCGGTTTCTACCGGATAGGTTACATACTTTTCAATTTCTTCCGGAGCTAACCCCTCTGTAACAGTAAATACCTGCACCAGATTCTGGGATACATCGGGAAATGCATCAATCGGTAAGCGGGTATAACTGTAATATCCTGCTACTATTGTTAAAACGCCCAAAACAAGAATTAGCAAACGGTTCTTGAGCGCAAAATCGGTTAATTTTTCAAACATTTTAATCCTCTCGATTAATGCGAGTGGCCTTCGCCAAACGAACCTTTTTGTAATTCTGATTTAAGAGTCAAACCACCTTTACTGACATAAGTCTGACCTTCTGTTAAACCATGAACAATTTCAACACTTGAATGATTTGACCGTCCGATTACGACCGGCTGTGGTATAAAACCTTCGTCGGATTGTAGAAAGACAATATCAACTTCATCAATTCGCTGCAATGCAGTCTTAGGTATTACAATAGATGCTTCCGAAGTTGAAATTCCGATTATACCTTCAATTAAAAGTCCCGGACGCCATTCACCTGATTTATTGTCCAATACTACCCGGGCAGTTGCTGTCCGAGTATGTTCATCCACTAACGGAGAGATATAACTTATCTTTCCTTCTTGAGATTTCTGTCCATGACCAAGAGTTACAATAACATCTTGTCCTAATTTAACAAACGGAAGATGCACTTGATAAATACTTAGGTTAACCCATACAGTATCTAAATCGGCGATTAAGAAGGCAGGCATATCTGTAGAATGAACTTCACCGATTGTAGCATCTTTGTCAATTACAGTTCCGTCCATCAACGCTTTCACTTCATACGCTTTCAGACTTTCATTACTTTCAACGATAGCTAGAACCTCTCCCTTTTTAACAGGATCACCGACTTTCTTCCGTACATCTTTGATAATCCCGGTAAAGCGTGGTACGATATGAGCTAATCTATCACTATTTACTGCTATTTCACCCGGAACTACAATTTCTTTTCTTATAACTCCCGAACCGGCTTTACTCAAAAACACACCGAATTCGACCAGTTCCTCATTTGTCATTGTGACAATTTTTTCTTCATCACCATGTTCGTCGCCATGGTCATCTTGTTTTTTGTTTTCAGACTGTTCTGATTTTTCATCATGGTCATGACCGTCTCCGGCAAACAAAGCAACCGGAGTCATTACCAGAAGAAAAGTACAAATATAAATCAGTAGTAATTTCATTTCATTTTCCTTTAATCGTTATTCGTCTATTCTAATGCCGCTAATCTGTTCAATTGCTATCAATTGTTCATGAATGGCAAAAAGTATATCGTTATGTTCAAATCGTAAATCAATCAATGAACGCTCCGCCTCAAGATAAATTGTATAAGGAATACGCCCGACATTATAAGCCTCATGTAATGTTTTAAAAGCAAGCTCTGCAGTTGGCAATAACAGAGTATCTAACGTAACATGCTGGTTAATTAGTTGGTTTATCTGTGAAATTGTTGCACTAATATGTGCTTTTGATTCAATCCTTATTCGTTCTTGTTCAAATTCTAAAGAACGTAATGAGGCATCAAGAGATGCTGTTCTACCTTGATTCTTATCTAAGAACGGTAACGGTAGAGAAAGACCAAACAAAAATGAATTAGAATTATCTACTTCAATACGTTTATATCCACCGCTTAATGTAATCCCCGGTTTTGCTTCAACCGTAGACAACAATCTTTCAGCACGAATTTTATCCTGCTCAAAGTTTAATTGTTGAACATATCTGGTTGAATCAATAGATAATAGTAAAGTAGAAAGATTTTTCATTGCTGACTGAAAATCCGGTTCTTCTTTCGTTTGTACCGTAATGTTAGAAAAATCAGAATTCCATAGCGATACTAATTTTAGTTGAGCACTATGCAATTCTTGTTTAGCAACATCACTTGTTATTTTTGCTCGTTGATATTCAAGTTGTGCCAATAAAAGTTCTGACTGAAGAGCCACACCCTGTTTTGACCTGTACTCGATACTCTTAACAATATTTTCTGCTAAGACAACTGAAATGTCAGCTAAATCACCACGTTTTTGAGAATGTAAAAGTTTATTAAAACGACTTTTAACCTCAAGATACAAATCAAATGCCAATAATTTTGTCTCAAAATCAACTGACTTGATATCGGACTTCGCTACTTCTTGTCTCGCTTTTCTCTGACCAAAAAATTCGAATTCCTGAGATAGTGATATCGTAATTTCTGATTCACTCAGTCCCGGTGCATCCCATCCTACTTCCTCAAATTCAGTTGAGAATTCAGGGTTTTTCCATACTCCCGCTTGCTTGAGATTTCCTTGAGCAGCTTCCCTCATAAAACCCAATGCCTGAAGGGACGGGTTTTGTGCAGCAACAAGACTCAGCACTTCGTTGAGAGTTAAAACTGAATCATTCACACCTGAGATTTCACCGGAAGCGTCAAAGCCACTTTGCCAGCGATCTTCAGCAGAAACAGCTGAAGTAAATACCATGATGCATACTGATAACAGCATTAAAATGTATAATTTACATTTCATTTAAAATTCTCCATAAAAAATTATATAACTTATTCTAAACACACGAATTATCTGTGTTTGATTTAAATACTTATTAAATTTTGGATTGAGCTAAAAAAAGAATCAACAGATTAAAACTGTCGTTGAGATAACAACAGAAATCTGATTTTGAACAGGGGATATATATGTATGTGTTTTATCTGTATATTTTGAATTATTTTTTACAACATTATCAACAGAAAGTAATGATACCGGTTGTAACAATGTATAATGGTTAAGTGAAACTGTACTTTGTCTATTCCAGACCGAACCGTCCAGTTCTAAATCTGAACAGTTATAGCAATTATCATGATAGTCATGCAAATTAGTAGATGTAATAAGTAATATAGAATCAACTATCTCGCTACAACAAGGTTGACAAGAAGACTCTACTTTTAGATGTCCGTCATCTCCAATACAGATTACATCGCCGATACTACCAAAAGTAAAAAGAGCAATGAAAAAAAGTATTGCTGGTAAGGACAGATTATTTTCAAATTTTAATTTCATAAGTTTCTAATATAACATCGACATTTATAGTCGTCAATCTTATTCTTTATTTTTGTTAAACATCAATAAACATTTAAAGTTCCAAAAACAGGCAAACAATCATAAATCAAATTTTAGAATAAAGGATGTTTTCTAAGTATAAAATGATTCTTATATAGCCTTTAAATATGCTGTATTGGATATAATTAAGTTGTAATTGAAAAAAACAAACCGCTAATGCCTAATAAAAGGGTATTAGCGGTATTGAGGGAGGTTTAATTAAACGTTTATATTTCTATACTAATTTAGAAAATCTATAACTCTTTTAGAATTCCATCAGCATAAGCAGGATCAGCTTTCCTAAAGTGTTCTATTTGACGATTAATAATCTCTTTTGGAACACCGTCCATAGCACCGGCAATTGCTTTATACAACCTCTTTTTTTCATCTTCCGGCAATAGTCTATATAAATTACCTGCTTGTGTATAATCGTCATTACCGTCACGGTGATCATAACGGTCAGCATCACCCTCTATTTTAAAAGGTGGTTCTTTAAACCGGGCATTTTCAGCAGGACCGTTAAAGCTGTTCGGTTCATAATTTACAGCACCCTTAGAATTATCATCAAACCGCATTTTCCCGTCTCTATGATAGTTATGCACCGGACATTTTGGTTTATTTACCGGAAGGCTGTCATAGTTGACTCCAAGACGGTACCGATGTGCATCTGCGTAGGAAAAAATACGAAACTGCAACACTTTATCAGGGCTATGGCTAATCCCCGGAACCATATTTGCGGGTGAGAACGCTACCTGTTCTATTTCGGCAAAGTAATTTTCGGGATTACGGTTAAGCTCCAGCAGACCTACATCTATCAACGGAAATTCACTATGAGGCCACACTTTTGTTAAATCAAACGGATTGTAATTTGTTGACTCTGCTTCCTTTTCAGTCATTATCTGAACTTTCATATTCCATTTCGGAAAATCACCTCTTTCAATAGCTTCATATAAGTCACGCTGATGGCTTTCGCGGTCTTTTCCGATTAATTCGTTTGATGCAGATGATGTGATACACTCTATTCCCTGAACAGTTTTGAAGTGAAATTTCACCCAAAATCTTTCGTTGGCAGAATTTATAAAACTGTATGTATTACTGCCATACCCATTGATATTACGATAACTTTTCGGTAACCCTCTGTCAGAAAATAAAATTGTTATCTGATGTAAAGACTCGGGTGAATGTGACCAAAAATCCCACTGCGAAGTATTACTTCTCATATTAGTTTTCGGATCACGTTTTTGTGTATGTATAAAATCAGGAAACTTGTACGGGTCTCTAATAAAAAAGACCGGTGTATTATTACCGACTAAATCCCAGTTCCCTTCTTCAGTATAGAACTTCAAAGCAAAACCTCTCACATCTCGTTCAGCATCAGCGGCACCACTTTCACCCGCAACAGTTGAAAATCGCAATAAACATTCTGTTTTTGTACCAGGTTGAAATATTTTTGCTTTCGTATATTTTACAATATCACTGTTAATAGTTAACGTTCCAAATGCACCGGAACCTTTTGCATGCACTACTCTTTCAGGAATTCTCTCACGGTTAAAGTGCGCATGTTTTTCAAATAACTGCCAATCCTGAATAAGCAACGGTCCCCGTTCTCCAGCTGTCATTGAGTTTTGATTGTCCCCAACCGGAATACCGGCAGATGTTGTTAATTGTTCTTTCTTTTTAGACATAACATGTCTCCTTTTAATAGCATTTCCTATTTAAGAAATATTCTTATAATTATATGTTTTTTTACATCGTTTATATTTCATTATCTTTATTTTTTTACCTATTTACATTGATTACATAAGCCATTGATAATTACCTGTTTCACATCTACTTTACCACACCCGGGAATAGTATCAGGTAATTGCATCTTATCAAAATCAGGCCAATAAAAATCTTCTATTTTTTTACAATTTGAACATATAAAATGATGATGCAGTGATAAATTGATGTCATACCGAGTAATATTATCTAGCTGTACCCGTTTTATAAGACCATATTCCTCAAATGTCGCAATAGTACGATATACAGTATCTATTGATATTGTTTTAAGGTCTTCTCTCACTTTGTTAAAAACATTCTCAACAGTCGGATGAGTCAGATTTGAAGCTAGAATACGGAATATCTCAGCTCTTTGGTGCGTTATACGCAACCCTTTAGAGTTACAGACCCGCTCAAAACTATTCATTAATTCAGAAAATGTCATCTAAGTTACAATCTTTTACTTTTAACCGCTAGTTGTAGAATTATTCTTATATAAGAAGTGATACGTAAAAAGAGAGAAAAAGGCAACAATTTTTTATTTTTCATAAAAACCTGAAACCCTGTAGTACAGTACAGGTTGTATAAGTAAATAGAAATGGAGAGTATGATTTTGAGCAAACAGATTATGAAAACCGGAGAATTAGCCTCTAAAGCAGGCGTAAATAAAGAAACTATACGATTTTATGAGAATAAAGGGTTATTACCGAACCCATTGAGAACAGATAGTGGTTACAGACTCTACGAGAATAAGGATGTAGAACGCCTTATTTTCATTAAAAATGCCAAAGAACTCGGTTTTGCTTTATCAGAGATCAAAGAACTCTTAGCAATTGCTGACGGAAATGTGTTCAAATGCTGTGATGTCAGAATTATTGCTGAGAATAAATTAGAGTTTATAGAAAATCAAATACAACAACTTACTAAACTTAAAAAAACATTATCAAAGTTAGTGATTACATGTAAACAGTCTGAAACAATATCAGATTGTCCTATCATTGAATCACTTTCTAAAGGTGCATAACATAATGAAAGTAGAATTTTTATATTTTGAGGGATGCCCTAATCATGAAATAGCTTTATCTAATTTAAAAGAATCTCTTTCAGAAGCCGGTATCCAAACAGAGATAGAAATTATTAATGTTGAGAAACCGGAAGATGCCGCTAAACATCGTTTTCTCGGTTCACCATCTATAAGAATAAATGATAAAGACCTTGAAATTGCTGAAGATAATGAAACCGAATACTCTATGCGATGCCGTCGATATAAAAACGGTGAAAAGATGGAAGGATACCCATCTAAAATAGTTATACTAAAAAAACTTGAAGCAAATGAAGAAGATTAAAAATGTATAAGAAAATACTATCTACCCTTCCAGGAATCGGTGCCGCCTTGATGCCCAATCTCGCATGCCCTGCCTGTTGGCCGGCTTACGCAGGAATACTTTCAACACTAGGTCTTGGGTTCCTGATAAACGGTCCGTATTTCTTTCTGTTTATCGGAATACTTCTGAGCATCTCTTTATATAGCCTAGCACATAAGGCAAAGACAAGAAGGGGCTATCTTCCCTTTTGGTTGGGTTGTCTGAGTATGGTAATAATTATTGTGGGTAAATACTACGAACTACCTGAATATATTTTTTATTCGGGTGCCGCTCTTTTAGTAATAGCATCTGTTTGGAACAATGTACCTATCAAGAAAAATAAAGAGGGAAACAATTCGGAATCAAAAATTGATTGTCCGAATTGTAAAAATTAATTACATTTAATGAAAGGAATTTTCTAATGTCTAAAAAAAGAAAAATTGAAATCTTTACTGCCGGTTGTTCAATTTGTGAAGGTACAGTTAAACAAATTAAAGATGCTGCCTGTTCATGTTGTGATGTTGTTATATATGACTTGAACAAAGAATGCGAAACCAACGAATGTCATAACAAAGCTAAAGCGTACGGTATCAAATCTCTCCCTGCCGTAGCAATTGACGGTAAATTGGCATCATGCTGCAGCAGTAGGGGTATCGACATTGAAGTTCTAAAACAAGCAGGTTTAGGACAACCACTTTAAGATAAGCTAAGCATAAGATGGGATAAACTGCTGTTTATAAATAACAGCTAAATTTTAATAATGGAAACTATACATAATATAGAAAATCTTACACTACTATAAAGGAACAAACAATGAGTAACGAAAAAATTACAGTAGATATTACAGGTATGACCTGTGACCATTGTGCCGCAACAATTAAAAAGTTTTTGGGAACTCTTCCGGGAATTAATGCTGAAGTATCTTATCAAAATAGTAATGCAATAATAGAAATTACTGAGAATACGCCGGTTGATAAAATAATTGAAACAATAAAATCGGCAGGATTTAAAGCTGTCCAAAGATGAGAACAATAAAAGAGGATAATAAATTGTGACGTTTATATATTGGTTATTTGGATTCTCAATTTTCTTTGTCATCGCAGAGCGTTTGAGTCCAAGACACCAACAGAAAATTTTTCGCAAAGGGATTTTAACCGATTTATTTTACTTTGTTTTTAACGGCCATTTTGTTGGTTGGGGATTAGCTATAGTTGCTGTGCCGATTATAAGTGAGTTAAATATTTTTCTTCAATCTATCGGCCTGAATAATACATTCTATTCAGGAGTTGTTGCGTCTCACTCGATATGGTTCCAGTTTATTACAGCTTTTTTTCTTATAGATTTTTTACACTGGTGTATCCACAATCTTCTGCACCGAATTTCGTGGCTATGGAACATTCATAAAGTACATCATAGTATTAAAATAATGGACTGGATAGGCAGTTTACGCTTTCACTGGCTTGAAGCTCTCCTATATAAATCGATTTCGTACCCGCTACTTTCATTCTTCGGTTTCAACATAGAAGTATTACTTTTACTTGCTATAGTAAACACCGGCATAGGACACTTCAACCATGCGAACCTGCAAATCAATATTGGATACTTGAAGTACTTTATTAATAATCCGACTATGCATATTTGGCATCACCATCGTACACAAGAAGGGCCTCTACTATGTAACTTTGGTGTAAATCTTAGTCTTTGGGATTGGCTTTTCGGTACTGCTTATCTACCTGATTATCCTCCCCGTCTCATTGGGTTTGATGGAATCGAGTCTTATCCCAATACAGCTCTTTCACAAATACTATATCCTCTTCCTTTTTGGAAATATTTTTCGCACACAAATTCAAATACATCTGCTAACGAATCAAACATTACTTTTTCAGGAGTGTCGCTGATAATTAATTTTTATAAATTTACTAGATATATTTTATAGATATTCAAACAGAGGTATGAGTTTCCTCATATCTCTGTTTGAGAGTTTATGAGATTAAATCAATTTACTTTTCTTTAATCGCAGAGCATTTAAAATTACTGAAAGTGAGCTCAGACTCATTGCTGCCGCTGCTATCATCGGGCTTAACAATAAACCAAAAAATGGGTATAGTACACCGGCTGCGACCGGAACCCCTAGAGTATTATAAATAAAGGCTAAGAAAAGATTCTGCTTTATATTCGCAAGAGTTGACCTGCTTAGTTGACGAGCTCGGACAATTCCTCTGATGTCTCCCTTAATGAGTGTAACTCCGGCAGACTCCATGGCAACATCAGTCCCTGTTCCCATCGCAATCCCTACTTCTGCTTGTGCCAACGCAGGAGCGTCATTGATACCATCACCAGCCATAGCAACAAAATATCCTTGAACCTGAAAACGTTTCACAGCTTCGGCTTTTTGATGCGGGAGAACCTCGGCGATAACCTCATCAATTTCTAATTGCTTAGCAACAACATCTGCTGTAGCTTTACTGTCTCCTGTAAGCATAACAACTTTGATATTCTCTTCGTGAAGTAGTTTAATTGCCGCATGTGACGTCTCTTTGATTGGATCAGCTACCCCTATTAGTCCAGCGGCCTGATTATTTACAGCCACATACATTACCGTTTGACCTTCATGACGTAAAGAATTAGCTTGTGCAAGTAACATGCTAATATCAATACTTAGACTTTCAAATAGTGACATATTACCCAAAGCAATAGATTTACTCTCTACAACGCCAATAACTCCTTTGCCTGTTATAGATTCAAAGTCTTCCGCTTTAGATAATTGCAGTTCAATTTTTTCGGCACCCTTGACAATAGCATCAGCTAACGGATGTTCCGATCCTTTTTCAAGACTTGCTGCGTATCGTAAAACTTCATCATCATTCCAAGGAGCCTCTGAATGGACTTTCATCAATGTCGGTTTTCCGACTGTTAATGTTCCGGTTTTATCTACAACAAGTAAATCAACTTTTCGTAATGTTTCGATAGCTTCTGCATTTTTAAAGAGTACACCAAGCGATGCCCCCCGTCCTGTTGCCACCATTATAGACATCGGAGTTGCTAAACCTAAGGCACATGGACAGGCGATAATGAGTACTGCAACCGCATTAATGAGAGCGTGTGCTAATTTTGGATCAGGACCAACTGTAGCCCAGACAATAAAGGCAATGACCGCTACAAGAATAACCGCCGGTACAAAATAACCGGCAACCTGGTCAGCTAACTTTTGAATAGGTGCTTTACTTCGTTGAGCATCAGCTACCATTTGTACAATTTGGGATAGTAAGGTATCTGAACCAATTTTTTCAGCTTTAATAATCAATGAGCCGGTACTATTAACCGTAGCTCCGATAACTTTTTCACCTTCTGTTTTTTCAACAGGTATAGGTTCACCGGTAATCATCGATTCATCAACCGAACTGCTACCCTCAACGACAATTCCGTCAATAGGAACCTTTTCACCCGGTCGTACACGAAGTTTATCACCGATTTTAATTTGATCTATAGGGACATCTTCTTCTGTACCGTCATCATTTACTCTTTTAGCAGTTTTAGGTGCCAGACCAAGCAAAGCTTTGATTGCCGCACCTGTTTGACTTCTTGCTTTTAGTTCTAACACTTGACCAAGTAGAACTAAAGTAACAATAACTGCTGCTGCTTCAAAATAAACAGCAACTTTTCCGGTTTCATCCCGAAAAGCATCCGGGAAGATGTCCGGCATTAGAATAGCTATAAGACTATAGATATATGCGACACCCGTGCCGAGACCTATTAGAGTAAACATATTTGGGCTTCGATTAATAACTGACTGCCAACCTCTTGTAAAAAACGGCCAACCGCCCCAAAGAACAACCGGAGTTGCGAGAACTAATTCTAACCATGTTAGCACACTTGGTGAAGTTACTGTTTTTAGCCAATCGTGAACTGCCGGAATAAGGTCACCCATCGCAATAAATAAGAGAGGTAATGATAAAACAGCACCGACCCAAAACCTCTTTGTCATTAACTTTAATTCCGTAGTATCTTCATCTATCGTGACTGTCCGCGACTCTAACGCCATTCAGCAAAGCGGACAGCTACCGGGTTCATCTTGAACAATCTCTGGATGCATCGGACAGGTATATTCAGTTTTTTCTGCTGCTGCTGTCGGAGTTAGAGATTCTAACGCCATCCCGCATTTTGGACAATCACCCGGCTTGTCTGACTCTACCTCGGGATGCATAGGACAGGTATACTTGCCGGCTTTGCTATTATCCGGTTCTTTTTTTGTTTCAGCAGAGGTTGTAGTATTACAACATTCATGATCTGCATCATGCGGTTCGATATATTTTTTGGGGTCGTTTATAAATTTATCGTAACATGTTTGACTGCAAAAATAGTAGGATGTGTCTTCGTGCAGAACTGAAAACTTTGAGGACTCATCTACTTTCATATTACAAACTGGGTCTTTTAAAGGCAAAACATTGCTCCTTGTTTAAACAAATTTCGTTTTCGTAAAACTTATCTGATCATCTATAGTTATAAAAGCACTTTTTCTTTATCTAATAAATTATGGGTTGTTTTTGTTTTAATATTTTTATTATTTTTATCACGAACAGTACCGTCTTTTAAATACCATGGAAGCTTAATTTTTTTGGGGAACACTAAAATGAATTCATCCAACTCATTATCTTTCCATCTAAAACGACAATCACCAAAATGGTTATTCATAACATTTATAACAGAAATCATATCATAGTTATGATAGTTGTCAGAATTGAGATCACTCAGTTTACTGTAGTAATACTTATCTAATTGTTGTTCCGACTTTGAACCCCCGATTAAGAGATACGAGGATGTTTCCTTACTATAAATTTTTATTCTATCAACAGATTTATTATTTTCTGTCAGTTTACCAATTAGATGATGAAACGATTCAATTAAAGATTTTTTATGCACAAAACCGAGCAGCTTCACATGAGAGATTTCTTTTAAAACCTGAATTTTTTTATGTTTTAATTCCATTTCTGCTTCAGATAAAAAACTGAATAAAATCTCATTGATATTTTGCTTTTTCAATCTAAGTTTTTTTCTTTCAACAAGTGAGATCAAATCATTCCTTACTACTTCTATAGATTTAGTCTCTGTTTTAATTACGTCTAAAAATGTTCCAATCGCAGGATTTTGTTTTTCAAACGGTTCAAGGGCAATCAGCATTCCATTTATTGATTTGAGCGGTGTTTTTAGTGAGCGTATAATCGAACGTGATAAGTTCCCAAACAAGGCCATTTTTTCATACGACTGTAATAGTCTTTGGTCGTTCACTTTCTGTTCAAATAATAGTCCTGAAGTATACCCGATTAAAATAAAAAGAACAATCTCAATAATTTGGTTTATTTGATATTCAGGATGCATTCCCCAACTGATAAGTATATGAGGTAAATAGACTATACCACAAATCAAAGAAATCAACAATCCACCATTTTTACCATACTTATATGCTGCCCAGATTACCGGAATGTAATATAGTCGTTGTAACACATTATGCACTAAACCGTGATGCGGTGAAAAGAAATAATGGCCGATAGTGACGAGTAGAATACTTACAGCGATACCTACAATATTGTAATTTATATCATGTTTACTATTCTCTGTTTTCATATTTCACCTTTTTTATGTTAGACAGCTTTTAAATATGTTCGGGCTTTAATTTTACGATCAATTTTATCCCGTAAAATATCCCTGCTTCTGAAAATTCTGGACTTCACCGTCCCAAGTTTTAGATTTGTAAGGTTTTCAATTTCAGAATATGTATATTCATTTAAAAAAAATAATAATGAAATCATTTTATACTTCTTATCTAAATTGCATATTGAATAAATTATTTCTGATTCCGATATTTTATTATCCGGCATGCTGCTATTTTCAACAATATTATTTTCAGAAACTTCCATTGTATTAGATTTTTTTCTGTATTGAGTACAAAATTGATTATACAATATCTTAAATAACCAAGCTCTCAAATTTGTACCGATTGTGAATTTATCAAAATTTGCGTATGCCTTATAAAATGTTTCTTGTACTATATCTTTGGCATCATCTTTGTTCTTAGTCAGCTTATAGGCATATCGTAACAAGTCATCATAATGACAAAGGGTTTGTTCTTTAATTGATACGTTCTGAATTGTAGTTTCCATTTTCATATTCTTACTTTATTAAAGCCATTTTATTTATAGAATAGTACTCATCTGCAAGTACAACATAGAAATAAATTCCCGATGCTATCTCTTGTCTTAAATCATCTTTCCCATCCCATTCAGTCCGGTAGCTTCCTGCTTCTTTGGTGTTGTTTTCCAAAGTTCTGATTTGCTGTCCTAATGAATTATAAATTACAATCGAAGTTTTTGCTCGTATCGGAAGATCATATTCAATAACAGTCGATGCATTAAATGGGTTAGGATAATTTTGTTTTACTTTAAAACTTTTTGGAATAGAAAGATTTTCAGATAATGTTATAGAATGCGAGTTGTCAAATTGTAAGATGTCGTCAAAACCGATTTTTCTTTTTTCTTGATTAGTTTCTTTTCCGAACCCGACTGAGAAGAGAAACAAAATTGTAGTTATTATAATCAATGATTTCATTTTATGTACCTCGCTTTCATTTGTACACTATATCAATTAGCATAAAGTAAGCCAAAAACGGCATATCTCTCTATCTTGTTATACCACCTATGCTTAGGCTGTAATTATCTATTATTTGCTAACTGCTGCCACTAACATACCGTTGACTATTCAACAGTTTTGATGAATATTGTATATAATTCTTTAATTAAAAAAGCGTCCATTAAACAATGGACGCTTTATCAAATAGATTAATTTTTCAGGTAAGTTTATAGACCGGTTTTGAAATGATATTGATGATACCCATTATTATGATGATTCATATTACTCCCCATCATACTGCCGTCGCGGTTCATCATATTATTTTCATCCATAAATATCATGTAGTCTGTATTTGACAACATGCTGTCAGAAGGAATAAATTCACAACTATCCATTGTACTGTTCCAATGAAAGGTTCCTTGAATTTGAATAGAATCAATCCAATTCATCAAATGATTCATTTTTTCCATACTCATATTTCCCATCCCCCCGGAATGAGTAACAGAATCCATCCATAGATGCATTCCGTCACCACCTGCAAGATGAAAATTATCCATAACAGAAGATGTATCCATTCGGGTTACAAACTTCAAGCTGACAGATGATGCCGTAGAAACATCTACAGTTCCATTAGCAGGAAATATCAAAGCAGCAAATGATGTATTAGTATTATTTGACATCATATTGTTATCATGATGACTGCTGCACCCGAATAATAAGAATATCAGTATAGGTATGAGTAATAACATATAAAACAATTTGTATTTCATTTTATTATACTCCTACTTTTTAAAAATTAAAGTAATCAAGTCCAAACACTAATGTTGCCCCTAAATGCCCTGTCACTCCAACAAGAATAGCATTAACTAAAAGAACCAAACGGTAAAGCATAACTCCACCGCTTGGATTTTGAGATAGTTGCCTATAACCTATATATGCAGTTATAAAAGTAACTAAAGAGGAGCTTATTCCTAATATCCGATGTAATTCAAAAGATGATATTAAAAATGACGGATACGAAGCATTGTACCCTGCTATCAATCCTAAGATAACAGCAAGTAGAGCCGAAAGGGCTGCAAAATATATCAGATAAATTGAAAGAGTATCAAAAATCTCAACTTTTAGCAACATCGCAAGTCCGGTAAACAGTAAAGCTGTAAAGACTAATGCGATAGGAAAATGAATAACTAACGGATGAAACTTACCGATGAATGTGAGCAATGAACTAGTTTGTTCATGATCCGTTTCATGGTCGTGGGCAGGTTCTTCTCCATGACCACCTTCAATTGGTTTTGTTGAAGATACATCAACTGATTGAGCCGTAGTTCCGTGTGTGTTACTACTATCATGTGCATCTGTTTCAGATTCTGTTTTCATCGTAGCAAGTTTTGCCATGTATTTTTCCGGGTCTGCCAAAAAATCTTTTTTACAACCGTTGCAACATAAATAAATAGTTTCGCCTTCATACTCCAAAGAAAACTTCTCTTCAGCTAATTCATTAGTCGTAACCGGGCAATACTTATTTGTTACTTCAGCTCGGACATTTGACGATACCGTAAGAAGTATGCTAAGTGTAAACAAAATATATATAGCTTTCATCAGTTTATTCATAAGAAATTACTCCTTTTCAATTTCAATAGGAATTTTATTAACTCTTCTTTCTTCAATGGCACAGTACAACACAGGTACAACAAAAACTGTGATAACAACTACTGTCATACCACCAAAAGAAGGAATAGCCATCGGAGCCATTATATCGGCACCTCGCCCTGTAGAAGTCAGCACAGGAATCAAAGCAAGTATTGTAGTAGAAACGGTCATTAAAGCAGGTCTAATTCTACGTAATCCAGCATGTACCACTGCTTCCCTGACTTCTTTCACCGTTGACGGTTTTCTTTTATCAAAAACCTGATTCAAATAAGTAGAGATAATCACGCCGTCATCACTTGCTATACCAAACAGAGCTAAAAATCCGACCCATACAGCTACTGATAAATTATACTCGCGTATGTTAAACAATTCTCTAAAGTCAAAACCCATTATCGAGAAATTTAAGAACCAATCTTGACCATATAGCCAAAGCATAATAAATCCGCCAGACCATGCGACAAAAATTCCTGAGAACACTAGCAATGTAACCGGCACTCTTTTGAATTGGAAATAGAGAATCATAAAAATTATCAACAACGCTAACGGAAGTACAACTTGCAGTTTCTTTTCAGAGCGAACTTGATTTTCATAGCTTCCGGAGAAAACATAACTGACTCCTGCCGGGATTTCGAGTTCTCCGCTTTCAATTTTAGACTTTAAATAAGCTTGGGCATCTTCGACAACATCAACTTCAGCATAGCCCGGTTTCTTATCAAAGAGAACATATCCGAGTAGAAAAGTATCTTCGGATTTAATAACCATCGGTCCTCTTATAAACTTAATCTCAGCTAACTCGATTAATGGAATTTGGGCTCCACCCATTGCCGGGATAAGAATTCTCTCTAAGTCTTCTATTGTATTTCTTAATTCACGTTGATACCTAACCCGTACCGGATATCGTTCACGACCTTCTACGGTTGTTGTAATCTTTTTACCACCGATAGCTACTTCGATAATGTCTTGTATCTGTCGAATATGAAGTCCGTATCTGGCAATTTTCTCTCTGTCTATATCAATTTCAAGATACGGTTTTCCTACAATTCTATCAGCAATTACTGCTGCCGGTTCAATAGACGGTACTTCTTTGAGAAGCCTTTCTAAATCAAATCCAACTTTTTCGATTGTTTCAAGGTCAGGTCCTTTAACTTTCACTCCCATCGGAGCTCTCATGCCTGACTGAAGCATAACAATACGAGCAGCAATAGGTTGTAATTTAGGGGCTGAAGTCGTTCCTATTAGTTTACCTGCTTTAACAATCTCTTTCCAAATATCATTTGGAGATTTAATATGTTCACGCCATTGACGGTAAGGTCGCCCGTCATTATCAGGTATTAACTCATCAAATTCATCGCGAGCATACTTATCGGTGCTTTCATCATACCTGAATTTTATTCGATGACCGACTTTATCAATAATATACTCGGGCTTATAGTTGATGACAGTTTCAATCATCGATATAGGTGCAGGATCCAAAGGTGATTCCACTCTCCCAAGTTTACCGACAGCAGATTCAACTTCGGGTATTGAGGTAAAGGCTTTATCCTGCAGCTGTAGCACGCTAAGAGCTTCACCGATAGAAGCGTGAGGCATTGTAGTCGGCATGTATAAGAAAGAGCCTTCATCCAAGTCAGGCATAAATTCTTTACCAAAGCCCTGAACTGAATGATTCAATGATGAATATATTGAAGTTGATTTAATAAACTGAGGCATAAATCCGAATATTCGGTCAAATCCTAACCACATTGACATACCGACAATAACAAGCGTAAGTGGAAGTGATAAAAATAGTTTTTTGTTTTCAAGACACCATCGTAAAACAGGCTCATAAACTTTAATAACCAATTGAAATAAATACAAAATAGAGCCTAATAAAATTGCTACAAAGAAAAAGTTTAGTATCAACCCGGCTTGAACACCCAATGGTAGCCAATGATTAGATAAGAATATTGCGACAATAAAAACAATTATATAGTTAAATATTGCAGGAAGTTTTTCACCGATTTTAGATGGAATACGGTTTTTGAACTGTAAAAATGCAGCAGTAGCAATAAGGACTGTTCCTGTTAACCAAAACGACATAAACATAATTACTATACCTGCCAAAAGCAGACCTGCCGGCAGCATACTAATTCCTTTAGTTGCTTTCTTTCCTTTAGTAAACAGTAAATGTGCAAAAGGAGGAATAATCGTCAATGCTATAACTACCGAAGCAATCAATGCAAATGTTTTTGTATAGGCAAGCGGCTTAAATAATTTACCCTCGGCTGCTTCCATAGTAAACACCGGTAAAAACGATACAACAGTTGTTGCTATAGCAGTAAGAACAGCACTCCCGACTTCGGTCGAGGCTTCATAGATGACTTGCATTTTACTTTTATCCGGGGGTGCTTTATCTAAGTGTCTAACTATATTCTCACATACAACTACCCCCATATCTACAATCGTCCCAATTGCGATAGCTATTCCTGACAATGCGACAATATTAGCATCAACTTTGAAAACTTTCATTGCTATAAATACAACAAGTACGGTTAGAGGTAATAGCCCTGATATAAGAATTGAACTACGTAAATGCATGAGCATAATAATTACAACAATGATAGTAACCAAAATTTCATCTACTAGAGCTGTATTTAACGTACCGAGTGTTTCATTGATTAATCCTGTACGATCATAAAAAGGTACAACAGTAACTTGCGATTCTCTACCGTCAGCCAATATTTTTTTGGGAAGTCCCGGAGCAATTTCTTCAATTTTCTTTTTAACACTTTTAATCGTAGCTAGAGGATTTTCCCCATAACGTACAACTACAACTCCGCCGACAACTTCTGCCCCACCTTTGTCCAATGCTCCTCTACGTATTGTAGGGCCGAGTGCAACAGTAGCAACATCTTTTATTCGAATAGGAACATTATCAGTTTGCTTGACTACCGTATTTTCAATATCTTCCAAACTTTCAATAAAGCCCAGCCCCCTAATAACATACTCGGCTTTATTAATTTCGATAGTTCTTGCTCCGACATCGACATTAGACATCTTTACAGATTTAAAAACATCCTGAATTTTTATATTATTGGCACGCATAGCATCCGGATTGACATCAATCTGATACTCTTGTACAAAACCACCGATAGATGCTACTTCTGAAACACCCTCTGCTGATTGCAATGCATACCTGACGGTCCAATCCTGAATTGATCTCAGTTCATGCAGATCCCATCCACCGGTCGGATTGCCGTCTTTATCACGACCTTCCAAAGTATACCAATAGATTTGCCCTAAAGCAGTAGCATCCGGTCCCAATGCAGGACTGACTCCGCCCGGAAGTGTACCTGAAGGAAGAGAGTTCAGTTTTTCCAGTACTCTTGTGCGTGACCAATAGAATTCTACATCATCTTTAAAAATTATATAAATTGAAGAAAAACCAAAATAGGAATATGATCTGATAGTCTTAATACCGGGAATACCGAGTAATGAAACTGTCAAAGGGTAAGAAATTTGATCTTCAATATCTTGAGGGGAACGACCCATCCATTCTGTGAAAACAATCTGTTGATTTTCGCCGATATCAGGAATTGCATCAACCGGAACCGGATCTCTTGGAATTGAAGTAATATCCCAATCGAAAGGAGCAGACATAATACCCCAAACGATGAATAACAAGGTGATCATTGTTACAATAAGTTTGTTCTCAATACAGTATTTAATAGTTTTATCAAGTATAGACAGTTTCTGTCCGTCGGGGATTTGAATCTTATCTGACATATTCTATTCCCCTTTACCTGATTTAGAGACTAAAGTCTTTTGAATCTCGCCGCATCGAAGCATCATCTCGCCATAAAAAGAATTATAAACCGTATCCACAGTTTGAAGCCAATGAGCTCCTTTATCATTGTTAGCCATCGGGCAGAATGTGAGGAAATAATCTTTATTTTCACTATGTCCAAATGAGTTTTCCAACTCAACAACTGCCTGAGATAATAATACAAAAGAGCTTCTGGAAATATCGATTGATTCAGCTTTTGCACCACTTTCGGCAGCTTTTGAAACAGCTTCAGAAATTTTCATCCATGCCATGTGAGCATCACCTTTAAACAAAGACATATCCACTTTTTTTACTTGAGAGGATATTTCTTTATAACTTGTTGAGGCAGCACTAAAATCGTCACTTGCCAGTGCCATTTGAATAGTAAAATATGTTTTATACAACGGTTTTAGAGCATCAAGAGCTTTTGTGCTTATAGAATGATTGACAACTTTTTTATTCTCAACCGGTTGCGAGGTTGCAGCTTTCATACCACCATGGTTATGCCCAACTTGACCACCACCTTCTGGAGACATCATACTCGGCTTTGCCTGAATTTGTAATTCACTATCAATTTTAAAGGCACCGTTAGCAACAACTAATTCACCTTCCTCTAAACCGGACTTCACAACATAAAAGTTACCGGCACGTGGCCCAAGAATAACCTCACGACCTTCAAACAACGGTTCTTCTTCATTTGGAATTTCAACATACACAACAGCACGCTTACCGGTTATCATCGGTGCGGTAATAGGTACCAAAAGTGGAGCATCAGAAACAGATGCGGTATTAGACGCATATCCCAAGTCTTCCGCTTTCACAAGTGGCATACCACAGATATCACATGCTCCTGATACGTCTCTTACTATTTCCGGATGCATCGGACCAATCCACTTACCTACAAGATTTTAATCTATAACTTTGCCGTTGTTATTAAGTTTCGATTTTACTATTCCGCTCACAAACATATCCGGTTTGAGCAGACTTTTTTTATTCTCTACATTTGCTCTAATTTTTATTGTTCGTTTTTTTGAATCGACTACAGGGTCAATAAAACTAATTACTGCTTCAAATGTTTCACCCGGGAACGATGGAGAACTAAATTCTACTGTTTGTCCATATCTGAGCCAAGGTAAATCGGATTCGTAAGCTTCAAAGTAAATCCACAATTCTGTAAGATCTGCTATAGTATAAATTTGAGTTCCTGTTTTAACATACATACCCTCTTTGGCATTTTTATGAACTACAATTCCACCGATAGGAGCATTGATAGTTAAATGGTCAGAGGTTTTTCCGGTTGTTTCAATATCTTTAATTTGTTCATTAGTCAACCCAAACAAACGTAATTTTTCTTTGGACGCTATTACAGTTTGGGCCGCAGTTCCTTTAAGTATGCTGCTTTTTGTATTCCCTAAAGCGTCTACAGCTTTTATAGCTTGCAGCAATTCTTCTTGAGCAGCAAGTAATTCAGGTGAATACATATAAACCATATGATCACCTTTATTAACATTTACACCAGTGTAGTCAGCATAAAGACGGTCGAGTCGACCAGGGACCCATGCAGTAATATAATTAAGTTTTCTTTCGTCTATCGCAATTTTCCCGACTAATCGTATTTCTACTTCGGCAAAACCACGTGTAACAGGTGTGGATTGAATTTGCGCCAATTCTTTTGCTGATTGAGAAATTCTGATTTGGCTAGGGTCTAAACCTTCAGAGGTTCCTGTTTCCAATGGTATAAGGTCCATTAAACAAATCGGACATTTACCCGGTTTGGGAAGTTTTATCTGAGGATGCATTGAACAAGTCCAAATTGTCGGTGTTGAACTTTCTTCAACTGAATCTTTCTGAGAGTTTACCTCCGAAGAATCTGATCCTCCGGAGGTCATTATCCCAAAGGAGAATGCCAGGATAATTACAATAATAAGTCCTATCCATCCGGATACTCCTTTTGGAGTGATCCCTTTAAATTTATTTCCTAATGTTACATTGTCATTCATGGCATTCTCCTAGAGATTTATATACTATTAGTGGTTATGACCACTATGATCTTCAGCACTATCTTTTTTCTTCATTTTCATTTTCATTCCTGTTTTTTATTTCATACCGTCCATCTTATCGAGAACTTTTTGTGGGTTTTCATTAAAAGCACCACGGCATTTTTTACAACAGAAATAAATTCTACGACCTTCAAAATCAGAGTAAACCGACTTGTCCTCTAACTTTTCACCAGAAACAGGACATGTTGTCTGGATATTTTCAAATAGAATTCCTTTTTCAGCTGCTTTTTTGAAAAACTTATCAGGATCTTCTTTTAATTTTTTGGAACACATCGGACAACAATGATAAACTCTTTGTCCCTGGATATCCGTATAAATTGAAGAATCAATTGCACCACCCATGACCGGACAGTTTGTTTGGTTTTTTAATTCTTTTTTTACTTCTGTTTTTTGTCCCGCCTTTTCTCCGGCTGCAAATGCTGAAAAAGAAAGCATCATCAGACCCAAAAAAGCGAATGTGAAGAGTTTGTTTGTTTTCATTTGTTTCTCCTTTAAATAAATTAGTTACTTGGTAGTTCTATTCCGGTTAACATGTCAATTTCGGCTTGTCTTTTTGCTAGTTTTGTTTTAGACATATCAAGCATAAGCTGAAAATTTAGCAACTGACGCTGAGCATCAAGGACATTTAAAAAGTCAGCTTTACCTGCCTGGTAAGAAATATATGATGCATTTAATGATTGTTCCGCTTTAGGAACCAATCCGTCTCGGTATAATTGAATTTTCCTTAAAGCATCATCATGTTGAAAAATAATTTTTTCAGCTATAGCAGTAAGTTGATTCTCTTTATCTTTTAGTAAATACTCTGCCGATCTTTTTCTGGCTTTTGCTTCATTTTTCTTGGCATTATTTTTCCCGAACCAAAGAGGTACGTTGATTCCTACCGACGCTACCCAGGGGTCTTTTCCGCTTTCAAACAATGCAGGGTTGAGCGCTTCACCTGTTTCAATATAATCAAAACCAAGTGTGAAATTCGGAAGTGAAGATTTATTTGCCAACTTGACCGCATACTGTTCTTTTTCAATCATGTATTTAATAGCGTCAAGGTTTGGATTGTTTTCAAGTATCGTTTTAATATAATTTTTATCAAGTGCCGGTGCTTCTTCAAAAACAATTGTATCTGGAATTGGGAGTTCAATAGTGGATGATATATTTAATACCGCAATAAGTCTTGCTTTGACAGGACGTACTTTATCTTTTAAAGTCAGAAGTCTATCTTCTAGCTTGCCTAATTCAACTTGAGCTTTAATAATATCAGGATGTTGTTTGAGAGCTACTTTATATTTAGTTCTCGCTACTGATTCCCAAAACAATAATAGTTCAATATTATCTTGTGTAATTTCAATTTCTTTACCTAAAAAATATAAATCATAAAAAGCCGACTTAACTTGATATGATAAGCTTAAAAACTCAGATTGAAATTTTTTATAGCTGACATTGGACATCTCAAAAGCGATATCTTTTTTATTCCCTAAAGTACCGAACCATGGAATTTTTTGACGAAATGAAAATTTCTGATTTTGAGGTCCAACTCTAGTTTCAGCACTTTCAATAAAGTACCCATACATTATACTAGGATCAGGTAACGCCCCAACATAACCTGTCTTTTCTAAATCACTTTTCCAATTATAAAAAGCAGACTTTAAACGAGGATTATTTATTGCCGCTACTTTTAAATAGTCTTCTAAACCTGAGTTTGAATCTAAATTGATATTCTGAGAACTTACATTGAAAGTTTCTTCAATTTGTTTAATCTCTTTTCTCGTCTCTTTTATAGACCGAGTCTCAGGTTGAGAAAATGCTGTATTTCCAAACAATATGCTTAGAACCGATAAAAATAAAACTTTCAATTTAAACTTCATAAATAACCTCATACTTATATTTTCAATATACACATATCAAACTACATGCCAAAACCGTAATACCTTGAACAACTGTAACTTGCAAGTTTAACGCTGAATTTCACCATACCTTGCTGTAGACTATTGTCCAATTATGAACAATAGTACGCATTTTTCTTCATTTTTATTGTTTTTTTTATTTCTTTATCTTCAATTAATTTCTAACTTACAGATTAAGCTTCTATACTCTAATAAGTTAAGTATAGATTTTGTAGCACTTTAATTAATGGAACAAATGTTGCTTATCCTATAATTGAAATTACTTAAAAGGAAAAGTATGCCCGAACAACGACTTAACACAAGGTTTAAATTAATAATTTTATCTTTGGCTATAGCCATTACAATCGCATTTCATTACGGCTGGGTATGGAAACCGTTCTTTGGACATGTTCATTGGCTACACGCACTACATGGTCGGTTTTGCTATATTCCGATTGTCATATCAACTTCTTGGTTCGGATTACGGGGCGGCTTATCCACCGCATCAATAATTTCCGTATTAGTCTTCCCTTATTTATTGGGACAGGGCTCAGATGTACATGATTTAGCAGGTGAAATTGTAGAAATCATATTTTACTTTGCGATAGCCATTGTAACAGGTGCTTTAGTTGAAAGAGAATTAAAGATAAGAAAAAAACATGCTCAGGCAAATCTACAACTAGAACGGTCACATCGCTTATCAATGGTAGGTCAAATAGCAGCAGGTGTTCCTCATGAGATCAAGAACCCTTTAGCTTCAATCAAGGGATCCGTTGAAATCCTTATCGATGATA
>JAJRXM010000062.1 GCA_024276275.1 Candidatus Zixiibacteriota bacterium
AACAGCACTCAATAGATTTAACTTTTTGGCAGGTGTATCAAAATAATCATATTTATAATACGGTAAACTGTTTATATCTACCTCATTTGTCCATTCAAGTTTTATTCTGAGAATTCCATTGTCATTTACATAATCAGAAAGACTTACAATGTTATTCAAACTATTCTCTCTCGGTGGAATTGTATCGATAGAGATAAATTCACCAACATTATTTTCTATATATACATTAAATACATTCGGGATAAAAGAACTTGAATCTACAGCTAACTTAGCACTGCCTTTATCAGGTGGCGGGGGACCGATTCCACCGTCTCCGAGACCTGTCGATTTACTGACGTTTGATGCCTTATTACCTAAAGCATATTCAACAATCATATATCCGCCTTGAGAAGATTTATAGCTCAAATCATCCTCTTTTTCTATTTCTGCTATAATATCTATACTGTCATTTGTTACCGCACTGATTGGTTTTATAATATCAGAACGAATAACACCAAACCTTTGTTTAGAATCAAATATAATAGTTTCATCAGTATCCGGAATATCTACAGCAAATAATTCAATTTGATCAAAAAAAGTTATTTCGTTTTCAATTTCATTTATCATAAATTTGTATTCATTTTCAGGAGTAAGAGTAGAATTAAAGATTGGATAATAATCAACTTTATCTTCCAAATTCAGATTGTAGTATTCTGATTGGGGCAAGATATTGTTTTTAAAAAGATATTCATCTCCATCCCACGAGTATAATGTGGGGCATCCTAAGTCCAAAGGAGGGCAAGCCGGTGGACATGGTGTTCTACATAGGGCACTATATATATAGTCTGAATAAGTTTTTGGTGAAATTGGATCCCAAGTATAATCGAATCGATCAGTTAGAGTATCATTATAAGGCTCGTCAGTGACTGCTACTTGAAATAGGCTACGATAAACTACAGGCTCTCCATATCCGAAAGGTATTTTAAAATAGACAGAATCCTGATCTGTTATCGCAAAGAGTGACCATGGCTGGACTGATGTGGTATCTTTACTCACCATTGCTGTACCGTAACTGGAATTGTATTCCCACTTATATATCAGCTGGTGCGTTATAATACGTATCACGGGCATAGACCTTTGCTACCCACCATCTGTTAGGGTCATCATAGAGGCATAAAGAGAGCAGTTCACCTGTTGGGTCATGTATTCTCACACTATCAATTACAAATTGATCACCCGGGTCTGTATATCTTGCTATGTAGATTGAGTCAATTATTGTACTGGAAGCAACACCGGGATATATAGATTGAGAAGTGATTTCATATCTATAATAACCGTCTTGTGCTGAAACGGCTAGATTGTAAGAATATGATCTGTTTAAAGGTAAATCAAATGGATAGTAACTATCATCAATAAGTATATTGTTATAATAAATTTTTACCCATCTTTTTGTAATTCCTGTCTGATACCGAGAATACGTACCATTTAGATATTAAGTACTCTGTTGGATTTAAAAACATATTGTCAGGTTCTCAAGACTCATTAAACCGATATGGATTTTCTCTTAATGAATCATTAGGAATAAAAAACAACCAGCTATCTGTCATGTTATCTATGTTTGTATCATAATAATCTTTCTATCGAATATTAACCTATTATAGTCTAATTGTAGTCTAGTAGGTCAGGTCTCTCCGAGACCTGACTTTTTTTCAATGCGGTGTCAGGAACCCATTCCTGACACTTCAAAATGGCACAGCCTCCACAAGTGTAAGTGACAACCTCCCCTTGTCTGCCCCTCTTTTCGCTTTACAAATTCTATACACACTCAACGTTAATCCTTAAATACTACCATACATGAAAGAATCATTTAACAGAAAGATTTTCGTAAGCACAAAATCGCTACAATAAAAATTAGTAAAAATGGCTTAAGCCATTTTACAGTCAAAGCCATTTCCCTGTAACGCTATGTTAACGTGGTGGTTACATGTGATAGGGATGTGTTAAACGCAGTTTGTAGGTTCCCTTTATATGTGAAACGAACCCATTTGTGAAAATATATGTCTTCAGCTGTTTTATATGTGACTGAACCCATTTTATAATTGAACGATTAGTATTATTTTACGTCATTTAATTAATAGTAGATTTTAAAAATGGAAGGGTTTAAAATGTCTATAATAAAAAATAAATTAGAGAATAATTCAAAATCTTATATTCGATACTTTTTTACTCTATCTCTACTTTTCGTTTTGTTTGGTTTGAATAATTCTATAAAAGCCGAAGAAATTTCGGCCGAGTCTTATGACTCTGATTCAACTAACATTATATATGTTAATTCTTTTCAATTAAAAACTGAATCACATGCATTTAAAGAATCATTCTGGGGAACAGTCGGACCACTTCCTACGATAGTTTTTGCTGTTCCGGGGTTCGTTTTTGGACCATCACTTGGCTATTTTTATGCTGAAAAACCCGGGAGAGCTTGGGTTGGAATTGGAATTAGAACAATAGGTGTTCTTGCCTTTGCCGGTGCATACCTTGATGAAACAGTTATTACCGATTGTTTTGAATGTGGTTATTATAATGATGACTCTACTAATGATATAATAATGGCCGTGTCAGCAAGTGTCATAATTATTTCTGCTGTCTATGATATTGCAACGGTAAAAAAAACAATGCGAAAAAAGAAAGCGTCTATGTTGCAATCCAACTTTAACATTGAGCCAAGTTACTTTGCTGATACAAAAACATATGGATTCAAATTAAGTTTACGGTTTTAGCCTGTAAACATTATTTGACCTGAAAGTATAAATAGCCTACATTCACATCATGAACCAACAGTACAACAAAGCATTTCTCGCAATTGATTACGGAACCCGCCGTATCGGCATCGCCAAGTCCGATACGATGGGGATAATTGCCTCGGCACTTACAACCCTTGAAGTGAAATCACAAAAAGATGCCCTCACAAAAATTCTAGCACTTATTGAAGAATACGAACCGAACGGACTTGTCTTTGGCTATCCACTACTAAAGTCGGGCGATAAATCTGACAAATGTCGTGAGATTGATAAGTTTATAAACAAACTGCAAGAATTCTACAACGGGGAATTGTTTCGAGTTGATGAGCATGCCAGTTCTATTGAAGCAACCAAAATTTTACACGCTCACGGACAAAAAGTTGGAAAAGATAAAAAAAGAATCGACCGTTTGGCAGCTGTCATAATTTTACAACGGTTTTTAGAAGAACATCAATAAGGTAAAATATGCTGAAAAATTTGTTTTTAAAATTAGTATTCTTTGCTATCATCTTCGCATCGCTTGTTGCAATCTTTTTTTATAGAATTTATACCGAGGAAACAGACTTAGCAGACAAAACAGTTACTTTAATAATAAAACCTGGCTCTTCTTTTGCCGAGATAACATCGACCCTTTTAAAAGAACAAGTTATCAGCTCCCGTATTATGTTTAAGTATCCGGCACAGTTTAAAGGACTTGATAAAAAACTGACACCAGGGAGATATGATTTCAGCGGGAAAAATTCCTGTCGTTCTGTTTTAGAACGTCTTGAAAAAGGAGACTTTCTACGTATCAAAGTGACAATCCCCGAAGGTAATATGATTTGGGAGACCGCATCGCTCCTTGCTGATAAGTTACGGCTTGACTCTGCAAAAATCCGCAATTTAGATTATGATACATCTTTTGTGCGTTCGCTTGATATACCGTCGCTTGAGGGATATTTATTTCCCGAGACATATTATTTCCCTTGGGGTATCGATGAAAAGTCGGTTGTCAAAGAATTAGTAGCGATGTTTAAATCTCAAACCAAAGATATATGGATTAACAATCTTCCAAACAATCTAAACCGTAATGAGATAATCATCATGGCATCTATTATTGAATCTGAAACCGGTGTAGGCGGAGAGAGAAAATTGGTATCATCGGTGTATCATAACAGATTAAAAATAAATATGAAACTCGATGCGGACCCGACGGTAATTTATGGTATGGGAGGGCTAGAGAGACCGTTGTACAAAAAAGATTTACGAAAAGATACCCCGTACAATACGTATATGCGTAAAGGGCTGCCGCCAACTCCGATAAATTCTCCCGGGTTAAAAGCAATCAAAGCTGCTATCAGACCGGAAACGACAGAGTATTTTTATTTTGTCGCAGATAATAAAGGCACCCACTATTTTTCAAAAACAAATGCTGAACATAATAGAGCAATAAAACGAATACGCTCAAAAAAATAATCTACAATCTGTGGTCGAATTTTTTATCATTGATTATTTTTGCAAATTTTGACGTGATATCTACGAGAATACCTTCTTCAAAGACAGAAAATGCAAGGTCTTCCTCGGAGCTATATCCTATCATTCCTATTATTTCACCTTCATGTTTCAAAGGATGTAACATGTATGACCTGCTGTTATTGTCGAGCAGTAATTTTTTTTCAAAGAAATTGCCACTAAACATACCGGCGTAACTATCAGAATAAACCTGACCGTCTGCGGCAACCTGTTCAAAAAGTGAAGGTTCGGTCGGCAGAGAGATTGCCAACCCGTCTAAAAACTCTCCGTTATTCCAAGTAGAAATTGCCAGAAAAGAATTTTCACTTTTATTACGAATAACTAAGACACCTTTGTTGATGTCAAATTTTATTTCAAGCCGTCTAGTTAATTCGCAGAAAATATCCGAGATATTTGCATCATCGGGAATATCTGACTCAAAATTAAAAGACAAATCTCTCTTTTCCGATAGATAATTACGTTGTGAAGCCATATTAAAAATCCTATCTATCAGACAAGTTCAGTCGTCTCTTTTTTAAGGTTATATTTTTTTACTTTACGCCAGAGAGTTGTTCTTCCGATACCAAGCTCTTGGGCAGTTTGCGTGTAATTCCAGTTATTATCATTGAGAGTTTTTACTATTAGCGAGCGTTGTCCTTCATCAAGAATTCCATTTCCCTGATCTGTAGACATATCAACTGTAAATCTATTAGGCGATGAACCTGCCGACGGTGACTCGATAAAAAGAATGTCATTCTCTTCAATTTGACCGGTTCTACACAGAGTGACAGCTCTTTTTATTATATTTTCAAGTTCTCGGATATTTTCTGTCCAATGATGGTTATATAAAAGCTCGAAAACCGAGCGATTAAAAGTATATATCGGTCGATTTGTTTCATTGGAAATCATGCGGGCAAAGTATTCAGTTAACGATTCGATATCCTCAAGCCTGTCTCTCAGATGGGGGATTGAAACTGAAACTTCACTTACAAGATGTAAGAGTTCTTTTTCAAATGCACCGGTATTGACTAAATTGCTCATATTATGGGTAGTGGAACTTAAAAATCTAACAGATAATTTTTTTCTGTTTTCAGAATTACCTAGATTTCCCGTTTGTATAAATTGAATTAATTTCTGTTGTGTAGGTATTGGGAGGAGATGAATATCTTTGACAAACAGAGTACCGTTATCAGCTCTTGCCAAAAGTGATGAATCAGCAGAGCCGTTGTCTCCGAACAAAAGGTTGTCAAATAATGCCTTTGGAGTAGATATACAGTCGAGAGTTATAAACGCTTGTTTTCTTTTTTGGGAATGATGATGAATGATTTTTGCTATTAATGATTTTCCCGAACCGGAGGGACCGCTAAGTAAAACTGAAATGTCTGTAGGAGATACTTTTTTGATTTTTTCTTTCAATTGTGTCATCAATTTTGAACTGCCGATAAGATTGTCGAACCCAAAATTCATTGCTACAAATTGTTTTAAAACAGAAATTTCTGATTTATTTTTTTGAGCTTTTTCTGCTTTTAGTAAGACAGTTGTCAACTCATCATGTGAACAGTTATCTGATACAAGGTCAAAAAGTCCTGCTTGGATAAAATGTAGTTTTTCTTGGCTGTCACCTGAATTAACACCAATCACTTCGATAAATGGATTGCTTTGACAAAACGTAGTAAGTTGTTTAACAGAGTGAAGATTGTCGTCGGTCTGTACTAAAACTATTTGATAATTGTCGATAATCTTGGAGGTTGTTTGTGACATTAAATTATCAACCATTGTTATCGTGTATTGATTCTCTGAAAATTTACTTAAGAGTTTTTCCGAAAGTTCTAAAGAGATATTTACCGCAAGAATTTTTGTGTTTGACTGCATCTGTGTTTCCTGTATGTTTATATAGTTATTTTTTTTCGCTATTTTGTAATTGCATGATGTTTTGATAACACCTGTTAATTTCTACTATTTTTGATTCAATAAAATGTTCATTTAGTTTTTTGGGAATTTGTAGCTCTTGGTAACATGCAAGCAAATATTCGGCATGCGTTTTTAATTCATCTGTGATTGTATCTGATTTTTGAATGTCGGATGTTGTAAGAGTAAATTGTATAACTGAAAATTCAGAATTTACTATTGTACAGTTTTTAAGAGTCATTTTTCGCTTTGTTGTCTTTGGGCAGTTTTTTTGTAAGGATTGTAATTGTGTTTCAATTATATTGTTTTCGGAAATATTGAAAAATGAAAGTGCTTGTTTATTCCAGGCTATAATCCGGTCATCTGACCGGTTGATGACTAAAGTCGGATTAGTACTTTTAGTTAGTAATAACAAATCATCGATACTGCTTTTTAGTTTTGCATACTCATTTTGTAACAGATGGACTTTATGCAAAAAGATATCTTCAGTTTCAGTTAATGATTTTACGTTTGTCGGTGACACTAACCCAATTAATATATTTTCATCTAGTGGAATAGTAAGAATTCTTAAAGAACCGTCTTTATTCTCATGTAAATGCTGCACAAAAGTTGCCTCATAAGACAAACTTATTTCTGAAAAAATAGTGCTGATAGTTTCGCTAAGTTCCTCAGAAACAAAAATCAGATTATCGTTTTTGAGAACAAAGAGAGAAGAATTGTTTGGAGCAAACAATTTGAACAGGTTTCTATCATGTTCTGAAAGCTTGTCATGTATTGCGATATGCCATAGTATCGAATCTAATGATGTCGTCATATCTAAATCAGTACAACATGCATCATCTGTCAGTCTGTTTTTATTTTGAATTGATGTCAGCAAAATATCTCATCCTAGAGGTTTTAGTGCATTTAATTGTTTCAGTTTGGTACATTTATTTTATCGGATGAAACAGTAAGAGCTTTAGGTCGGTTTTTAGTCTCCAAGATTGTTTTTTGTTGATTTGTAGGTAAATTGATGATATTCAATAAGCTATGAAAAGTTTAAAGAAAACCAAAATAATAGCAACCTACGGTCCCGCAATAGCGAATAGTTCCAAAGTGAGACAACTTGCCGATGCGGGTGTAAATTTGTTTCGAGTCAACTGTTCCCATGGTGTAGCCTCTGATTTTAAAAAGGCTGTGTCAATTATTCGCAAAGGAACCGCACGAGTATCTTTTTCGGTCGGAATTCTTTTTGATATTTCGGGTCCTAAACTTCGCCTTGATCGGTTTGAGGGAGAACTTCCGATTAAACAGGGAGAGTCGTTGACTCTCACAACCGGTGATACTGATTTAGAAAAACGAATTATCGGTGTCAACCATCCCGCGATTATTGCATCAGTGAAGAAAAAAGAAAGAGTATTCATTGATGACGGTAATATCGTTTTACATGTTAAAAAATGTTCCAAAGATAAGATTGAATTAGAAATTGGAAATGATGGTGTCATTCTTCCGGGTAAAGGAATCAACCTACCGGATTCTGATATTAAAATTCCGACGATCACAAAAAAAGATATCAAAGATATCGAAACAGCTTGCGAGTGTAATGCTGATTTTATTGCACTTTCGTTTGTTCGTTCAGGTGATGATATAATACAAGCTCAGCAGTTGATAAAAAAATACGGCGGTGACCAACATATTATAGCAAAACTTGAGAAAAAAGAAGCTATTGATGATATAGAAAATATAATGTTGTTAGCCGACGGAGTTATGGTTGCCAGGGGTGATTTGGGAGTGGAACTTCCGTTTGAAGAACTACCTCAGCTGCAGAAAAGAATTATCACCTTGGCAAATTGTCATCACAAACCTGTGATTGTTGCAACTCAAATGTTGGAGTCGATGCGGTTTGCTCCTCGTGCGACTCGGGCAGAGATTAATGATGTGGCAACGGCTGTTTTTGATTATGTCGACGCTGTCATGCTTTCGGCTGAAACGGCAACCGGAAAATATCCTCTTGAAACAGTACAGACAATGGCACAAGTTGCTCTCCAGACTGAAAAATTTTCTAAACGTAATCATGTTGATGTACCGGTTGAACATCATTTAATTCGTTCACCGATAACTCATGCTATTGCGAAGTCTGTTAGTTCACTACAAACCGAAATTGATGCAAAAGCTATTTTTGCTTTTACCTCTTCAGGGTTTACCGCAAGACTTATCTCCAATCTGTTTCCTCCTCAAAGAGTCATTGCACTTACCTATAATAAAAGAGTATTAACAAAACTAACTCTGCTTCGTTCAGTTTATCCGATACTGGTAAAAAAACCGTCCTCTTTTCGACTTATGGTAAACAGAGTAGAAAAAGTAAGCAAAAAGTTTTTCTTTACCCAACCAAAAGATAAAGTTGTTATTGCGGGTGGACTTCCTTTTGATTCCAATGCCGATACAAACTTTATGATGATTCACGAAATAGGATAGATGATTTAAAATGAAAAAATATATGCTGCTTCTTATACTTCTTTTTATCGTTGTACCGATAATTTCAACAGCAGAGAAATCTAAAAACAAAAAAACAAAAAAAGAAATTTGTATTTCGTTTGATGAACTTCCGGTTGCGGTCGGGTTTCAAGATGTCGACCGTGATGCTGTTACATATTTGATTTTACAAGCATTAAAAAAATATGATATTAAAGCGGTAGGGTTTGTAGTCGGTGAGCAAATCAACGAATCGTTTGATGTTTTAGGTCAGTGGTTAAACGGTGGTCATAAATTGGGGAATATGACATATTCAAATCAGGATTTAAATCAATTAGGTATAAAACAGTTTATTGATGATATAAAGCACGGAGAAAAAGAACTTGATATAATGTTGCAGGGGTTCGGGCAGAAAAAAAAATACTTCAGATATCCCTACTTGCACTATGGGAATACCGCAAGAAAGAAAGAACAGGTGACATTGTACTTAGATTCTAAACAATATCGCGTTGTTCCTGCTACAGTTGTTATTGAGGATTATCTTTATAACATGTCATTGGATAAAATGGGAAAACAACCGGATACAACAGTATATTTTGCTTTGATGAATGAATATATAAATCATGTCTTAGATGAAATCGAAGCATCGGAAGGATTGTCTGTGGAAGTTTTAGGACGACCGTGTAAACAAATTTTAAAACTTCGTGCTAATAGAATCAATGCGGTATTTTTAGATGAGATGCTTGGAGCTATCAAAGAATTAGGATATAAATTTATTTCTGTTGATAAAGCTTTAAAAGATAAAGCCTTTCATCGTCCTGAAGCATACTTTGGTGCCGGTACGGTTAATTATTTAGAAATGCTTAAAAATTCCGATGCTGATTTTTTACCTGCGGAGTAAAAAATGAAATACAAGCTTGAAATTTCCAGTCGAAAAGATTGGCGGGCATGGCTAAAAAAAATCACAAAATAAAAAATTAAGTATGGCTTGGTTAGTAACCGCCAAGAGAGACGAAACAAAAGCAAAATATTTAAAAGAAGCTATCGCATTACTTTCGTTGAATAAAAAACTGGGAATGAAGTAGAATATATAGAAAAGAGTTCAGTTTTATTCTAATTGACATTGCCGTTTGAGTATGATAGATTTCTACCTATATAAGCAATTACTGAATTCACAAAATAATAATAATAATGAAAAATAATATTATCTACAACTACACAAATATAGAAGCTCTGTTTTGGATGACGGCAATTTTATTGTTATCTCTATCTGACCCATACAGTACCACCCATTACACTTTATTTCTACCGACTCTATTGTTTGACATCCCTAGTCCGGGGTATAACCTAGGTCATTCAATAGCACATTTTTTTCATGGTAATTTTAGAGCTTCACTCGCAACGCATCCTCTAGGGATAATTACTGCGTTGTTTTTACTTGGCAGGTCTTTTTATCTGTTAAATAAATCATATACTAATTATAAATTGAAAGGAAATCATAATGGCTAATATCTTACAATTATTACCGGAGATTGAGGGTGACGAAATGATTTTTGTACAAGCCTTGGTCAAAGATATGGATGATAACCATGCACAAATGTTTGCAAACTCATATCGAACCCGCAGAAAAGATTCTACGACTCTTTTGCTAGTTTCGTTGGTAGGGTTCTTAGGAATCGCCGGAATTCAGCGGTTTATGGTTGACCAAATCGGGATGGGTATTTTGTATCTGTTAACCGGTGGTTTTTGCGGTATCGGAACTATTGTCGATATTGTGACTGCTAAGAAACTTGCTTTTACATATAATCAAGCCCAACAAGTAGCATATATGGTGAAAAATTCGTAAGTGATATTGTTGAATTGACCATAAGAAGTTTCTGATGAGAGTTGGAAGGGTTAACAGGATTTTTATTTCTATAACTCTTGTTTTGCATTAAAATATCTCAAACTTGCCACAAATAAAGCAGTACCGATTATGATTAATATCGTACCGTAATAAAGCGGTGGTATAGGGAGATGTCTGAGAAGAATTCCTAAGCCGATCATAAATCCTGCAATAAGATATGACTGTATTGCCTGAAAAGCAAAAAGACAGATTTTTTCTTTATGAGGAGATAATGATTTTATCCGTGCTACATTTTTATCAATGATATTTTGAAAAACCAGTCTGCTTTTAAGAATACCGAGTAAAACACCTACGGCTATTACTATATAAGAAACCTCATCGAGCGGGAGCAGTTTTGTAATCCCTCGTCCAAAGAGAAATATCCCTATAACAGCCCACAAAAGTCCTGCGGTAAATACTAAAGTCGTTCTTTTGACTGCCGGTTCTGGTATACTCATGCGGCAATTATACACAATAAATTTTTGAATATCTATGAAAAAACTGAGAATATGTGATTTTATAATCTTATTTTCCGAGTATATTATAAAGAGAGCATAATTTGACCCCGCCTAAGCGGGCTTGTTGAAAAAGTCCAAATAGTCTTTCAAGACCCTTCGACTCTGCTCAAGGTGACTTGAAAGACAACAACTAATAATCTGTCATGCTGAGCGGAGTCGAAGTATGTTCTAAAAGGTGCTGTTTTTCAACAAGCCCTAAGGCGAGCAGTATGACAGATAATAGTAAGGACTTAATATGTCAAAATATATCAAAACAGAACTCTCAGATAATGCCTTGGCAGTTCTGAAACGAAGATACTTACTTAAAGACAGCAATGGGAAAGTACTGGAAACTCCGAAAGAACTTTTTACAAGAGTTGCCGAATTTATTGCACAGGCTGATAAAAATTACGGAAAATCTGATACCGAAATAAAAAATACAGCACAAAAGTTTTATGATATTATCTCATCGCTCTGTTTTCTGCCGAACTCTCCAACTTTGATGAATGCAGGCCGTGCCAACGGGCAACTTTCGGCATGTTTTGTTCTCCCGGTCGGTGATTCAATGGAGGAGATATTTGAAACAAACAAACATGCCGCCATGATTCATAAATCAGGCGGCGGTACCGGTTTTTCATTCTCTCGTTTACGCCCGAGAAATTCTATTGTCGCATCTACATCAGGGATTGCCTCGGGTCCGGTCTCTTTTATGACTGTCTTCGATGCCTCTACCGATGCGGTCAAACAGGGTGGGACTCGTCGTGGTGCCAATATGGGAGTTCTCAGAATAGATCACCCCGATATTTTAGAATTTATCTCTTGTAAGGAAAACACTAATAAAATAACAAACTTTAATATCTCGGTTGCTGTAACTGACAGTTTTATGGAAGCTCTTGCCGACAATAAGTCTTTTCCACTTATAGACCCCCGTACACAAACAATTTATAAAAAAGACGGCAAAGAAGTTTATCAGAATGCTCAAAAACTTTTTGACACGATTGTTGCCCACGCATGGCAGACCGGTGAACCGGGGATTATATTTATCGACCGTATGAACCGTTTGAACCCGACTTCACCGTGTGAAACTATAGAGGCGACTAATCCTTGCGGTGAACAACCGTTACCTCCTTATGATTCCTGCAATCTTGGTTCTATAAACTTGTCAAAATTTGTATTAGATACAAAGTCTGCCGATTATAACGACTCTGTTGATTGGGAAAAGCTTGGCGATGTAGTGAGAACAGCTCTGCATTTTTTAGATAATGTTATTGACCTAAATTGTTATCCGCTCAAGCAGATAGAAGAACAGACCAAGAAAAATCGCCGTATCGGTTTGGGTGTTATGGGATGGGCTGATATGTTGGTACAGCTCCGAATTCCGTATAACAGCGAATCGGCACTGCAGCTTGCTGAGGAAATTTCGGCATTTATCGAACTTGAAGCTCGGAAACATTCTTCGGAACTTGCCAAAACACGGGGTAAATTTCCGAATTGGGAAAACTCTATTTATAAAGATCAGAATATCTCAATGCGAAATGCGACCGTAACGACTATAGCTCCGACCGGAACTATTTCGATAATCGCAGACTGCTCTTCGGGCATTGAACCGTATTATTCGATTGCATTTGAAAGAAATGTAATGGACGGTACTAAATTGTTGGAAGTAAATAAGTATTTTAAAGCTCTTGCCGTAGAACAGAAATTTTTCTCGGAAGAGCTATTGCAAGATATTGCCTCAAAAAGAACACTCTCAGATATAGAAACAATACCGAAATCTTTGAAGTCTATATTTTTAACCGCAGCTGATATTTCATCCGAGGAGCATATCAAAATGCAGGCTCTTTTTCAAAAACATTCGGACTCTTCGGTTTCAAAAACAATTAATTTCAAAGAATCGGCAACAACCGATGATGTAGCTAAAGCATTTGAGTTGGCGTATGAACTCGGATGTAAAGGGTTGACAATTTATCGGGATAATTCAAGACCAAATCAGGTACTTGCACCTATCAGATCAAAATCTGCAAACAATCAAATTGAGCCGATTGTCGAAAAACGCCCCGATATATTGCAAGGTATAACCGAAAAGATGAATACCGGCTACGGTAATCTGTATGTTACCATAAATGTAAAAGACGGTAAACCGTTTGAGGTCTTTGCTCATATAGGTAAATCGGGGTATACTACTATGGCGGATACCGAGGCAATATGCCGACTTATTTCTTTGGCTTTACGTTCTCAAATTTCTATTGAAAAAATTATCTCACAACTGCGTTCTATAGGGGGGGCTAATCAGATTTTTTCGGGCGGGGCGAAAGTTTTTTCGATTCCAGACGCTATTGCTCAAATTTTGCACAAGCATTTCGGAGATAAAAACAGTTCAAACTTAACTTCGTATGAAATCTGTCCCAGCTGTTCATCATCTATGCGATTTGAGTCAGGATGTTATAATTGTGCAAGTTGTGGTTATTCTAACTGCTAAAAATGCCGATAATTCTAAAGATAGAATAAAATTCTGATTGACAGAGTAAGTTTTTAAGGTTATGGATTAAGCAGATGAATTTAACAAAATACATACCGACCGGGCGGACCTCGCTTGTGAAAAAAGATGGTGCCGATTTGCAAATTCAAACTGAATATGCATATCGTCCATATGTTCGTTTAACAACGACAATAATTCACAATGGGCAGGTTCTTCATAAGCTTGAAAGAAAGTTGGATAAACCGATTGAATCTTTCGAAGAACAAGCTGTTATGGAAAACCGGATGAAAAAACAACATGCTGAAGTTGTTGCTATTATTAAAGAAAATAATGCTACAAGTATCTTACAAAAATCTGATTCTCAGCCAATTCCAATTGCAGAGCAAAAAACACCACAAGCTGAAACAAAAGAAAAAATTGTACCTCCTGTAATTCAGGAACAATCGGAAATGTCAGAACTTACTGCTATTGATAGATTTAAAAGAATCGATGGAGTTAAGTATGTCTATCACCTGAATATCAATGGTGAATTTGTTAATAAAATTGAAAGTGATCATTTTAAGAAATCTTTTTCAACAGTTTTTAAATCTACTGTAGAGCTGAAAGAGATATTTGTACTGATTCCAGGGGTTACATTTTCACGTGAATGTGGTGTGTATGAAGTTGAACGAAACAAACTTTTCTTAGTATCAACCGGAGATGATTTGTATTTTGTTCTGCTTGAGAATCCGTCATCCGATATTGAGTATGAAAACGAATTAAAATCTATTGCAGTCCCATCTTATTTTTAGCTTAGAAATTAAAACTTATAAAAAAAACGGAACTTATATAAGTTCCGTTTTTTTTAATTCTTAAAATTGTATTATTTTACTTTTTTCCAGATTATCCCGCCCTCGGCACCAACCGCATATAAACGGTCATTAACAAGTACAAAATCATATACATCAAAAGCTTTTGCCAAAAGCTCTTGATTCCAAGTGCGTCCACCATCGGTAGTTTTTAAAATAGTCGATTTTGTTCCGCCTATATATCCCTCATTGGTATTTATCATTTGGGCGGCAATAAACATTTTTTGTTTATCCTGTTCTGCCGGCATCCAAATTTTACCGCCGTCATTTGTATAAGCACACATTCCTTGCAGACCGCAAATTATTCCTGTTTTACCGTAGAAAGAAAATGCTCGTCCGGGACTTCCGGTCAATGTTGAATCAGATCTCCATGTTTTTCCAAAATCGGTCGAACTGTTTAATCTTCCGAAAGACTGCACCATAACTTTGTTATTAAAGAATCCGATTTCACTCAGACCAATTCCAAAAGGTTTCACTTTTGTCCAATTTTTCCCTCCGTCTGATGTTCTAAATGCCAAACCTCCAAGTGGGGAATCGGCATCTCTCGACATCCCGATCAGTAACCCATGTTTTTTGTCAAACATTTCAATATCAAAAAACCAAGGGATAGAGTCAGTCAAAGGAATTTGTTTAAAAGTATAGCCACCATCTGTTGTTTGCATAAAAGTCCCTTTGGAGCCGCAAATAAAGCCTACGTCAGAGTTTATAAAATAAACATCTTCCAATGAGATTCCCGGAGCAGGATTAAAAGTATCAAAACTTTTTAATCTGTCAAATGTTCGGAACAATTTGCCTTGATTGGAAACAAAAAATGCGGTGTCTTCATTAACAAAAGATACACCGTTAATATTTTCCTCGATTGGAGAACTAACAGCGTTCCATTCTTGGGCTTGAGTCGAAAATGTTGCCGTTAGTATAAAACAGCAGATTAATATAATTGTATTCTTCATAATTTTAAAATTGTCTTTTTCGTTTTAACTTTTTACACTTACTATCGGTATAAGTTTAAAATAACTGATTTATTTTCAAATTGAAGAACTATTTCAAAATAATGCAAGGTTTTTATGTCAGATAAAACAATTGTTGAACTTACAAACGTATATTTGAAAACCGACCGAGGTCATGAGGTTTTTAAAGATTTAAATTTTAAGCTTCTTTCGGGTGAGTCGGCGATAATATATGGAGCTGCCGGTTCGGGAAAAAGCTCTCTTATAGAGCTGTTAATAGGGAAAAAGTTTTCCGATTCAGGCTCTGTCGAGCTATTCGGCTCAATGTTGAAACCACGGCAGAAAAAACTCATAAAGTCGGTTAGACGTAAAATCGGAGGTGTCGGGGGACTTTTTTCTCTGGTACCTACTTATACCGTTGCTGAAAGTATTACATTTCCTCTTGTTTTATCAGCTGAACGAAAAAAAGTACAAAAAGAACGGCTGATGAAAATGCTGACAGAGTTTTCTCTTTTAAAACAAGCATCAGTATATCCCGAGAAACTGACACGAGTAGAAAATACACTGGTGCAGTTTGCCCGAGCAAATGTAGCTCATCAACCTCTGATTTTGATTGACGAACCACTCGCAGGGTTGGACCAAAAGACATATGAACGAATTTACGAATATATGGTGAAACTGGCGGTATCGGGCTTATCATTATTGATAGTATCATCGGAAGAACTGAAAAACAAACTCCCCAACACATCCAGTTATCGTTTGGTGAACGGGGTATTGGCATGAATAGAATCGGGCATGTAGGTAAAGAGATATTTCGTAATTTGTATAGAAACCCTGGGACATCTTTGTCTGCTATTTTGTCGATGACTCTGCTTTTTTTACTTTTTGATATTTTTTGGATTGCGGCTGATACCTCGGATCAGTTTTATGAAAATTATCTATCT
>JAJRXM010000063.1 GCA_024276275.1 Candidatus Zixiibacteriota bacterium
GACGAACTCAAACCGAGCTTATCAATACAGCCGCCGACTACACAAAGAGAAATACCAAAACCACCCAACAAGATAGTGAATAATATCACAAAGAGGTTCGGGGTGGTTGCTCCATCTCTTTTATTAGAAAACCGAAGAAAGAGTATCAAGAAATTCCTAATGGAGGGGAGAAATACAAATCAAATTAGTCGATAATTTTAGCTAGTCCAAATAAGGAAAAAGCGATTTCTGACTTGAATCACCTAGTAACAAAATGAGGAATAAATACAACCTAGTCGAAATCCGAGGTAACAGCAGGTGCGTATATGTGTATAAATTTACGATAAATCAAGAGATAAAATATGTAAGTATTTAAGGTGAGATGCTGTCAGGCGAATTAGTTAATATCTCCTGAAAGTAATTAGAAATTCAACTGGAAATACAGAAATAAACTGCAAGATGCAATATATAGAGTGTGTCATAATGGCAGTGCATGCCGGTTGTGTAGTTGTTTATTGTCTAATATATGGGGGATTTCCATAATAAATTTCTTACAGCAAAGAGTCGTTTAAGTATGAAAAGAAGTGACCATATTAAATAAGGTCACTTCTTTTTTTGAAAGAAATTTGTAAGAGTTATGGACAATTTGGTAATGTCGGAGTGCCTGGACCAAACATATAAGATACCAATAATACTAAGTCCGAAATATCCAGAACACCTGCTCCGTCGACATTTGCTTCATTAGGACAGGGAACTTCCGAACCTCCGCCAAACATAAAATCAACTAATAGGACAAGGTCAGAAATGTCAATAATATCTCCAAGGTCACCGTCAATATTACCGGTTATTCCTACGCAACAGCAGGCATCACCGATATTATCGCCATTTGTGTCCTCCTGCAAAGGGTTTGGAGTAACCGGACAATTGTCAATATCTCCGCAGATAAGGTCTCCGTCTATATCATTGTCAGGGTCATTTGGACAGGCATCACAATCGTTTCCGAAGCCGTCAGAATCTGTATCTCCACCGAAACCTTCATCTGAAGTACCGTTACAATCATCATCGACTCCGTTACAGATTTCGGTTGCATTCGGGTTAATATTTGCGTCAGTATCATCGCAATCTCCTCCGATTAAAATATACCCCAAAGGCGGAGTACAGATTGTAATGGCTGTACTGTCAATTCCGAAATTGTCAAAATCTCCATCATAATAATATGTTTCTACAAACTGAACATCCTGATTGTTATCATCACAATCGAGATCACTTGAGACTCCGTCATTATCGGCATCTACAATAGTTTCACACTCATCGGGTACAGAATTGCTATTGATATCTAAAGAGAAGCCTGAAGTAATATCACAATCATCAGGGATAAGGTTTCCGTTACAATCGTTTTGAGAAGCAGGTTTAAACGCTATACCGGTTGGCTGAAGCATGGAGCCGTCACCTCGTACAAATGATCTGTAATATCTACCGACCGGATTATATTCAATTATTCTAGGTGTACCGCTTGAGCGAGAGACAAAGATATTACCGTTTGGACCGATAGCAATATCCCAAGGGTTATCTAAGCCGACTTCATCAGAAAAGATATCAATGAAAGTGGAGGTCGTACCGTTGTATCTCAGGACTTGATTTGAGTTGTAACTACAGACTAAAAGATTACCGTCACCGTCAAAAACCAATCCACGTGGGGAGTCAAGACCTCCTGAAGACGAGCTGACAAAAATGCCTAAATATGCTCCGGTAACGCCGTTATATTTTAAAACAGAATTATTGTTAGCCGAACTTACGTATAGATTACCGTCCCAACCAAAAGTCATTCCCATAGGATTATCAAGAGTTCCACCTGAAGGTATAAAATCTCCGACATACGCCCCGGTTGTCAGGTTATATTCTACAACTGATGAGTTTGAGGAGTTAGCTATTAGTAAGTTTCCGTTCGGAGCAATGACTAAAGCAGAGGGAGATGTTACATCTCCATCGGAAACTATAAAGTCCGAAGAAGTATTAGTGGCAACATCTGTTTTAATAATCCGGATAAAAGAAAAATCAGCAGAATACATATTTCCGATAGAGTCAAAGACAACATCATAGCAGGAAGCAAGAGAACTACCTGCGTAATTAGTGATAGGAACTCCCGAATTAGCATGGTATTCACGTACATAATTACCTGTGTTATCACCTACAAAAAGATTAAACTGTTTATCTAAATCATCCCAATCAATGATACTGTTGTTGTTACAATCCTGACAAATATCAGGTATTTGGTCTCTATCATAATCAGTATGAGTTCCGTTTCTAATATCTAAGAAATCGACTATTCCGTTGCCGTCACAATCGCCCTCACAGTCATCGGGGATACTGTTGTAGTTTGAATCTGCTGATATCCCGATAGCGATATCTAATGAATCCGGGAAGGAGTTGCTATTACAATCCGGTTCACAAACATCAGGGATACCGTTTCCGTCAACATCCGTTTCACCGGCAAGAATATCGGTTTCATCTAGGATACCGTTTCCATTGCAATCTTCACACTCGTCGGGAATTAAGTTTCCATTGATGTCATTACTGAAACCGGAATTAATATCTAATGTATCTTCAATTCCATTCTCGTTACAGTCTGTAATCCAACAATCCGAAAAGGCAATAAGTGATTTGACATAATCTCTAACTCTTCCATGAAAACGGAGATCAGTATTTGTTGTATAACCCGGATGAATATGACAATAACTCATGATAGTACCTTGAGTCGAAAATCCTGTTGCACAACTATCTATAGGAGGAGAGTAATTTGATTCATCGTGTGTGTGACCTGTGCCAAAGTTATGTCCCATTTCATGAGCAGCAACGATAACATCCCAATTGCCTAAATGAGGTGCATCAAGTGGAGATGGAAATGAACCGTTTAAATATCCTGAAATTGAAAAGGAAAAATCGGTTAAACAAGTACCCGACAAATACGCTATTCCGCCGAAAGGTAAATTGCGTCTTCCGCTTAAGAGATGAACAATATTGTAGTCATTCGGATTTTCGTTCGCTGTCCAATAGTTTGCAAAACTACTTAAACTGGCCGCATCAAAAGGTTCACCACCGCTTGTCCATAGTCGTAAAAATGAAACTTCCAGTTTTATATCAAAATCTCTAATATATATAGCACTAACTGCACCAATCATCTGGATAGCATAATTTTGAGCATCGGTGCTATTATCAAACAACTCAACATATTTTAAATCACCGTCAATCGCTATTTCAGCTAATCTTGTTGTTTGGTTCAGGATTGCTGCTGATTGTGATAATTGATTTTTTAATGATTTTGTAAACCCTGCATCGTCTTCAACTCCACAGAATGAAGGGAAGTCGGGTAAGGTTGCAGAGGCAGTCTCTTTGTGGATAGTCATTATGTCGCCGGTTTGTGATGCTGATCCCTCTGAAAGAATATATCTTTCTCCGCTTCCGGCAGAAATAATACCGTTTGCTTTGTTGTCATCAGTTACTGCTAAAAAGACAAATGAATTTGGGTCATCAGAAATTTGTCCTTTGAAGAGTTTTACGGTCGGACCTTGAACCGAGATATTCCCGTTATAAAATTTAGCAGTAGGCGAGATAATATCAAAAGGTTCAAGCTCAACTGAAATCTTTCCTTTGTCAGGTAATGGAATTTCAATTCGTAAAGTTTTCATTTTTTGTGAAACAGTCGAAAAAGTTTGCGATGTTAACTTAACTTTAAGGAAATCATCGGAAAAATCTGATTCAAAAAGTGTAAAAGGGTCAATTGAAACTTCAGGAAGTTGGTTTTGTCCTGCAGTACGCCCGGTTTGAGATAAGATAAAAATCGACAGTAGACAAACTAACAAAGTTTGCTTTTTGAATAGATTCATTTGTATTCCTTTGATTTGAAGCAATTCGCAGTATTTGTTTTACAAATATAGAGAGTTTTTATAATTCTGTCAATATGTTCTCATTTTTACGCAGATAATGCTTGCCTACTTGATTGACAGAGCTATTGTTTCAAAGTACATTTGCAGATGTATAAAATAAATGGAGAATATCTATGAATTTACCTAAAATAATGATAGTCATTATAAGCATAGGATGTTTTGTGATGGTAAACAACGGCTGTATTCAAAAGAGACAAGCAAAAGCACCGGTTGCTAAAAAAGTAAAACAAATGAACAGTTTACATGGAATCGACTGGGAAGATGATTACGCATGGTTAAAAAATAGAGGTTCAGCAGATGTTCTTGCTTATTTAAAGGAAGAAAATGCATATACAAAAGAGATGACAAAAGATTATAAGTCTCTCCAAATAGAACTCTACGATGAAATAGTAGGAAAAATAAAAGAGACTGATGAGTCTGTCCCTGAAAAAGACGGGAATTACTATTATTATACCAGAACAGTAGAGGGAAAAGATTATCATATATATTGTCGTAAAAAAGGGTCTCTTGAAAATGATGAAGAAATTCTCCTTGATGTCAATCAGGCGGCATCGGGGTACAAATACTATTCTATCGGTATGTTTGAAGTCAGTCCGAACGGGAGGATGTTAGCTTTTGCCGTTGATACTTTAGGTCGTGAAGAATACACAATATATTTTAAAGATTTAAAGAGTGGTAAAGTATTAAAAGATAAAATTACAGGATGTTATAATTCATTAGTGTGGGCAAATGATAATAAAACAGTATTTTATACTGTTGTTGATGAAGCTCTTAGACCATATCGTGTGTATCGCCATAAATTAAAGTCAGAAAACCAAGATGACCTTGTATATCAAGAGGATGATGAAAAGTATTGGATGGATCTATCAAGATCGAAATCTGATAAATATCTGTTCATTTATCTATCTAGTACATTTACATCTGAAATACTTTATATGAATGCGGACAAACCTGAGAATACTTTTACAGTTTTTTCTCCGAGAGAGTATAAAGTTGAGTATTCCGTATATCACCATAAAAAACAATTCTTTATTGTAACAAATCAAAATGCGACTAATTTTAAAATAATGACAACCCCGGAATCTAAAACAGATAGATCATACTGGGTCGATTATTTCCCTTATGATGAGTCTGTCAAAATTGATGATATAGATATATTTGATAAATACATGGCTATCTATGAACGTAAAAGTGGTAACAAACAAGTGAGAATTGTCGACTTGAAATCTACCGAACAGCATTATATCGACTTTGGGGAAGAGGTCTATACTTTTTCAGCAGGTGAAAATAATATTTATAAATCAAAAAAGGTCAGGCTGACTTTTAGTTCTCCGATTACTCCGAAAACAGTTTTTGACTATGATATGGAAGCTAAATCTAAAAAGGTTCTTAAAGAATACGAAGTTCCAAATTATGATAAATCTCTCTATGAAGCAAAACGACTTTTTGCGACAGCATCAGACGGAAGTAGAATACCTCTTTCGATTTTTTATAAAAAGGGTCTTAAGTTAAACGGTAAAAATCCTGTGTATCTTTTGGGTACGGTTCTTATGGCTCGACAACTGAACCTCGTTTCCGTCCTTATTCAATTCCTCTTTTAGACCGTGGAATAGTTTATGTAATTGCTCATGTTCGTGGGGGCGGAACAATGGGTAGAACTTGGTATGACGACGGTAAACTTTTATCTAAGAAAAATACATTTACCGACTGTATCGCTTCTGCTGAGTTTCTTATTGAACAAAAATATACTTCACCAGAATATCTTATTGCATCAGGTGGGTCAGCCGGGGGATTGCTTATCGGAGCGGTTGCTAATATGCGGCCGGATCTTTTTAAAGTGATGGTTGCCGATGTTCCTTTTGTTGATATAATCAATACAATGCTAGACCCATCGATTCCTTTGACTGTTATTGAATACGAAGAATGGGGAAATCCAAATGAAAAAGAATATTTCGACTATATGATGTCCTATTCTCCTTATGATAAAATAACTGCTCAGGAATATCCGAACATGTTGATTTTAGCAGGCTTAAATGATCCTCGAGTACAATACTGGGAACCAGCAAAGTATACTGCTCGCCTAAGGGCAAATAAAACTGATAATAATCTGTTATTGTTAAAGACAAATATGGGAGCAGGACACTTGGGAAGTTCGGGGCGTTATCAATTCTATGATGAGTTAGCATTTGAATATGCTTTTATACTAAAGCAATTAGAGGAATAAAAAAAAGCCCGCTTATGCGGGCTTTTTTTAGATAAATAAGTTATTGCAATTTATCTTCTTTATCTTTGTTGGCATTATTTAAAGATAAACCATAGTAAATTAAAAAGGCAAAACCGGCTGATAGGAACATCAAGCCAAAGATTGCTTCATCAGAAAAATCAACCCATTCCCTGAGAAAGAGAGCAGAACCGATACCTATCAGGACTAATCCCCATTTTACACTCGAAAGTGAATTCGCTGATTGTGGTTTGGTGAAAAGGTACTTTATTTTTTCATCTACCAATCCATGTTTAATTAAATTACTTTTGGTTTTATAGTCTGCTATAGTTTTTACTATTAACACAATTGCTGAAAAAACTACTAACATTTCAAAAAACTCTGAACTTATCATTCGGTTCTCCTTTTTATAATCTCTATTTCTTTTATCTGCTTCATCTGACCGATTTAAAACCGAAAGGTTGCAAATTTAGAATAATAATAATTTGAAACATCTTTTTAATAAAACTGTCGTATAGGTAGAGTATGGAAACAAAAAATGATGAATCTATTCTGATACAACAAATACTTGACGGTCAAGTTGATGAATTCCAATAGATTATACTGAGGTATCAAAAGTTGGTTTGGCATCTCGTATCAAAGATTGTTAAGTCTGAATCTGATAGGGAAGATGTCTGTCAGGATGTTTTTATCAAAGTTTTTAAAAATCTAAAGTCTTTTAAATTTGAATCAAAGTTGTCAACCTGGATCGGGCGGATCGCTTATAATAGTGCGATTAACTTTATCCAAAAGAAAAAGCCTGAACTTTATGAAGATATAAGTCCTGAAGGTGTGACCCTTGATTCATTAGCCGGAATAGAAGTAAGCCCGGAAAGTTTTGCCGGAACGGAAAATGTAAATGGAATACTGAAAAAAGAGATTATGAATTTGCCTATCCAATATAAAACGATTATTACTTTATTTCATCTTGAAGAGTTGAACTATTCTGAAATTGCCGAAATAACAGAACTTCCGATTGGAACGGTGAAATCTCATCTGTTTAGAGCAAGAAAACTTTTAAAAGGTAGGTTGGAAATGAAATATACAAAGGAGGATTTATGTCAATGATGCATCTTTCTGATATAGAAATACAAGAATATCTGGATACTAAAACAAATAAAGAACAAGTAGAAAAACATATTGCAGGTTGTAAAAAGTGTGCCGTGTCGGTTACTGACTATAAATCTTTTTATTCTGTTTTATCTAAAGAGGAACCTGTCGCTTTGTCTGTTGAATTTATTGCTCATACTATGGAAGCTGTTCGAAACAAAAAGGTAGTTCTTGGGAATGACAGAGGATTTTATCTGTATTCGATAGTGAGTTTTATTTCTGCTTTCTTATTACTGAAGTATTACGTCGGAGTTGATTTTAGCTTTATGACTATTGAATTGTCATATATACAAAATATGTTCAGGGATTGGTCTATAGTTAACTCCGCTGCTCATTATTACAAAACTTCAGCGAGTACTGTAAATATCTTACTGTTTGCCGGATTGGTGCTATTATTCTATGCTTTAGTCGATTCAATTATGTCTAGAAAGAGCGAAAGTACAATGTCAGGACTTTCAATATAGTATTATACTACTGACATAGAACAGTAAGGGCTTCAGAACCAAATAAGTAGTTTGCCATTAAGACTAAATCTGAAATATCTAAGTATGAATTTCCGGTGACATCTGCTTCCTGTTCACATGGAAGGATTGATATCGATTGATTAAACATATAATCTACCAGCGTTACAATGTCAGAAATATCTGTTATATTATCAGCCGAAATGTTTATGTTTCCTCGCAACCCTTGACAACAATCACCCGGGAATTGATAAAAATTTATTCCTCCGTTATCTTCTCCGATAAATAAATCATCATCATTGTCAAAGTCGATGTCGACAAAATGTGGAGTCAGCCGAAAACCGTCGTTATAACCGATCACGGTATCCGGTTGGAGAATAAGAGTTGCTTGTGTAGGAAAGCTGTTTTGTGCGGAAATATATATTTATAAAAATCAATTCCGCTTAATCGATTACTTAGAAGTAAATCCGGAATAGAGTCGTTATCATAATCATAGAAATATGGGATAGTGAATGCTCGTAAATCATCATTAAGTAAGGTCGAGTCAATAAGTATGAATTGGGGGGAGTGGAAATCACCGATGTTTTTATATAAAAAAACATTGGCACGACTGTTAAAATCCCATTCACCGATAATTAAATCTTTGAGCCCGTCATTATTTAAATCAATCATTTGCGGAGTAACAAGTTGATCCCTATTTATTCCTGCTAATAGATTGGTCACTAATATAGGTTGGAAGTCTGACTTATTTTCGTTATTCTGCCAATATTCTATTTTTCCTGATTGGTCGCCAATCAATAAATCAAAATCGCCATCATTATCATAGTCTACAACAAAGGGAGACGAGGAAAAACCGACATCAATATTTTTATAATTGTCGGTAATAAATTCAAATTGTGGGGCGTAACGGTTTCCGACATTTTCAAAATATGTCAATTGCCCAGAGATATTTCCTATAAGCATATCCAAATCGTAATCATTATCCATATCGGCAAAAGTAGGCACGGTGGTGCTTCCGAGGTCTATATTATCTATTAAATTCATAGTTTCTAAACTAAATTGAGCCTGCGAGATATTTCCGTTATTCCGATATAAAAGCAGATTATCCGTATCGGCGTTATTAGCTACACCGAGTATTAAATCTACATCGTTGTCATTGTCAATATCACCGAATGTCGGGTGATTGAAACCGGATGTCATTTCAGGTAAATAATTTTGAGTTTGAAAGATTAAGTCAGATAATTCAGGAGTGCCGTTATTAAGAAAGAGATACATATTCGGATTAAAAATATCACCCCAAAACAGGTCAAAGTCATTGTAATTATCGATGTCGGTAAACCGTATATTTGAGAAACCGTGTTTTACACCAGCAGATGTATTTGCTCCCGGAAAAGCATAGATAGAATCATACGCAGGGTTTGAAAAAACAAAACTTGGATTTGCCGAATCTCCGATATTTTCATAATAAGCTAAATATCCGGTTGTAAATCCGTAGAAAAAATCCTGATCCCCGTCGTTATCAATATCACAAAATGTAGGAGTATTATTATTGCCGGCCAAAATGTCTCCAAAGGCAGTGTCTATGAGAGTGAAACTAAAATTGTTACCTACAGAATTGTTTTGGTAATAATGTACTTTAGCACTTCTGGAATCACAGAATAAATCCTGATCCCCGTCAGCATCGATATCTGCAAATGTGTACCATGTCCCGGCATCTATACCTGCAAACTGTTCAGAGGTTACCTCCCAAAGAGGTGTCTCGGGAGTTCCCTTATTTTCCAGATACATAATTTTTCCGGAAACATCACCGATTAGCAAGTCAATCAGGTTGTCTCTATTTATATCAATGAGAGGTGGTTTCGGGTTATTGAAGCCGCCCAGAAAAGGATACTTAAATGACACACCGTTTTGAGAAATATTCCAAGGGTTATAATCTTTAGTTAATTGTCCAAAAGTAGTTGTTGCGCAAAAAAGTAAAAGTATGAGAAGGATTAATTTATTCATAATTATATATAGTATCGTCCTTTTATAATGTTTTAGTCACTTTAAAGTAATATAATAATGAGGAAAGTCAAATTAGATAACTCAAAGGACAAAATTTGCGAATTGATTCATTGAATATTCCCGGTAAGAAATAAATCAGGATTTAAATGATTTCAAAAGAGGATGGCTATTATCATTTATTCCGATAGTTTTTGCATTACGAATACTGTGAGCAATGGTAATAGACGGTCTTGCTTCATCAAGTCCAAAACCTTTGCCTGCTAAAACATTTTGATATATGATAGTATGCAAATCAGTAAAACCGCCTGAGAATTCAATTTCATTGCCATCAATTGTAATTGACCGAAATGTCCGTTGTTCTTTTTCTTTGATTTCACTCGGGAGATCATTATTGTCGATTGAGAGAAACCATTTAATTTCAGCTTTTTCAAGTTCTAAAAAACCACCGGTTTTTGTTGGTTCTGCCAGATGAACTTCTGAATGCTGTACATCACCAAAAAGCCACATTAACATATCAAAAAAATGAATCCCGATATTTGTCGCTAACCCTCCGGAACGGTCTAGCTGCCCTTTCCATGAGACTAGATACCAAGGTCCTCTAGAAGTGATATAGGTAAGATTAATCTGACGTTTACGAGTAGATTTGTCTTGTTCAATTTCTTTTTTTAAAGCAATTAAAGACGGGTGGACCCGAAGTTGTAAAACAGTAAAAATTTTCTGATTATTTTCCTGCTCTATTTCCTGTAAGGCATCAATATTCCAAGGATTGAGTACAAGAGGTTTTTCACATATAGCATCCGCACCGACTCGCATCGCAAAACGAGCATGAGCATCGTGCAAGTAGTTAGGCGAACAAATAGAAACGTAGTCAATTTGGTGAGATTTGTCTTGCCTATGAAGTTTTTCCAGGTAACGGTCAAACCGCTCAAATTCAGTAAAAAAAGCACAATCTTCAAAAAAACTATCAATTATACCTACAGAGTCGTTTGGGTCTAATGCAGCTATAAGATTATTACCGGTCTCTTTTATCGCTTTTAAGTGACGCGGAGCAATGTATCCTGAAGCACCTGTTAATGTAAAGTTTTTAGACATATATAATAATAACACCTTTCAAAAGTAATACACTAAAGAATATGAATTAGTTCCTAACATAACAAAAAGTAGTAATGAAGCAATTAAAAAAGACCAATAAAAAACCTAATTATCTTAAGAAAATAGGTCTGATTTTATAAAAATTGATTGAAAATCGCTTGATTTTCTTATTCGATTATATAATCTTTTTGAGATCATAAAATGAAACTATCAACACAAAATAATGACAAACATACTATAGAGTATGTGATGAAGACAAATATATTAGAGAGCAAATAAGTAAATAAGGTAAAGAAGGAGTAAACATGAGAGAGAAAGCTAAATATTTCCATCTCAAAAAATTTTTCTTAACAGTAGTAACAGTGATGTTTTTAATGCCAGCTCTAGTAATAGGTGGCAGTTTAACGGGAAAGTGATAGATAATACTGACGGAAGCAGTTTGATGCACGCTATTGTTACAATTATACCTAGCGACGGTTCTAAGTCTCGTTCTGCCGCTGCTGATTTAGAAGGTAATTTCGAATTCAGCGATGTAAACTTTGATACTTATACTGTTAAAGTTTCATATATCGGTTTTTCTACCTGGATGAAATCAGGTGTTGTTGTCGGTGAAGCTGATGTTAATCTTACGGCAGAGTTAATACCTACTTCTATTAATATGAATGCGATTTCGGTATCGGCATCTCGCCGACCTGAAAAAATCGTAGATGCTCCTGCAGCAGTCTCGATGATTGAATCGGAAGATATTACCAATAGAGCTACTTTAACAGCAACAGAACATTTAAAAGGTCTTCCGGGAGTTGATGTAGCTACAACCGGATTAAATCAATCAAATGTTGTTGTGCGTGGGTTTAATAATATCTTTTCTGGTGCATTATTAGTTTTGACCGACAACCGTATTGCCCGTGTTCCTTCACTTCGTTTTAACGCACATAACTTTATGCCGACTACAAATGAAGATATTGAACGGATTGAAATAGTTTCTGGTCCCGGTTCGGCTTTATACGGTCCAAACTCTGCCAACGGCGTCATGCATATTATTACTAAATCACCGTTTTCATCACAAGGAACAACTGTTTCAGTTGGTGGCGGTGAACGCTCTGTACAAATCATTTCCGGTCGTCACGCCGGAGTTTTCGGTGAAAATATCGGTTATAAATTCTCAGGTCAGTATTATACAGGTAATGACTGGGAACATGAAGAACCTGCTGAACCGGATTAACTCGTTTTATTTAGAAGAACCGGGACAGTTGATGATACTGTCAAAACATTATTTAAAAGCGATAGAAATTTTGACATAGAAAAAATCGCCGGTGAAGCAAGAGTTGACTTTTTATTAGGCGATAACTCTTCTATTATATTAAACGGTGGGTATAACCAATCAACCGGTATAGAACTTACCGGACTTGGAGCAGGACAAGCTATCGACTGGAGTTATAAATTTGCTCAAGCTCGATTTATGTATAAAGATTTATTTGTGCAGACGTTTGTCAACGCATCTGATGCCGGAGATACATATCTTTTAAATACCGGACAGATTATTGTTGATAAATCTAAGTTATGGGTAGCACAAGTACAGCATCGCTATGCTCCAAATGATAAAATGTCATTTACCTATGGAATTGATGCTCTTTACACTCGCCCAAATACTGACAGTACTATTAATGGACGAAATGAAAAGAAAGATAATATCAACGAGTATGGTGCCTATATCCAAGGTGATTACAGGTTTTCTGATAAGTTTAAACTTGTAGGTGCTTTCCGTGTTGATGATAATGATCAATTAGAAGACAAAGTCTATTCACCTCGTGCCGGACTTGTTTTCATGCCTGATAAAAATAATAATATTAGATTTACTTATAACCGTGCATTTTCAACTCCAGATAATAATAACTTATTCCTTGACTTACTTGTTAAAGCAAACCCATTCTTTACAGGGTTAGACTTGAGAGTACAGGGTGTTCCTGAATCAGGTTTCACTTGGAACTTTGATAATAACGGAAACCCGATGTTCTCATCTCAATATGACGGTTTTGCAGGTTCATACAGTATGGGTGATCAATCATTCATGAATACAGCTTGGCAAACTAACAGAGCTGTTACAACCGGTGGCGTACAACTGAATCTTGCTGAAGCAGGAGTAGATGCCGGTACTATTGCGGCAGTAACTTTAATGTTGAATGCCGTCACGCCTACTACCCTTACAAATGTAGGTAACACAATGATGGTTTTTGATCAGGATTTGTTGACTTTTGTGCCATCTTCACCGAGTGCTATAAAAAATATTGATCGCATGAAACCGACTATTACACAGACATTAGAATTAGGCTATAAAGGTGTTCTTGACAATAGATTCCAATTTTCTGTAGATGCTTATAGAACCCAAAAAGATAACTTTGTCGGACCTTTGACTGTTGAAAGTCCGACCATTCATCTGGACCCGGTAGCATTACAGGGTGAATTGGGTGTTGCAATAGGCACAGCATTTGCCGGAGCCGATCTTGTAACGCAAGGAACATTAACACAAGTTTTTGATGATGTTGCGGCCGGAGGTAACGGGAACGGTACACCAGTTGATGAGTTAGTTGCGATATATACGAAAGGTGGAGCAGGTTTGCCGTTTGGTGTTTTCTCACCTAACGGACAACTAGACCCTAACGCGGTTTTGATAACATATCGTAATTTTGGTGAAGTTACTTATTATGGTGCCGACTTAGCCTTTACTTATCATTTAGATAGAAACTGGGATCTAGGCGGTACGTATTCTTATGTTTCAAAAAACTTCTTCGCCAAAAGCTCCTCTCAAGTACATGATATTTATTTGAACGCTCCTAAGAATAAATTCGGTGCATCTTTGAAATATAGTGATTCACAGGATAATATGAGTGCTCAACTTCGCTACCGATGGGTGGAAGGATTTAAAATGTCTTCTCCTTACTTTGGGTCAGAAGTTCAAGCCTATAGGTTACTCGATTTTAATTTTGGGATGGATATAATTCAGTCTACTCATTTATCTGTAACAGTACAAAATATTTTAAACAATAAACATTCTGAATTTGTCGGCGGTGCTGATATCGGCCGTTTGGCTATTATGAGAATTACACGTAGCTTCTAGATAAATTTTAAGGATAACAACCTCAGAACGCATGACACCTCATAGTAACAACTTCTCTACAAAATAGAAGTAGTTCACAATTCTTTCACCTAATGTATGGATATTTTGATAAGATTATATGAAAACTCTATCAGACTATATAGAGGTAATCAACATAAAACTTGTAGTGAAAAATCTTATTTCACAAAACGAACCCATTTTATCTAAAGAAGAGAAAAACAAAAAAAGAAAAAATGACCGAAACAAACCCATTTTACTGTAACACTAAAAGTGCGATAAGATTACAGCAAAAAAGTTGTCTTGTAGTTTAGGGCGTATTAAGTATTTTTGTATGGATACAGCTGAGTATGTACTAATAATTTTCGGCCATTGCGAATTTGCCTAGGCGAATGCAGCAAGCTTATCTTTTTATAATTGTCATTTCCCCTCTTTTTTAAGAGGGGATTAAGGGGTGTGTTATCTTCACAAACTGCAATTTATGGACAAGGTGCAGGAGGAGCTCCTCCTCCAAACATAAATTCTATCAGTGCAACTAAATCTGAAATGTCGATAGGGGTTCCACCTCCGGTTCCATTGATGTCTGCTTCTTCTTCACAGGTGTATGGAGGACCTCCTTGGAACATATAGGCAACAAGAAAGACTACATCAGAAATATCAATAGACCCTGATAAAGTTCCATCATCCGGTCCGCCGTTTACATTACCGCGGTCTCCTATACAGCATGACGGAGAACCAAGGAATGTCGGTTCTAAAACAAACAGTCCTGACTGCATGTCAGATGCTATTATTTTGCCAGAAGCAAAATACGGATATACCGACCAGCATCCCTGGTAACTGAATTCATCTTTTAAGAAAGTATCATAGTATGCAACCTCAAATGGATTAGCAGGGTCGGCAACATTCCAAATTCGAATACCAAGTGTGTAATGACCGATGACTAAAAAAGTATCATTAAAAATATAGCTATTATGTACTACGGCGTTTGTATCAATTATAAATTCCGATACCATAGAAACATTAAGCGGGTCTGAAATATCAAATGCACGAATATGATTTCCTGATGATCCGATTTCATCACCAATAAAAACATGGGTTCCGTCAGAGGAGTATTCAGCATTATGAGAACCTGAACCGGCATAGTTAAAACGAGAAATTAAAGAAGGTGCTGATTTGTTAGAGACATCAATTATATCAATACCGTCACCATAAATCCCTGTACCTATAATAGTGTCATTGCGAATATCAATATCGTGATAATAAAAAGGTTGAAATTGCCCAATCTCTACCGGGGCAAACGGGTTTGAGATGTCAACAATTTCTAAACCGCCCGTACCGTGGTTACCTACTACATAAAGATAGTTTCCTTCCACGATGCAGTTATGAGTTCCGCCACCGTCAGGAGTAAAAGTGCTTATTAGAACCGGATTAGTCACATCAGTTAAATCAAAAATTTGGATATTATCTGATTCGTTAACCAGTATCGCATAGTTTTGATAAATTTTTATATCTTTACTGTCAACCCCGGGGTTTGTCGGGTTCATAAACCCTACCTCAACAGGTGGGTCTGCTGTAATATCTATAATAGAAACACCTAGATCACGAACACAGAGAAGAGCATACTCGGTACCGCCATCTGTATATCCCCATATATCCCCATATTTATTATACTCATGTAAATAACCTACAAGATTTATATTCGAATAAACCATCTGTGTGATACCGGAAACCTGTTTACTGTTAGCAACGATTGAATCAGATATCGTAGCAGCTTCTATTGAGTAAAAATATTCAATCCCTGTAGTCAGGCTTGAATGGGTATAACTTCTAATATTACCGGAGACAGTGGTGAGTAGAGGTGGAGGATTTGTAGTTCCGGCATAGATGTTAAAATGGTCGGGAGTCGGATTATCATATCTCCAGGTTAAAATATTTTCAGTAGTATCAGGAATTACGCGAGCGTTTTTAACTTGAAATACTCCGATATCTAAAGTCGCAGGTAAAGTTTCTAAAAGCGTATACCCTGTGGCTATATCCGGCCAAAAAGCAAAAAGTATGTCCATCGAAGATGCACCCGAATTAATATTATTTCCGGCATAAGTAGTGCCAGTACCGTCGTAACTGCTTAAGAAGATAAATACATATTCACGATTTCCAATGTTAGTACCGGGGTCCCAAATAAAGTTCGGTGATGCCATGGATGCTGCCTCAACAAAACCGATGTTCAATTGTCTTGGATTTGCAGTATCAGACATATCCCACGCTGTTCCCGGAAATACGCCGACTCCGTTTGAAGCATAGTTTAAATCTCTTCGGAATGTTTGACAGAGGGTGGAATCTGTATTAGAGAAAATAATTTGCACCGGTACTAAGTCGGCATCAGTTAATGACGAGCCAAAAAAGTCTTTACCGGCAGAAAGCGAACCGTTAAATGTGGTACCGCCCCAATTTATACCGCTCAACCAAGGAGAAGCCGAGTTAAAGGAAGCTTCAATGTCCGGTGTTCCAACAGCACTTAAGTTATTAAGCGACCGTTTTTTATTGCTATTCACAGATCTATCTAATTCAATTTCAATGCCGTATAACTTTTTTTGTAGGAAATCAGATTTACTTTTATAAAGAGGTTCTGCTGTTAAAACAGTACAAAACAGCGTTGATAAAAATAAAGTTATCAAATACTTCATAGTATAACCTTTCCGGGTGTTATTTTTTTGATTTTAAAAATAAGTAGTATTACAATAAGTATAGTAAATGGATGCTTTGTGTCAATATTAAACTAATAATGTGATATATATTGGATTAAAACGCAGTATTTGTGTTCATGGATAATGATTTGTATCGAAATTGTTATAAAATTCACAAACCTTGTTATTTGGTTTGTGTTTCTAATCCGAATATCGTATATTCTATTCACCATTTTGGAAGGTATTTGAAAGGATGTATGGAAATGCTTATAGATGAAAATAGCAAGGTATATACTGAAATGTGGAAAGTCACACCTCATGTACTCGGGCTTGAAGCCTCAATAATCAGAGAGATATTAAAGATATCGTCAAAACCCGGTGTTATAAATCTTGCAGGCGGATTACCTGCCCCGGAACTTTTCCCTATAACACAATTACAAAAATGTATGTCTGATGTTGTTCAAAAGTATGGTCCAAGTGCATTTCAGTATTCTTTGTCAATGGGAGTTGTAGAGCTACGCGAAGAAATTGCAAAACGTGCAACTGAACGGGGAACTGCCAGTACAAAAGATAATGTCCTTATTACTTCAGGTGCACAACAAGCTATTGAATTGATAGCACGGGCATTTATTGAACCGGGTGACTATATCTTAACTGAAAACCCGACATATTTAGGAGCATTACAAGCATTTAATTATTATAAAGCTCAATATACTTCTGCTGAAATGGATAATGAAGGGATGATTATTGATCAGGTTGAGCAAAAAATTAAAGAACATAACCCTAAATTGATATATACTGTTTCAAATTTTCAAAATCCGACCGGTATTACTATGTCTTTTGAAAGACGAAAACAGTTAGTAGAACTTGCTGCTCGTTATAATGTTCCGATAATTGATGATAATCCGTACGGTGATATTCGGTTTGAGGGAGAACATGTTCCTACTTTAAAATCAATAAGTGGTGATGAGGTTATCGCATTGCGAACATTTTCAAAAATAATCTCTCCCGGTATTCGTATAGGCTGGATGAATTCTCCAAGTGATATTTTACCGCATATTGAAAAAGTAAAGCAATGTACAGACCTGCACTCTGGAACATTCAGTCAGTATATGATTTACGAGTTTTTATCTCAAGGAATGCTTGAGCCTCATTTGAAGGTGATTTCTGCTGATTATAAAAATAAAAGAGATGTTATGCTTCTGGCGATGAAAACATATTTCCCTGACGGTGTCAGTTGGACTGAACCTGAAGGTGGCCTGTTTTTATGGGTTGAACTGCCAAAACATATGTCAGCAAAAGAGCTTCTTCCGAAAGCAATTGATTTAAAAGTTGCCTATGTCTATGGTCAGCCATTTTTCCCAAGCGGTGACGGAGAGAATACACTAAGATTAAACTATTGTAATGCTACTCCCGAGAATATTGAAGAAGGTATCAAACGATTAGCTATTTTATTTAAAGAAAATCTCTAAATTGATATAGAAATTAATAATTTTGAAAAAGCCCGCTTTGACGGGCTTTTTTATTGATTTATGTCGAGATATCTATTTTAATGATTAAATGAAGAAAATCAAATTTAGTAAATATCATGCGTTGTTAAATGATTTCTTAGTGATAGAATCAAAGACAAAATTAACAAAAAGTTCACTTTCTAAAATTGCTCTATCTATCTGTGACCGCCGTACAGGTGTCGGTGCAGACGGGATTTTATATCTGACCGAGTCAAAAAAAACGGATGCAAAGTTTAGTATTATAAATAGCGATGGAAGTTTTGCTGAAAAATCAGGCAATGGTCTTAGAATAGCAGGGATGCACTTACATAGAAAAGATAAACGTAAAAAGAAATTTCTCTTCGATACCGGTTACGGTCTAGATTTGGTGGCAGTACAAAAGAAAACAAAACAAGGATTACTTCTAAAAGCAGAACTCGGTAAGCCAAGTTTCCTTGCCAAAGATATCCCTGTGAAATCAAGACAAAAGTATATGATAAATACTCCACTAAGAATAGCAGGGCTTGATTTTCCTGTTACCTGTGTATCAGTCGGAAATCCTCATACGGTATTATTTGTAGATAGCTTTGATTTTGATTGGGAAACATTAGGTGCATCAATTGAATTTCATAAAGCATTTCCCGAACGGACAAATGTTGAATTTGTCAAACCACTCAGCAGGAAAAAGCTCTTAGTTGCTGACTGGGAAAGAGGTGCCGGAGCTACAGGATCATCAGGTACCGGAGCTGCTGCTGCTGTCGCCGCTGCGGTTACGATGGGAATTGCCGATAGAGATTGTGAAGTGCAATTTTCCAATGGGTCGTTATATATCATTTGGGATATTAAAACTGACATTATTGAGTTAACCGGTGAAGTTGAATTTATTGCTACCGGAGAATATGAGTTATAATGCTTTCGTTTAAAGAAATAAAAAAAATGAATTCAAAGGGGAATGTACTCCCTTTATATACAAAAATATCTGCTGATTTAGATACTCCGGTCGGAGCCTTTATGAAGCTTGCTTCCAAAAAGAAAGATTCCTTTTTACTTGAATCAATCGAAGGCGGAGAAAAATTAGCCCGTTATTCATTTGTCGGGTTTGATCCGTTTTTGATTATCGAAGGGTTCAAAGATAAAGTTATTCTCAAAAAGGGTAAAGTTCAGCAGGTAATCGAGGCAGAACCGCAGGAATTTCTTAAAGAGATGTTCTCGTTTTATCAGCCGGTACTTATAGAAGGGCTACCTCGTTTTACCGGTGGAGCAGTAGGATATTTTTCCTATGATACAATTCGTTGGGTTGAAAATATCCCGGATAGAAATAAAGATACTTTAGGGCTGCCCGAAATGCGGTTTGGTCTGTTTCAAAATATAGTTGCCTTTGATCATCTGAAACAGGAGATAGTGATTATTTCAAATATCTTACATGATGAAAAAGAAAAAGGTCTCAAAGCTAAATATGATGCTTCCAAAAAGCAGATAGCAGAAATTGTCGCAAAGCTCCAAAAGAATATACCAAAGTTAAAAAATGAGAACAAAAAGAAGTCAAAAATAAAAGCAAGCTATACTCAAAATGAATTTTGTTCTTTAGTAAAAAAAGCAAAAAGATATATAAAAGAGGGTGATATTTTTCAGGTAGTTCTGTCTCAACGCTGGGAAATTGAATCGCAAAAATCAGCTCTGTCCGTTTATCGAAAATTACGGAGAATTAATCCGTCACCATATATGTTTTTATTGAACTTTGCTACAAATGCCGTGATTGGTTCCTCACCGGAAATGATGGTACGTGTAGAAAAACAACAGATAGAAACTAGACCGATAGCAGGAACTCGACCGAGAGGTAAAACGGAAGTTGAAGATGAAAAGTTGATTGCCTCACTTATGCAGGATGAAAAAGAACTTGCCGAACATACCATGCTTTTAGATCTTGGACGAAATGATATAGGTCGGGTAGCACAACCGGGAACTGTAAAAATTAAAGATAATATGATTATAGAAAAATATTCTCATGTCATTCATATCGTCAGTTCAGTTGTCGGAAAATTACAGAAACAGTTCAAACCTATTGACGGATTTTTTGCCTGTTTCCCTGCGGGTACTGTTTCGGGAGCACCAAAGATTAGAGCGATGCAAATCATCGATGAGCTTGAGAAAGAAAGACGGTCGGTTTATGCAGGGTCGATTGCCTATTTAGATTTTTGGGGGAACTTTGATTCCTGTATTGCGATTAGAACAGTAGTGAAAAAAGATAACCGATATTATTTACAGGCAGGAGCCGGGATTGTTGCCGACTCCAAACCTCTGAATGAATTTAAAGAGACAGAATCAAAAGCAAAAGTGCTAATGGAAGCTGTATTAGGAGATGAGTGATAGATGTTAGTAATGCTTGATAATTATGATTCTTTCACGTATAACTTAGTGCAGTATTTAGCTGAGTTAGGTGCTGAACTTGAAGTTTTTCGTAACGATGAAATTTCAGTAGAAGAGCTGCTAAATATGAAACCTGAGGGAATCGTTCTTTCACCCGGTCCTGGACGACCCGAGAATGCCGGTATTATGAATGACCTAATCAAAAAGACAGCGGGTTCTGTACCGATTCTTGGTGTATGTTTAGGTTATCAGGCAATCGCACAGGTCTATGGAGGGGAAATAGGATATGCTCCTGTTCTCATGCATGGGAAAACATCACAGATTATTCATACAAAATCTAAACTATTTAAGAATATTCCGAATCCTTTTGTTGCGACAAGGTACCATTCTTTGATTGTGGAAAGAGATTCGCTTCCGAAAGAATTTAAAATTATAGCGTACACCGAAGACAATATCATTATGGCAATAGAACATCTTTCATTACCGTTATACGGTGTACAGTTCCACCCTGAATCAATAATGACTCCCGAAGGTAAAGAAATATTGCAAAATTTCTTAAATATATTATGATACAGGAATTTATAAAAAAAATACAAACTTCTGAAAGTCTATCAATGGTAGAGGCATCATCTGCTATGGATATAATAATGGACGGTAAAGCAGCAAATAATCAGATAGCTGACTTTCTCCTTGCCTTAAAACAGAAAGGGGAGACGTCTGATGAGGTTGCCGGGTTTGTGAACTCAATGCGTTCACATTCTTTAAAAATAAATTTACGCGATGAATATGCCGTTGACGGGTGCGGTACAGGGGGCGACGGTTCTGACAGTTTTAATATTTCGACAGCATCTGCATTGGCGGCAGCATCGGCAGGAGTAACAGTTGCCAAGCATGGAAACCGTTCGGTCAGTTCAAAATGTGGTTCATCTGACTTGCTTGAAAAGGCAGGTGTGAATCTTGATTTAGAAAATGATACGGTTGAAAAAATTATAAATGAAATAGGTTTTGGGTTTATGTTTGCTCCGAAGTTTCATCCTGCTATGAAATATGCGGCTCCTGTACGAAAAGAATTAGGTGTGCGGACTGTTTTTAATATTTTAGGTCCGATGACGAATCCTGCCTCTGTGAAAAGACAACTTATAGGTGTGTATGATAAATCTCTCATGCGACTGATGATAGAAGTTTTACAAAAAACAGGTTCCGAACATGTCATTATTGCTCACGCACAAGACGGTATGGATGAATTTTCAATTTCAGCAATAACTGATTATCTTGAATTAAAAAACGGTATGATATCAGAGCATAGTATTACGCCCGAACAAGTAGGCTTAAAAAGCATGTACAGAGATGCTTTAATAGGTGGTGATGCTGAGTTTAATTATTCAATACTACTCTCTGTTTTAGAAGGGGAAACATCAGCATATCTTGATGCTGTAGCTTATAACGCCGGTGTAATGATATATCTTTCCTCAAAATCGGAAACTATACAAGAGGGTGTTCAAAAAGCTTTTGAAGCACTGCAATCAGGAAAAACAAAAGAAAAATTAAGTCGATATGTAAAGGAATCACAACTGTAAAAAATGATTACTCAATCTCCCGAATACGATAAAAAACAAAATGTTGGGGGAATACTGCAATCAATTCAATCTGAATTATTTGAATATATTTCACACATAAAATCATTTTCAAAAAATGCAAAGCTTTATTTATTAGGATCCTTTTTAATAGGTGTCAACTTCCATGTCTTTCAACTTTTATTGAATCTCTATTTAAGAGAACTTGGGTATGGTGAAGGTCAAATAGGGTATATCATTTCCTCTCGTGCTGTTGGTATGACCTTTATTGCAATTACAGCTGCGATGATACTTAGTCGAGTGAAATTAAAGCCTATCTTGTTGGGAAGTTGTCTCTTGTTTGGGTTGTTTAGTTATTTTATCAGCTCATATACTCAGTTTGAATTGTTAGTTGGGTTTTCTGTTTTAACAGGGATGGCATTTGCATTTTATAGAGTAGCCGGAGGACCGTTTTATATGCGGAACTCAACAGAAAAAGAACGGACACATCTTTTTTCTGTTTCGTTTGGAATGATGATTATGGCCGGGATGGCCGGTTCTGCGGGGTCAGGACAACTAGTAAGAATTCTTGGAGAGCATTTTAATGATATTTTGTTAGGGTATAAATATACTCTTTACACGGGTATTATATTTTCACTTTTAGCTCTTATACCTTTTTCTTTTATAAAAGCATCAAAACCTTCTGATGAAGAGAATAAAATAAACCTTTCAATGGCACAGTTTAAAAGACGGGGAACATTTTATTTTAAAATTACAATAGCAAATTTCCTAGTAGGTCTTGGAGCAGGGCTGATAATACCGTTTCTTAATTTATATTTTAGAGACCGTTTTCATTTAGGTGCTGATAGTATTGGGATGTTTCATTTCTTTGTTTCCTTTTCTATGCTGGCCGGTTCACTTGCGGGACCGATTGTGGCCAAGAAGTTTGGTCTGGTACTGGCGGTTGTTATAACTCAGTTAATTTCGATTCCGTTTATGTTTATTTTATCGTATAGCTATTTCTTGCCATTCGTAGTAGGAGCATTTATCTTACGGGCAGGATTTATGAATTTAGGTGTTCCTATTGTAACGAATCTCGGAATGGAATTAGCCGAGAAAAAAGAACAAGGCCTAGTGAATGCTCTGCTGATGGTTGCCTGGACATCGTCATGGATGATTTCTGCTGCTATCGGTGGACAATTGATAGATGCTTATGGATATACCTTTACGATGAATATCACAATCGGTCTGTATCTTTTTTCTACTATTATTTTTTACTCTTTTTTTAAGAATGCTGAGATTCAAACCGATACTTTTCCTAAATGGATAATAGCCAAAGAAAATAATACCTAATGGATATACTCAATAAAATTTCGATGAATAAGCGAATGGAAGTTGACCTGCTTAAAGCGGAGTTTCCTCTTAGTCTGATAAAGAAAAAACTTCCTGATTCAAAACCGTTTCGGTTTTCGGAGGCGTTGGTTAAAGATAACTCGATACATATTATTGCCGAGATAAAAAAGGGTTCACCCTCAAAAGGTATCATTCAAGAAAATTTTAATCCGTCTGAAATAGCACAGAAATATTTAGAGGGGGGGGCATCTGCACTATCGGTATTAACCGAAAGTAAGTTTTTCTACGGTAACTATAAATATGTTAAAATAGTATCTGATAAAACCGGACTGCCCGTTTTATGTAAAGATTTTATGCTTGAACCGTTTCAGATTTATCATGCTAAATATATTCAGGCAGATGCAATTCTGTTAATAGTCAAACTGCTTCAAAATGAACAGTTGTCTAATATGCTGGCAGTCGCTGATGATTTAGGTATGGATGCATTAGTCGAAGTACATGATGAAGATGAGCTTCAGGTCGCTTTAGATATCGGTGCAAAAATAATCGGAGTGAACAATCGTAATCTAAAAACTTTTGAAACGGACTTGCGAATATCTGTAGAGCTTGCGAAGATGATTCCTGATGATAGAATTAAAGTAGCTGAATCGGGGATATTCTCTTATGATGATATTCAACTGCTACAAGAAGCGGGTTATAACAATTTTTTAATTGGTGAAGCCTTGATGAAAGGGAATAATCCGACGGAACTTTTAAAGAGATTGCGTAATGCATAGTTTAAAGATTAAAGTCTGTGGGATAACACGAGCAAAAGATGCTAAGTCTGCGGTTAAGTATGGTGCTGATATGCTTGGTTTTATATTTTATAAAAAATCTCCGAGATATATTTCAGTTGCTGATGCTAAAAAAATAACCGAAACAATTTCTCCTACTGTTTCTCGAGTCGGGATTTTTGTTAATGAAGATACAAAAAAAATACTTAGCATAGCTCAAAAGCTATCACTTGATTTTATACAATTAAGCGGAAACGAAACTAAAACTGATATACTGTTTCTTACAAAAAAAGGTTTTAAGATTATAAAGACAGTTCATGTAAGTACTCAAAAAGATATTATGAAAACAATAAATCTTGATGTTGATATCATACATTTTGATACGGCTGATAAAAAACTTTTCGGAGGTAGCGGAAAACAGTTTAACTGGAATTTGAAACTGCCGAAAAGTATAAAAACTGTTATGCTTGCCGGTGGAATAAATTCAGATAATGTTCTACACGGTATAAAAAAAATAAAGCCGATGATTGTAGATGTTAATTCAGGAGTTGAATACAAACCCGGACTTAAGTCGGATAAATTACTAAAAGAATTCTTTGAGAAAGTAAACAAATTTCGTTATGGCAAATAAAAGACCCGACAAAAAGGGAAGATTTGGTGAATACGGCGGAAGATATGTTCCTGAGACGGTAATCTATGCCTTAGATGAGTTAACTGCATGTTATCAGTCAGCCCGCAAAGATACTAAATTTCAAAAAGAGTTTAACGGCTTTTTAAAAGATTTTGTCGGTCGTCCGTCACCCTTTTATTTTGCCGAACGGTTTACAAAACATCTTGGTGGACCTCAAATTTATTTCAAACGGGAAGATTGTAATCATACCGGAGCTCATAAAATAAATAATACTGTCGGTCAGATTTTATTGGCTAAGCGGATGAACAAAAAAAGAATTATCGCCGAAACAGGTGCCGGTCAGCACGGTTTAGCTACTGCTACTGTATGTGCCAGATTTGGATTTAAATGTATTATTTATATGGGAGAGGAAGATGTTGTCAGACAAAGAGCAAATGTTGAAAAGATTCGTCTTCTAGGAGCCGAAGTTGTACCGGTATTGTCAGGGTCTAAGACACTCGAAGATGCAACCTCGGAAGCTCTGCGTGATTGGGTAACGAATATCAAAAATACGTTTTATATTATCGGTTCTGTAGTAGGACCTCATCCGTATCCGATGATTGTAAAAGATTTCCAATCAGTAATCGGTAAAGAGACCAAAAAAGAATCACAAAAACGATTTGGAAACGCTCCTGATGTTTTAGTCGCAGCTGTCGGCGGAGGTTCAAATGCTATCGGTATGTTTGATGCATTTATAGATAATCCGAAGGTTAAACTAATAGGTGTCGAGGCAGCGGGATTAGGTTTAAATACAAAAATGCACGCAGCTCCTCTTACAAAAGGAAAACCGGGAGTTCTCCATGGTTCTTATAGTTATTTAGTCTATGATGAAGACGGTCAGGTTATGTTACCGCATTCAATTTCGGCAGGTTTAGATTATCCCGGTATCGGGCCGGAACATTCTTTCTTAAAAGACTCCAAACGAGTAAAGTATCATTCGGTGACAGACAAACAGGCATTGAACGCATTTAGGCTTGTATCCAAACTGGAAGGAATTATTCCTGCTTTGGAAACATCGCATGCTCTTGCTTATGTCATTAAAGCAAAAAAAGAGTTCAGAAAAAATCAGCATATTGTTATCTGTTTTTCCGGACGGGGCGATAAAGATATGGATATAATTTTACAAAGTGACAAGTAATATGCAAAATCGTATAACAACATATTTGAACAGTCTCGGCAACAAAAAATTGCTGATACCGTTTTTTACGGCAGGATTTCCGTCATTAAAATATACTTATGAATATATCAAAGCTGCGGAATCAGCAGGTGCTGATTTTGTAGAGATAGGTATACCTTTTTCAGACCCGCTTGCCGATGGACCGGAAATTCAGTTTTCATCTAAAACAGCCCTTGATAAAAATCTCAAACTAAAAGATATTTGGAAACTGGTAGAAAAAGTTAGAAAACATTCGGATATACCTCTTTTGTTTATGAATTATGTCAATCCACTCATAGCAGTTGGGGAAGAAAAATTTATTACCAAAACAGCCGAAGTCGGAATTGACGGGCTTATTATCCCGGATTTGCCTGTGGAGGAATCGGCAACGATGCAGCTAATTGCCGATAAAGTCGGTCTCTCTATGACATTTTTAGTATCGCCGACTTCAACTGAAAAACGAATTCAGATGATTGATAAAGCGACTACAGGCTTCGTTTATGCTGTTACCGTCGCAGGAGTTACCGGGGCAAATAAGAAATTTAGTAATAGTACAGATGATTATTTACATACATTACGAAAAGAGCTAAATCATAAGTTTGTTGCAGGTTTTGGGGTTTCAAGCTCTAAAGATGCTAAAAGATTGACTAAATATTCCGATGGTGTAGTTATCGGTTCGAAACTTATTCAAATTATCAGAGAAGCGAAAACTGAAAAATCATCAGTTTTGAAAATTGAAAAATTCTTGAAAGATATTCGTAAAACGTTGTCATGAGCAAAAAGAAAATAGAGACAATCCGTAAAAAAATCGATAAGCTCGATCATCAGCTTTTATATCTTCTCAATCAAAGAGCCGAACAGGTGATTGAATTGGGGATGATTAAACATAAGCTTGATTTGAAAGTTTTTGACCCGAAACGGGAACGGGATATTTTTGTAAGAATGACTGAAAAAAATCCGGGCCCGCTTCATGTTGATGCTATAGTTCGGATTTTCGAACGTATTATAGATGAATCACGCAGACTTGAACGTATTGAAGCTTACGAGAAAGATGAATAAATAATGATAGTCGTCTTTAATGAAAATGCAACTCCCGTACAAATCCAAAAGGTAACCGAAAAGTTACTTGATAAAGGATTTGATTTGCACCGCTCAACAGGAACATCGCAAGTTGTTTTTGGAGTGGTCGGGGATACTCTTGCGGTTGATACTCGTGATTTTGAAGTGCTTGAAGGTGTTCATGAAGTTATAAGAATTTCAGAACCGTATAAACTTGCCAGTCGATCATTTAAAAAAGAAGATACAATTGTCAAAGTAGGCAAAGCGACATTTGGTGGAAAAAAAGTCGGTATGATTGCCGGACCTTGTTCAATAGAATCAAGAGACCAAATTAAAAAAATTGCTAAAATGATTAAGAAGACAGGAACTAAAGTTCTGAGAGGCGGGGCATATAAACCGAGAACTTCACCGTATGCCTTCCAGGGTATGGGAGAAGAAGGTCTGAAATATCTTCGTGAGGCAGGCGATATGAATGATATGGCTGTTGTTTCAGAAGTCATGGATCGCATGGATATTATACCTGCTCTGAAGTATGTTGATATGATTCAGGTCGGTGCCAGAAATATGCAAAACTTCGCTCTACTCAAAGAACTTGGAAAAATAAATATTCCGATTCTTCTCAAACGCGGTATGTCTGCTACTTTGCAAGAATTGCTAATGGCAGCAGAATATATCATGGCAGGCGGGAATCATCAGATTATCCTCTGCGAACGTGGAATTCGTACTTTTGAAAATTATACCCGTAATACTCTGGATATTTCAGCAGTACCTGTTTTACAAAAACTAACTCATTTACCTGTAATTACTGACCCTTCACATGGGGTCGGTATTCGTGATAAAGTAGCTCCAATGGCAAGAGCATCAATAGCAGCCGGGGCAGACGGGCTAATTTTGGAAGTACATTATGACCCTGAAAAAGCATTTTCTGACGGAGCACAGACATTATATGTCAACCAATATGAACAGCTTGTTAAAGAACTAAAAATAATAGCCTCAGCAGTTAATCGTACTCTCTAATTTTTTCTGTAAACTTTCTTATTAAAACTGGACTTTCCGACTCAAATCATGTTATTTTCACAACCTTAGGCTGATTTATAGTCTTTGGGAATAATTATACCGGGTATGAAATTTGAAAGAGAATATGCTAGAAAATAAATTTAAAAGTGAATTTGCTCTAAAAGCATCAGAAGCATTTAAAACGGTTTATGCTGACAAATACAAAGAAATCGGTGACGAACAAGTTTTTAATTCGTCATTTATTTTAGACAATATTGAAAAGCCGAAAGACTCTACCAAAGGACGCTTTGCCTTTCCGGTTTTCCGCCATGGGAAATTGCTTGGTGATAACCCACCATCGATTGCCTCTAAAATTACTGAAGCAATTAACAGCTCGGACAAGAATCTAATCTCTGTTTCCTCTATTGCAGGTTTTATAAATATACAGACTGATTTTAATGTTGAAGCGGCAGAAACTATTTCAGATGTTATAAAAAACGATTCAAATTACGGCTCATCTGATATCGGGAATGGCAAAAAAATACTGGTCGAATATTCATCGCCAAACATTGCTAAACCGTTTGGTGTCGGTCATATACGCACGACTATCTTAGGTAACTCTTTAAGGCGGATTTTTCTCAAGCTTGGCTATGACACAATAGGTATCAACTACCTCGGAGACTGGGGTACGCAATTCGGTAAAATGATTGTAGCCTACAAAAAATGGGCTGACCCGACACTTATAGACAAGGAAACAGTATCTGATTTACTGGCATTGTATGTTCGTTTTCATGAAGAGGCTGAAGAGAACAAATCGCTTGAAGATGAAGCCCGTGATGAGTTCAAGAAACTTGAAAGCGGCGATAGTGAAAACAATGCTTTATGGGAAAAATTTAGAAAAATTTCTATCGATGAGTTTAGTCGGGTTTACGATATTATGGGTATTGAATTTGACTGGATTACAGGCGAAGCATTTTTAAATGATAAAATGGAAAGCACAATAGATGCATTTGAAAAAGCAAATCTGGTATCTGAATCAGACGGTGCCACAATAGTTGATCTACAGGATGAGCAGCTTCCTCCGGTTCTGTTAAAAAAAGCAGACGGTGCCACACTTTATCTGACTCGTGATTTAAGCGGTTATTTGTACCGTGCAGATAAATATAAATTTGATGAAATGCTGTATGTAGTTGCAGTCAATCAGTCTGTACATTTTCAGCAGATGTTTAAGGCACTCACAATGCTTGAAGATGCTCAATCTGTTCCTGATGACAAAAGGATTTCTACCAAAGGAAAACATGTTGATTTTGGCATGATTAAGTTCGGCGATAAAATGATGTCAACCCGTAAGGGGCATATTATTTTCTTAGAAGATGTAATCAAAGAAGCGGCTAAATTGGCTAAAGAAAAAATAGAAGAAAAAACACCTGATTTAGAAAATATAGATGAGATAGCATTACAAATAGGACTCGGTGCGATATTTTACTCGCAGATGTCGGTGCGTCGTCAGAAAGATGTAAACTTCAGGTGGGAAGAAGTTCTGTCATTTGAGGGAGAGACAGGGCCTTACTTACAATATACTCATGCACGTTTATCTTCATTGATGCGTAATTATAAAGGTACCATTGATGCTGATATTGATTTTTCTCTCTTAGATTGTCCTGAGGAAAAACGTATTGTAGAACTTGTTACAGATTTTAAGCAGGCAATAGCCGATGCCGCCAGAGTGTATGAGCCGAATATGATAGCCAATCATCTAATAGAGCTTGCGGCTGCTTTTAATAAGTTTTACCAAAGAAAAGATACCGAAGGTAGGATAGATAAAATAATTTCTGATAACACAGAACTTACCAAAGCACGAATTGTTTTAGTGAAAGCAGTACAAGTTGTGATAAAAGAAGGATTATATCTTTTAGGGATAAAAGCACCGGAAGCAATGTAATGGCAAAAGTGAATATGAAAAAAATAACGATTTGTGGATACGGTTTAATTGGCGGATGTATTGCTTTAGACATTCTTGCCTCTAAGTCTAAAGTCTTAATTACAGCTTTTGACCGTAAAGCTGTATTAGATAAAATCAGTAAACACCCAAAACATAAAGTAAAGGTAGAATCTAATTTTTCACAGGCTGTTCAAGATGCCGATTTGATTATATTAGCAGCTCCTCATAAAGCAAATGAAACAATGCTAAAACGATTATCTAAAAATAAAAAATCAGAAAATTGTTTAATTATTGATACCGGTGCGGTAAAAAGTCCGATTACAATGCTTGCTGAATCTCTAAAGTTTTCAGACGGTGTACAGTTTTTACCGACTCATCCTATGGCGGGACGAGAACGAGCAGGATTTGAAAACGCTTCGCCAAAACTTTTCAAAGACCATGCTTGGTATCTGTCCGATGATGTAAAGTTGAATTATGAAAATCAGTTAAAAATAGATTGGCTTATTAAAAAAGTTAAAGCGATGCGGGTTCATATTTCCGGTAACCATCATGATCAATTAGTCTCAGAGATTTCGCATCTTCCGCAACTTATATCTACTCTTTTGGGTGGTCAGACAAATCCGGATTTAATTCCGCTGGCAGGTCCTGGGCTTCGTTCGATGCTTCGTTTGTCAGGGTCACCTTATAAAGTGTGGGAAGAAATTATACAAGAAAATAAAACTGAAATAATCAAGGCACTACTTTGATATAGAAACAATTTAGACGATGTTATTGAAAAAATTGAAAAAGATGAATCGTTAGATAAAATATTTAAAGATTCGTTTAGGAGTTATACATGCTTATAGTAATGGCGACCAAGGCTACCCCCAAAATGGTAGATGATGTATGTGCTGTAATTGAGTCTATGGGATTAAAACCTCATCCGATGCCAGGTGCTCTCAGAACAGCAATCGGAATAACCGGGAATAAAGCACAAGTTGATTCAAATGTTATCCTTTCTCAAGCCGGAGTGAAAGATATAATTCATGTAACGAAGCCGTTTAAGTTAGTCAGTAGGGAGTTTTATCCTGAAAATACAATCGTTGATGTTGGTGGAGTTAAAATCGGTGGTCCTGAATTTGTTATTATGGCGGGGCCATGCTCAGTTGAAAGTCGCGAACAATGTATGATTATTGCTGAACATGTAAAAAATGCCGGAGCAAAGATTTTTCGTGGAGGAGCATTTAAGCCGAGAACCTCACCATATTCCTTTCAAGGGTTAAAAGAAGAAGGTCTTAAAATTTTAGCAGAAGTACGTGACAAGTTTGATTTGAAAATTGTAACAGAAGCAGTCGATACCGAAACAATAGGTTTAGTTGCCGAGTATTCAGATATTATTCAAATAGGTGCTCGGAATATGCAAAACTATACTTTGCTTCGTAAAGCGGGACAAACCAAAAAACCGGTACTTCTCAAACGAGGTATGTCAGCAACACTTGAAGAATTTTTAATGGCGGCCGAATATATTATGGCCGAAGATAATCCGAATGTTATTTTATGTGAACGTGGTGTGAGAACATTTGCCGACCATACTAGAAATACGTTGGACTTATCTGCCATTCCATTTGTGAAAAGAACTTCACATCTCCCGATAATATCCGACCCATCCCATGGAACAGGAAAACGCCATAAAGTTATACCGTTATCTCGGGCTTCGATGGCTGTAGGTGCTGATGGGTTGATTGTCGAAGTGCATCATGACCCTGCCAAAGCGTTATCGGATGGTCCACAGGCGTTGACACCTGATATGTTTGATGATTTAATGAACCAAATGCGTTCTATTGCTTCTGTGTTAGACAGGGAATGTACATGAAAAAAGAGTTAAATCCTGTCAAGAAATTTGGTGGTGCAATCGAAGTTCCTGGTGATAAATCTATCGCACATCGGGCAGTTCTTTTATCGTTGCTTTCTAAAGATAAAATTGAAATTATCAATTTTCCTGACAATCAAGATTGTAACAGTTCTTTAAAGTCGGTCGAAGCGTTAGGTGTAATAGTAGAACGGTCAGAAAATTTGGTTAGTTTGACTCCACCTGAAAATCTTACGATTTCTGATGATGGTATTATTGACTGCGGCAATTCAGGTACAACAGCAAGATTACTAGCAGGAATTATTGCAGGGTCTGATATCTCGGCTACTATTTCAGGTGATGACTCTCTTTCCAAAAGACCTATGAAACGAATTATTGCACCTTTAACAGAAATGGGTGCTGAGATTTTTGCAGATGAAAACAATACGTTGCCTATGAAAATCAACGGAAAAAAATTACTTCCTTTTGAATATCGTTTACCGGTTGCCTCGGCACAGGTGAAGTCATCGGTTATGCTGGCAGGCTTGGCATCATCATGCTCTGTTCGTGTTATCGAAGACATTATCACTAGGGACCACACTGAACTGATGATAGAACATCTCGGTGAGGGGCTCGATGTTCGGGTTATTAAAGCTGAAATGGTTGTTGATAAAGATGACCCACGTAAAAAGAAAATGATAATGCCCGAAGATTTTAAAAAAGAAATAAAAATATCTTCTCAGACAAAAATTAACGGTGGTCGAGTTGATATACCTGGTGATATCTCTACTGCAGCTTTCTTTTTAGCAGGGGCAGCAATTTCAAAGCATACTGTTACGGTTGCACATCTTGGGTTGAACCCGACTCGGACAGCATTTTTAACATATCTAAAGACTATCGGTTGTAAAGTTGAAATAACTGACAAAGAAACTGTCTCCGGTGAACTTCGGGGTACTGTGACTGTAACCGGTGCTGACCTTAAGGTAAAAAAAATATCAGGTGATACAACTGTCGGACTTATTGATGAAATTCCTATTGTTGCTGTGATTGCTGCTTTTACGAATGGGACTACTGTTATTCGTGATGCTTCTGAATTAAAAGTCAAAGAATCAGATAGGTTAGAGGCTGTAGCTGAAAATCTTCGTCTGGCAGGAATAAAATGCGGACTGTTGGAAGACGGTCTAGCAATAGAGGGTGGAACTGAATTTAGCGGAGCAGATTTTAAATCTTATGGTGACCACCGAATTGCTATGGCATTTTCAATCGCAGCAATGTTTGCCGTGGGTCCGTCAACTATTGATGATGCATCAGTTGTAGATATCTCCTGCCCTGAATTTTACGAACTACTGGATAAAGTCAGAAACTAATGAAACATTTCCGATTCGGGCTGATAGGCAATAATGTAACATACTCTAAATCTGCTGATATTTTTAAAGCAATTTTTGAACAACATAATATTGACGGTAGTTGTGAAGTTTTCAATATTAAGCCGGATCAGTTTGAACAACGATTTCAACAAATTACTGACAAAGTTGTCGACGGTGTTTCTGTTACTATTCCATATAAAAAAGATGTGATCAGTCATTTGGATGAAGTTGCCCCGATTGCCAATGCGATTAAAGCTGTAAATTCAATTCAGATGAAAGATGGAAAACGTATTGGCTATAACTCTGATTGTTTCGGTTTTTCTTATCCCTTACGAAAATACTCCGAAAAGCTCAAACATGGGAAAGCACTTATTTTTGGGGCTGGAGGAGCCGCAAAGGCTGCTGTTTACGCTCTCTTTGCTGATTATGAAATTAAAGACTTTGTAATTGTCGCAAGAGAGTTGCAAAAAATTAAACAATTTAAAGAAACTATCCCTTCTGAATTAAAAGGACTGCATATTCAAGGTTGTACTTTTGATGACTACACATTTGACGACCGTTTTGCTATCTGTGTGAATTGTACACCTCTCGGCGGGTGGAATATGTCCGATGTGATGCCGTTTCCCTCAAAATGCGACTTACAGAAGATAAAAATATATTATGACTTAAACTATAATGCCGATAATAAATGTATGGAATTTGCGGAATCGAAATCTCATCACACCATAGACGGATCAACTATGCTTGTCGCACAGGCTGTGAGATCATTTTATCTATGGACAGGAATCCAAACTCAGTTTGAGCCTATTTACGATCAAGTCTTTGGAGTCTAGTATTGAAACCTGAATATTTTACAATTTATCTCATCGGTTTCTCCGGTGTAGGCAAAACGACTGTCGGGCAAAAATTAGCTCAAAAACTACAAGCATCTTTTTTTGATATCGACGCCGAGATTGTAAAAAAAGAAAAAAAAGAAATTGTAGATATCTTTAGAATTAAAGGTGAAAAGTATTTTAGGTTTTTGGAAGTTGAGACGGTTCAAAAAATTTCTAATAAGAGAAATAAAAAGAAAGTCATAGCATTAGGCGGGGGTGCTTTTGAGAATAAAGAAATACGGCATTGTGTCAAAGAGCACGGTGTTTCGATATTTCTCTCTGCTTGTCAACAGAAAATATATAAACGTATAAAATCAAAAACAGACAGACCACTTCTAAAGAATAATTCTACCGAATCGAAAATGACAGCCTCTGAACTAAAAAGTCAGATTCAAACTATGATGAAAAAAAGAATCACAAATTATAAAACAGCTGATATTACAATTGCAATAAAATCAAAAACTGTTTCGCAGCTTGTAACAGAAATAATTGGAAAGCTAAATTAAGATGGCTCAAATCGACTTAAAGCTAAAAGAACGAAGCTATCCGATTGTTGTTAGTAAAAACAATTCATCGCAGCTTTTAAGATTGCTCAAAAAAGAGGTGAAAAAGAATAAGCTGTTTGTCTTTTACGATGCCAACTTTTACGCATTACACGAAAGAGTATTAGCAAAAGAATTAGCAGAGAAGTTTCAATACTACGAAATAGTGCTTCCGTCATGTGAAATAACAAAAACAGAAAAAGAGCTTTCCAAAATATATTCTTATTTACTATCGGAAAATATCTCCCGTACAGATTTTATCTTGGCAGTCGGTGGTGGTGTGACTACTGACCTTGTAGGATATGCCGCTGCTACTACTCTTAGAGGGATCAAGTGGGGAGCAGTACCGACAACATTATTAGGGATGGTCGATGCATCAATCGGAGGGAAGACAGGGCTAAACCACAAGGCAGGAAAAAACTTGATAGGTGCCTTTTGGCAACCGTCCTTTGTTTTTTCAAATATCAGATACTTGCAGACATTACCGCATCGCCAGATAATGGCTGGCTTTGGAGAAATTGTAAAGTATGCAGGTCTTATCGGAAATGATATGCTTACGTTGGCTGAAAAATTCATAAATAGTAATGATTTATACAATGAAACGATGTTGCACCGTCTTGTTATTTTATCATCTGACTATAAAGCCAAGATTGTGAAAGCTGATGAACGGGAATCAGGGAAACGGATGCTTTTAAATTTTGGGCATACTGTAGGGCATGCGATAGAAAAATCATTAGGATACGGGAAACTTCTGCATGGCGAAGCAGTAATTTTAGGGCTTTCGGCGGCAGTCAATTTATCTGTCATTTCAAGCAACGCCTCAAGTAAAACATTAAGCAGGTATATTAAACTTATTGTAGTTTCAATGGGTTACGTTCCGCATAAAAAACTTGACGGTGATGCAGTTCTGAAAGCTATAAAAGGTGATAAAAAACGGATTGACTCAAAACAGAAATTCATCTTACTTAAGAGAATCGGGAAGCCGATAATAACTGATAGTGTAACGCAAACAGAAGTATCGGAGTCGATTAATCAAATGCTGTATCTGTATAAGCACGGAGTAAACAATGTCTAATATATTGGTAGTAAACGGTCCGAACCTTAATCTTTTAGGGAAACGCGAACCGAGTATTTATGGGAATAAGTCATTAGAAGAACTGAATGACCATCTCAAAAATCTTGCCTCAGAATTAAAATTAAACTTACAATTTTTCCAATCAAACTCCGAAGGTGATATAATTGACTACATTCACAATAACGGATTTGATGCTAACGGTATGATTATAAATCCGGGTGCTTTTACGCATTATAGTTATGCAATCCGTGATGCTGTTTCTGCTGTGGGAATTATTACGGTCGAAGTTCATTTATCAAATATTTATGACAGGGAAGAGTTTAGAAAAAAATCAGTCATTGCTCCTGTTTGCTCCGGCTCTATAGTCGGTTTCGGATATTACGGCTATGCAATGGCTCTATCGTATTTTGCTGACAACAAGCATAAGGATAAAGATGAATAAATATATACAAATTGTTTCCATATTATTGCTCTCTTTGATTACTCTTTCTTGTTTTGAACAAAAGGAAAAAGTATCTATAGATGTTATGCCTTTAATAGATGACTTTGAGAAAAAGACAGAATGGCTTAACTACCGCATATCTCAAGAATCGTGGGAATTTTATACGACCGGAGAATCAGATTCATTGGAATTCTATAACGGTCTCTACCGTAAGTTAATTCAAGAACCCGCATTAATTTCTGCTGTTGCTTTGAAAAAAACAAACATCGAAGATGAAGATGATTTACGACGTTACAATTTAGTGAAA
>JAJRXM010000064.1 GCA_024276275.1 Candidatus Zixiibacteriota bacterium
CTAAGACAGAATCACCGAGATATTCAAGCCGTTCATTAGATTCCCTTGTATGCACTTTTTCAGTCGGTTTAAAAAAAGACCTATGTGTTAAAGCTAAAAGCAGAAGGTCAAGATTTCGGAAATGATATCCGGTAATTTCTTTAACTGCTTTAAGGCTAATTTTATCTGTTTCTGAGTATTGAGAACCTTGCTTCTTAAATAGCTTTGTCCACAAACCCATCTAGCATCAACCTTCAAACTTACTGGCAATTAATTAAACATTGTGCCCGCCAAACCCAAAAGAGTTTGAGAGTATATGTGAAACTTTGCTGTTTCTTACTCCTTCCGGTACGTAATCAAGATCACATTCCGGGTCAGGGTTTTCCAAATTAATAGTTGGATGTATTTTTTGTGTTTCAATTGATTTTAAACACGCAATAAATTCCAACGAACCGGCAGCACCCAGTAAATGTCCAATCATCGATTTTGTCGAGTTAATCGGTACCTTATAGGCATGCTCGCCTAAAACTGCTTTGATTGCTTTTGTTTCGGCAATATCACCCAAACCAGTTGAAGTTCCATGTGTATTTACATAGTCAATCTGCTCAGGTTTTAAGTTTGCTCTTTTCAATGCAAGTTCCATCGCTTTCATGGCTCCATGCCCTTCAGGATGAGGTGCTGTCATATGATAGGCATCACCGGTCATACCTGAACCGGTAAATTCAGCATAAATTTTAGCACCACGAGCCTGAGCATGCTCAAGCGATTCCATAACGATAATACCCGAACCTTACCCCATAACAAAACCGTCACGGTCTTTATCAAACGGACGCGAGGCGGCAGTAGGATCATCGTTGCGAGTAGACAGTGCTTTTGATGAACAAAAACCTGCCAAAGAACTAGGGACTAAAGTAGCTTCAGCACCGCCGGTAATCATAACATCTGCTTCGCCACGTTGAATAATATAGTAGGCATCTGTTATAGCATGTGATGAAGATGCACAGGCTGAAACAGTCGCATAGTTAGGACCTCTAAACCCAAATCGGATAGAGACTAATCCGGGGCACATGTCTATAATCATCATTGGAATAAAAAAAGGTGATACTCTACCGGGACCTGCATTTAGTAGTTTTTTATGCTGATCTTCAAAAGTAGAAATCCCTCCAATTCCTGAGCCGATAACAACACCACATCGGTCAAGGTCTAAAGATTCTACATCTAGGTTTGAATCCTTTACCGCTTGCACAGATGCTGCCACAGCATACTGTTCAGACAAATCCATCCGTCTGGCAGCTTTTTTCTCTATATATTCCGTTGGATCAAAATCTTTTACTTCAGCGGCAATTTTTGCCGGGAAATCGGTAATGTCAAAGCGAGTGACCGGACCGACCCCTGATTTACCCGAAGTAAGTGAATTCCAATAGTCATCAACAGAATTACCTACAGGTGATATAACACCAATACCGGTTATAACTACTCTTTTATTCATAAAGAAAGTTTTCTCCGTAAGAACTTATTCGGATTTAGCGTTTCCATTGATATAGTTGATAGCATCACCGACAGAGGCAATTTTTTCAGCATCTTCATCAGGGATTTCAACAGAAAACTCTTCTTCTAAAGCCATTACCAACTCAACAGTATCAAGTGAGTCAGCACCTAAATCTTCAACAAATTTTGCACCTTCAGTTACCTGAGTTGCCTCAACACCGAGTTGTTCCACTATGATGTTTTTTACTCTTTCTTCAATAGACATTTTGTTTCTCCTTACTTACGTATAGTTATTTAATTTATAGTCAATCCACCGTCAACCGTCAGGACTTGTCCGGTGATATATGAAGCTTCATCTGAACTTAAAAAAGTAACAGCCGAGGCAATATCTTCGGGAGTTCCTGCACGCTTAATCAATAATTTTGACAAAAACATTTCTTTTGCCTCTTCAGGCAAATTTTCAGTCATATCGGTTGCAATAAATCCGGGAGCAACCGCATTTACAGTAATATTTCTGGCACCAAGTTCTTTTGCAGTTGATTTTGTCAGACCAATCAAGCCTGCTTTAGAAGCGGCATAATTTGCCTGTCCGGCATTTCCGGTAAGGCCTACAACAGAGCTGATATTGACAATACGACCATATCTCTGTTTCATCATCAGCTTGGCAGCAGATTTTGTGACAAGAAAAGCACCTTTGAGATTGATGTCAAGTACCATATCCCAATCTTTTTCATGCATTCGAATCAACAGTGTATCGCGAGTGATACCGGCATTATTAACAACAATATCAACCTGTCCGAACTCTTTTTTTGTTTTCTCAAAAAGATTTTCGACATCTTCTGAGCTGGTAACATTTGCTTTGAGTCCAATTGCTGTTCCGCCAATTTCTCCGGCTACCGTTTCAGCTTGTTCCTGATCGACATCTGAAATCACCAGATTGGCACCCAACGACGCAAACCGTTCGGCAACAATTCGTCCGATACCTCGGGCTGACCCTGTTACAATTACTGTTTTTTTTGTAAAATCCATTTATCTCAAACCTTCTATTCGGTTAAAGTTTCGAAATATCATCAAGCGTGTCAAGGTTTATCATTGTATCCGGTCGCATTTCACGTTTAGCTAGCCCATTTAAGACTTTTCCGGGACCGATTTCATATATAGTTTTGACATCATTTTCAACCAAGAAAGCCATTGTCTGAGCCCATCGTACCGGAGATGTAATTTGTTGTACCAGTAAATCCCGTATTTGTTCACCGTTTTGGACAGTTTCTGCCGTTACATTGGCAACAATCGGTTTTTTGGGGTCTGATACAGTAACAGAACTCAGATAATCTGACATACCTTTTTTAGCCGATTCCATAAGCGGTGAGTGAAAAGCTCCGCCGACTTCAAGCATCATAGCCCGTTTTGCTTTTGCCTCTTTGGCTAGTTCCACAGCCTTTTCTACAGAAACAATAGAACCTGAAATAGCTATTTGAATTTTTGAATTATAATTTGCGGGAATTACGACACCGTTGTCATCTGTAGCTTTTTTGCAAATCTCGTCAACTTTTTCCGAAGAAAGTCCCATAATTGCAGCCATAGTTCCCGGATTTTTTTGACAGGCATCTTCCATAAGTGAAGCTCGTTTTACAACTGCTTTGATAGCATCCTCATAAGTCATCGCCCCTACCGCAGCTATGGCAGCATATTCACCAAGTGAATGTCCGCATGCAAAATCAAATTGAGGAATCCTGTCTTCTAAAATCGTTAAAACAGAAAGAGCATGGACTAAAATAGCCGGTTGAGTAAATCGTGTTCTTTTGAGTTCTTCGGCAGGACCTTCAAAAGAAAGTTTTGCTATATCTTCGCCTATCTCATCAGATGCTAACTGATAAAGTTTTTTTACTTTATCTGAAGCATTGTATAAATCTTTTCCCATACCGACATACTGCGATGCTTGCCCCGGAAATAAAAATACTGTTTTACTCATATCCTTACCATTTCACCAAAGCGGAACCCCAAATAAGCCCGCCGCCGAATGCAACCATCAGAACATAGTCGCCCGATTTTATTTTACCTGCACGATATGCTTCATCCAATGCGATAGGTACAGAAGCTGCCGAGGTATTTCCATATTTTTCTATATTAACAAAAACTTTATCCATATTGATTTTTAATCTTTTAGCAATAGCCTCGATGATTCTTATATTCGCCTGATGGGGAATGACTAGAGCGATATCATCTGAAGTAAGTCCGGCATCGTTAATAATTTTTACAGCAGCGTTGCACATTTGTTTCACAGCTACTTTAAAAATATCACCTCCGCTCATAGAAATTTTATCTTCACCGGTAAAAACATAATCATCAGTATATGGATTCGCCGAACCGCCGTCTTTAATCCATAACAAATCCCGTAAATTACCGTTAGATTTTAAGAAAGTTCCTACAACACCGCTATCATCATCAGAAGCAGTTAATACCGCAGCTCCGGCACCGTCGCCAAAAAGTATACAGGTATTACGGTCTTTATAATTTACAATGCTTGAAAGTTTTTCGGATCCTACAACCAGAGCATTTTTATATGCACCCGTTTCAATCAAAGATGATGCGACCGAAAGTCCGTTAATAAATCCGGTACAGGCAGCAACAATATCAAATGCTGTTGCATTTGGCAGTTCCATTTTTTCCTGGATTACACATGCCGTGGAAGGCAATTTGTAATCAGGCGTGACTGTGCCGAGTATGAGCAGGTCTATATCTTCACTTTTTAGACCTGATGCTTCTAAAGCTTTTTTGCACGCTTCCACAGACATATCAGAGACAGCCATTCCTTGCGGAGCTATACGTCGTTCTTTAATACCTGTTCGTGTGACGATCCATTCGTCAGATGTATCTACAATTTTTTCAAGATCAGCATTGGTCATTCGCTGTTGTGGAGCAAACGATCCCGTTCCGATTATCTTGGCTTTTATTTTTCCCATTAACTTGTCCAAAATGATTGGTGATTAATTCGTCATGAATTCTTTGTTTAATTTTTTTATCTGCCATTCTATAAGCTGCTTTCACAGCATTTGTAATAGCTTTGGCACTTGATGAACCATGACAGATAAGAACAATTCCATTAACACCTAAAAGGGGTGCACCACCTGATTCGGAGTAATCAAACGTACTCCGCATTCTTTTTAAGAAAGGCAGCAGAAGAACTGCTCCCATTCTTGAAAATATATTTGTTTGAATCTGCCTTTGCATTTTCTTTACAAGCATCGGTTTGATAGATTCAGCAAATTTCAAAAGTATATTACCGGTGAAACCGTCGGTAACGACAACATCAACAACGCCGGATAAAATATCACGTCCTTCGATATTACCTATAAAATTTATTTTTGAATCTTGTAATTGTTTTAAAGCAGAAAAAACAAGTTCGTTTCCTTTTGAGCGTTCTTCACCGATTGAAAGCAACCCGACTCGGGGATATTCATTTTTATATACAACAGAAGCAAAGACAGAACCCATTACTGCAAATTGTGCCAGATGAATCGGTTTACAATCGACATTCGCACCTACATCTAAAACAACAGTCGGATTTTCATTGGAAGTCGGAAAAACCGTTGTAATAGCAGGTCTGCTGACACCTTCGATTCGCCCTAATGTAATAAGCGATGTTGCCATCACAGCACCGGTATTACCTGGTGAGATAAATGCAACAGCCTCTTTTTCTTTGACCATTTTTAAGCCGACCGAAATAGAGCTTTTTCGCATACGGACACCCTCGGTTGCGGAAATAGTCATAGGAACTTCATCTTCGGCATGACGTACTTCAACGTTCGCAGGAAGACTTTCTTCCAATTGTAAAATTTTATCTATATCGTCCTGTCTTCCGACAAAGATGACACGGATACCTTTACCGATTTGTCCGGCGGCATCAAGTCCGCCTTGAATAATTTCAGCTTTCCCAGAGTCAGCCCCCATTACGTCAAGGACGATAGTATGTACATTTGCAGATGTCATGTAAGGATTAATTTGTATCCTTCATAATTAGTAATGTTATACTTCTTTTACATCAATAATCTGGCGACCATTGTAATACCCACAATGCGTACAGATATGATGAGGTAATTTCGGATTGTGACAATGCTGACATTCACCAACGTTTGGTAATGTCATTGTCCAATTCGTGCGGCGTTTCCGACCGCGAGTCTTGGAATGTCTTCGTTTAGGAAGAGGCATCAGGAGTGTTCCTTATTTTCAGTTGTTTGCTCAGAAAGTTTTTTTAAACTTTCCCAGCGTGGATCTATTTTTTCAGTTTCACATGAGCATGTTTGCTCATTTAAATTTACACCGCATTGTGCACAAAGACCTTTACAGTCTTCTGAACATAACGGCTTTAACGACAGAGATAAAATAATCGACTGTCTGACAATATCTGTTATATCAGCTTGTATATCACCGCCGACAAAAAAAGCGTAATCTTCAGAATCAAAAACATCACCTTCGTCAGCGTGTAATGATTCCGAACAAGCTATAAAATCGACCGAGTTTTCAAACTGTTTGTCAAATCCGGTCAAACAGCGACTGCATTCGACATTAACCGATGCATGTACTGTTCCCTGACAAAAATACTCTTCGCCTGACTCCTGCATTCGCAACTCTATTTTAACCGATTTCAGCTCATTTAAGCCTTGAAAATCAAGGTTCAAACTCCCTGAATCGCCAGTCAAAACTATTTCAGCGGGGAAAGATTCGAATTGTCTTAAGTCTAATATCATAGCCTCAAATAATAGGGAAAAAAGTGCAAATTGTCAAGTGGAATTGAGTTGTAGAAGCTATTGATATTCAGGGGGTTACAATGGCAATTAGACTCTTTTGGATGAAATTTGTCGAAAAGGGAATAATTTACGAAATCAGCGAGAAAATTAGCAATTTTAATAAATACATTCTCCTAATCACTAAGCATCTAAAAAAATAGCTCTGTAAGTCGGGTTCACATAGCCACCGAAAGGTGGATGTAAGAACCCGACCTACAATTGAAAATTCAATGCTTCCATATCTTTTTCAAATTGAGATCTATTTGTATATAAAAATGCTTTAATTCCGAATTTTAATGCTGTATCAATATTATGTTGAATATCATCAAAGAACAGAATTTGATCTGTAGATATTTCTCCAAGTTCTCTTTTCAGCACCTCTATAACATGAATCCAAAACTCATCATGACATTTTCTGAAACCTACCGCACTTTAAATAAAATAATTATCAAAAATATCTTTAAAACCTAAATCATCTAAAATCAATTTTGCTCTATATTTTTCTTGGTCTGTGCATAAACAGCAATAAAGATTTTGCTTTTTAAGGTTATCAACTTTAGAGATTAGATTTTGGTCTACATATCTTTTTTCAAATTGAAATTGTTGATATAAGTAATCAGTAGCTTTTTCTTTCCATCCAAACTTTTTTAAATATGGAAAGATTTCTTTTAACATGTCCCCTTTTCCTTCACTACACTCTTGAAATTCTTTACTTGTATAAAATGATGTTAAAATTTCTTCAACATTATTGTAATCTTGTTTTTTTAGTTCTGCAGAGAAATAATATGGGGGTTTGATAAGAACTTGGTCAACATCAAATAGAATTACTTTTATATTATTCATATCCTTTTCAATCATAAAAAAAGTCAGGTCTCGGAGAGACCTGACCTACATAATCTACTAAATCTATTTGTCGGACAAGAATGTCCGACCTACCAAATACTAATTGTTTTCTTTGTAAATCTTTATACGGTTTTTGGCTCTTTCGACTGCGAGTTTTTCTTCTGCAATATCAATATCTTTTTGTCCGTTATTGTAATCAGTAATATGAGACTCTGCCTTTTTAAGAGCAGTTTCAGCACGGGCAACATCAATATCTTTTGCATATTCGGCAGCATCGCACAACAAAGATGCAATATTGCCGGATACTTCAAGAAAACCGTTTGTCACAGAAAGAACCGATACCTCTTCGTTAGTATCACGAAATTCGATACGTCCGATTTTTAAAGCGGTAATCAATGGTGCATGGTTTGACAAAACACCAAGGTACCCCTCTGTTCCGGGGACAACTAATGAAACGATATCATCATCGTAAAAGATTTTTTCAGGTGTTACTATTGAGAGACGAAACATATCCAACTACTTCTTTGATTTTTCATAGTTTTCAAGTACTTCATCAAGTCCACCGACCATATAGAAGAACTGTTCCGGAATATGATCAAGATTACCGGAGATAAGTTCATCGAACCCTTTAATCGTATCTTCAATCTTCACATATTTACCCGCTTTACCTGTGAATACTTCAGCAACGAAGAACGGTTGTGAAAGGAATCTTTGGATTTTACGGGCACGAAGCACAAGAGTCTTATCATCATCAGCAAGTTCGTCCATACCGAGAATCGCAATAATATCCTGAAGATCTTTGTATTTCTGTAAGATAATCTGAATTTCACGAGCGACACGGTAGTGATCTTCGCCAACAATGTTAGGATCTAAAATACGAGATGTAGAATCAAGCGGATCCACAGCCGGATAAATACCAAGCTCAGCAATCTGACGGGACAACACAGTTGTAGCATCAAGATGCGAGAATGTTGTAGCCGGAGCAGGGTCAGTTAAATCATCTGCAGGCACATAAATAGCCTGTACCGATGTAATCGAACCTGATTTTGTAGATGTAATACGTTCTTGTAAAGCACCCATTTCAGTACCGAGAGTCGGTTGGTAACCAACCGCAGAAGGCATACGCCCTAAGAGAGCGGATACTTCGGAACCTGCTTGTACAAAACGGAAGATATTATCTACAAATAACAACACATCTTGGTTTTCTTCATCACGGAAATACTCAGCCATTGTTAAACCTGAGAGTGCAACACGCAAACGAGCACCCGGTGGTTCGTTCATCTGACCGAATACCATAGCAGTTTTTTCAATAACACCGGACTCTGTCATTTCAAGATATAAATCGTTACCTTCACGAGTACGTTCTCCGACACCGCAGAAAACAGAGTAACCACCATGTTGAGTTGCGATATTGTGAATCAGTTCCTGAATAATAACAGTTTTTCCTACACCGGCACCACCAAAGAGACCAACCTTACCACCTTTAGAATATGGTTCTAACAGATCAATAACTTTGATACCTGTTTCAAACATTTCCGATGATGTTGACTGTTCGTCAAAAGTAGGAGCCATACGGTGAATCGGTAGACGTTTATTTTCAGCCGGTATCCCCTCTTTTCCGTCAATAGTATCACCAAGAAGGTTAAAGATACGACCAAGTGATTTCTCGCCGACCGGAACAGAAATTGGAGCTCCGGTATCAACAACTTCCATACCGCGAACAAGACCATCGGTTGATGCCATCGCAACACAACGGACGACATTATCACCGATATGCATTGCGACTTCAACGATTAATTCTTTATTCAGTTCCGAATTAAAAATTTTAAGTGCGTTTAAAATGTTGGGCAGTGAATCGGATTTAAACTCACAATCGACTGTCGGTCCAATAACTTGAACGACTTTTCCGATATTTTGTGCCATTAAACAATCTCCAGTTTATATACAATCTTTTTTTTCAATTACGGTACACTCATGCAAACAAATCGAGTGACTTACATATTTCATACTATATTTATTAGGTTTTTAGAGCCTCAGCTCCTGCGACCACTTCAAGTAATTCTTTGGTAATTTGTGCCTGTCGTGCTTTGTTATATTCAAGCGTTAAAGTATCAACCATCTCTTCAGCATTTGTAGTTGCATTTCCCATAGCCATCATACGGCTTCCATGTTCAGAGGCAATAGCTTCGGCAACAGCCATAATCATCTTAGATGTAGCATAATTCGGTAAAATAGAATCATAAATAGATTCCGGATTAGGTTCAAAAATATAATCCATATTAAAACCGGCTTCTTCATCAACTTCAGGTTTTGCTATCGGAAGATATCGAGGAGAAACAATTTTATACTTCACAGTAGAAATAAACTGGGTATAAATAATTTGGATTTCATCGGTATCTTTATTTAGAAAACGTTCAGTTAAAAGCTTTACCATATCATGTACTTTGTCATAATTTATAACACCGCTCCAGTCGCTGAAATTATCAACAATCGACCATTTGCGGGATTTAAAAAAGTCATTACATTTTTTTCCGACCGTTACAATTTCAACTTCATACTCGGCATTTGTTTCAAGCCATTCTGAAGCTTTACGCAATACATTTGCATTGTATGAACCGCAAAGACCTCTGTCGGAAGTAACAACGACCAATGTTTTCTTTTTTGTGTTTCGTTCTTCGAAATAAGGATGAGAAATATCCTCGGTAGAAGCGGTCGCCAAATGAGAAAGCATGAGATCAAGTTTTTCAGAATACGGTCTGGCTTCTTCAACCCGCTGTTGTGCCCGACGGAGTTTTGCCGCAGCAACCATTTCCATCGCTTTGGTAATACGCTTGGTAGAATGAACCGATTTAATTCTGTTTTTGACTTCTCGTAAAGTAGCCATAAGTTATTTTTATCTTTCAAAAGCGTCTGCTATTACAAACGCTGTCTTTTTATTCAGCTTTAAACTGCTCTTTAAATGCTGCGATAGCTTTTTCTAAATCAGCTTTCGTAGCATCAGAAATCTGCAGTTCTTTTTCTAAGTTATGTTTGATATCTGGATAGTTCTTGTTACAGAATTCAACAAGTCCTGATGCGAACTTTTGAATAGATTCTGTAGGAACATCATCCATATGCCCTTGGGTAGCAGTCCAGATTTCAATAACCTGTTCAGATACCAACATAGGGACATACTGTCCTTGTTTTAACAGTTCAACCATTTTTTCACCACGGTTTAACTGTTTCTGAGTTGCTTCATCTAAATCAGAACCAAACTGTGTAAATGCTGCGAGTTCACGGTATTGAGCTAAATCAAGTTTGAGTGAACCGGCAATTTTTTTCATCATTTTTGTCTGTGCGTTACCACCTACACGAGATACAGAAACACCTACGTTAATAGCAGGACGAACACCGGCAAAGAATAGTTAGGATTCTAAGAAAATCTGACCGTCGGTAATAGAAATTACGTTAGTCGGAATATATGCAGATACATCACCGGCTTGAGTTTCAATAATCGGTAGAGCTGTAATAGAACCGCCGCCAAGTTTATCAGAAAGTTTTGATGCTCTTTCTAGTAGTCTTGAGTGACAATAGAAGACATCACCCGGATATGCTTCACGACCCGGAGGACGACGAAGCAAAAGTGATAACTGACGATAGGCAGCTGCTTGTTTTGTTAAATCGTCATAGACACACAAAACATGCTTTCCTTCAAACATAAATTCTTCAGCCATGGCACAACCTGCATACGGTGCGATATACTGTAGCGGTGCAGGGTCTGTTGCCGATGCGTTAACGACGATAGTATATTCCATAGCACCTGCTTCACGCAAGATTTCTACAACCTGCGAAACGGTAGATGCTTTTTGACCTATAGCAACGTAGACACAGATAACATCGGTATGTTTTTGGTTAATAATCGTATCAATCGCAATAGCAGTTTTACCTGTTTGACGGTCACCGATGATAAGTTCGCGCTGACCGCGACCGATAGGAATCATAGAGTCAATAGCTTTCAGACCGGTTTGAAGCGGTTCTGTAACAGGTTGACGTTCAATAACCGATGCTGCCATACCTTCGATAATACGAGTTTTATCAGTGGCAATAGGACCTTTACCGTCAATAGGTTGTCCAAGCGGATTTACTACACGTCCGATAAGAGCTTCACCTACCGGAACAGAGGCAACTTTACCTGTTCTGCGAACAGTGTCACCTTCTTTAATTAAAGTATCAGAACCAAAAATTGCGGCACCGACATTGTCTTCTTCTAAGTTCAGTACCATACCATACACATCACCCGGAAATTGAATCAGTTCGGACATCATGACATCCTCAAGACCCCAGATTCTGGCGATACCATCACCGACCTGAAGAACCGTACCGACCGATTCCATCTCTAGCTTAGTTTCGTATTTTTCAATCTCTTGTTTTAGTACTGATGAGACTTCTTCAGGGTTGAGACCCATTATAGTTCTCCTACCGGCATTACCACTATGGCAGAGCCGTTATATTAAAATATTTTATTCTTACTTACTAATCGGTATACACTAATTTAGTGTACCCGAACTTTTGCTAATTGTTCTTCCACCGCATTCAAACCATGCGAAACAGAACCGTCGATAATTTCATTGTGTAAAATAACAATCATTCCGCCGATAATTGACGGGTCGACTTTTTCTTCCAAGATAATTTCCAAATTAGTTTTTGCATGTAGTTTATCTTTTAAATTGGCTCGTTCACTGTCGATAAGCGGAATCGCGGTAATAACAGTAATTCTGCCGATACCCCGTTCTGCTTCAATTAGACGAGTGAACTCATCAATAACTTCAGGAAGAAAATTTATACGATTTTTATCAACTAACACGACTAAAAATTCAACAAAAAGCTTTTCCATTCTCGATGAAAAAACATCACGAACTAACGAGAGTTTATTTTCATCTAAAACTTGCGGAGCCGAAAGGAAATTAACCAGTGATTTATCTTTTGTTATCAGTTTCTTTAAAGATTTAAACTGATCATACGCTACATCAATCATACCCTTATCTACTACAGATAATAAAAGAGCATGGGCGTATTTTTTAGCAACTTCTTGAGATAACACTTTGTTATACCTTTTCGACAGAGTCAATAAAATTCGCAATCAGTTCGCGATGTTTATTGTCATCTAACTCTTCATTGATAATTTTAGATGCTGCTTTGACAGTAATAGTGACCATGTCATCTTTTAACTGTACTTTTGCTTTGGCAACATCGCGTTCTATTTCGGACTTAGCTTTATCGGCAATCACTTTGGCTTCTTTATTGGCAGTTGTCTTGATTTCATCGGCAATTTGTTTTGCCTGTGTAACAGCTTCAGTAATTTTCGCACGTCGCTCATCATCAATTCCTGAGAGCTTTGTGTTATATTTAGCTGTTAAACGTTCGACTTCTGCATGACCGTCTTCGATTTTTTGGAATTCGCTTTTGATCTTCTCACGGCGTTCTTCCAATAAATCTAATACCGGTATCCATGCATACTTTTTGAGTATCCATACGGTAATCAAAAAACCAACAGTATGTGTTATAAATAATTGTAAATTAAAGTCCATTACGTCTTCACTTCTCTAAAGGTTACAGTTTATAAACAATTTTAACTTAATTGCTATTAACCGATTTTACCTGAGAGAATAAAGAATACAACTAAGGCATAAATGGTCAACGCTTCAATAAGAGCGGCACCAATAATCATAGCTGTTTGAATTTTTCCGGCAGCTTCAGGTTGACGACCGATAGCTTCCATTGCTGAACCGACAGCTCGTCCAAGACCTAATCCGGAACCAACGGCGGCAAGACCAACACCCATCGGTAACGCCCATGCTAACATTGCTTGATATTCCATTTGTAAAACTCCTAATTTGTGGTTATTAATTATTTATGTTATTTATTTTTCTTATCTAGTGTGCTTCTTCATGTGGAAGCATCATTAATATATAAATAGTCGACAACAAAGTAAAAACTAAAGCCTGAATTGTTGACAACAAAAGTCCTAACAATATAAACGGTACATTCAACGGTAACCCTACCGGTGAACCGGTAAACGCAATTGCAGAAATTCCCAATGCTACAAACGCGGCGACTAAGATATCTTCACCTGTAATATTTCCAAACAAACGTAATGCCAATGAAAACGGTTTGGCAAACTCACCGATAATATGCATTGGGAGCATAAGTGGAACCAAACACCAGCCGATAACATCACGAGGCGAACCCATAAGATGATCAAAATACCCACCGATACCCAATCTTGAAATACCTGTATATTGTGAGTATAAAAAGACTAAGATAGCAAGTGATGCGGTAATTGAAAGTGAAGTTGACGGTGAGAACCCGCCCGGGATAATACCCCATAGGTTCATTCCAAGGATATAGAAAAACAAAGTTCCTAAAAACGGAATAAACTGTCTTGTGTCTTTTCCTAAAATTGATTGGATGAAATTGTACATACCTTCGATAAGCATCTCAACAAGATTTTGAAGCGGTCCGGGAACCATCTGACGATTCTTATAAACTTTGAACGCTATAAAGCTAAAAAATACAGAGAGAGAAAAAGCAAAAATAGCCGGTTTGAACGTATGCATAAACCCATGATGATAAAATGTTCCGATAACATCGGGAAGGTGAGTACCTCCGCCTGAGGCAAAAACAACAGTTGGAATAAGTACCGCTGTAAATAAACTTGCTAATATTTTCACTAACTTTTTCAAATTAAATCACCTTTTGTATCGTTTGATTATTCTCTTTGTTGTCAAGCCCAAGCAACAGGCGACCTAATGCTTTTAAAAGCATTACAGCTAAGATAAGAGAAAATCCTGCAACCAATATTTTTATATCAAACATTTCCACAGTAATTAAAAAATAACCTGCTACAAATAAGAGAGGGAATTTTACCAAAGCAGTAACCGCAACAGCAGAGACATTAATTTCTCCGGCAGTAAAGGCTTCTTGTATAAGACTTTTAAGGAACATCATATTCACTACCCCCCAAATACCTCCCGAAAAGAACGCTAAACCATGCCAAAATCCGAAAGAGTACATTCCAAAAACGAATGCAATCAGTAAAACCATCCCGGAAGTTTTAATGGTACGATCTATAAAGCCTATATCAAACTTACTTTGTGTCATTCTTCTCTTTATCTATACTTTCAGCTCTTTTTACAAGCTTGGCGATTTCTAGCCCTGCGGCTCCAAAACCCAATACAATTCCGATTATTAGGAGTAAGGGGTCGGAATCAAACTTCTTATCCAACCATTGTCCGGCAAAAAAACCGACTCCGGGTCCGGCTATTAAAATAGTCGGAACTGTCGCAAGCAGGCTATACTGCCTTAAGTCGTTGTTTTTCTTGTCTTTAGGGTCGGGTTTTAATATACCCATACGCCATACCTCAATAATCAGGGGGAATATACTTATGACGACTTTAAAGTCAACATTTTTTTTTGAAATTCAAGTAATAATCTGAAAAAATTCTCTTTTTTTCTCTTTCAAACTCCTTTATAATCTTAGTTCGATTTAGTCTATATTCTCTAATTATACTTTAGAAAGAAAACTATTTTTTTTCTGAACTTATCGTTGATTATTTCGTTTTTGATATAAGATAGACCCGTATTCACTTTTCGGTTGTAATCTACCGGATAATTGTTATTTTATCTAACTAAAAACAAAAGAAAAAAATGACCCTACTTCGTATTCTCGTTTCATTATTCATTATATTTTTCCTCTCATCCGGCAGTTTTGCTTATACAGAAGAAGAATTAAAAATGTTGTTCAACCCGCCACCGGGCAAATTGGACATTGCACCTAAAAGTTCTTCATATACTCCCTATTACACTTGGCGGTTTCACAAAAACGGACTTCTATGGAACACGATCAATAATAACGGTATCATGGGTAATTTCTTTGGTGTTTCAGATAGGGATATAGGTCGAACCGCTACCGATTATTTTTTCCCTCGATACAGCAGGGTTCGTCACGGTTTTACTACTGCCTTATGGGTAGGTGGTATTATAGGTACCGACACGCTGGTATCTACGACATTGGACGTTGACTATCGGGGTTGGTGGACACCATGGAATCCTGAGTTTTGGCCCGAAGAATTTCCGGACGGTGACTTTACAAATGTCGTAAATGATTTAGGTGCTGAATTTGGAAATACTCTTTCACGCTCAGAAGTAATTTTTGAAACAACATACACGGATACTTTCCGTTTTAATTCTTTTGTACCTTATAACAACTACGATCAAAGATATCATAAACCACTTGATATAAAAGTTACTCAAACAAGTTATTCGTGGTCTTATAAGTATGCCGAAGATTTTATCATTGTAAATTATAAAATTCAAAATATAGGGAAAGATCATATTAAAGATGCCTATGTCGGTTTATACCATCGAGGCGGCAATCACTTTATCAACGAGATGCCTCTCCGATTAGATGACCAAGAGGGATATATCGACTCGGTTATGTATGAATTTGAAGAGCTTGGGAAAGAACCGATGAATATAGCCTGGTCGGCTGATAATGACGGTCGCCCGGTAGGCAATGGTTGGTATCCCGAATCAAGTCGCAATGTTTTAGGAATCGCCCCACTTGCCCTTCCTGAAGGCTCTTACCGTAGAAATTTTAATTGGTGGGTCAGAGGTTTTGGCGATACATGGGGACCACGAGCTATAGGTACAAAAGAAAATCCTTTACGACTCTTTTTTGGTGAACTTGGAGCCCCACGAGGTGATGCAAACAAATACTACATGATGTCACACCCCGAAGTAGACTATACCGGATATCGTGCTGCTATTGCCTACAACGACGGTCATTGGATGCCGGCTCATGAAAATGGCGAACAATATGCCGACGGTCATTTTGTTCATTACCTTACTTCCTATGGCCCGTTTGATTTAGCTCCTTATGAATCTAAAAATGTTGTAGTTGTACAAACTATAGGCGAAAACTTACATACTGTACCGACAGCACATAGAGACTTATTTGACCCTTATGACCCGAAAGAATTTTTAGATTATCTCGATTTTGAAGATTTAATCACCAACGTCCGTTGGGCAAAACGAATTTATGACAATCCTGGGGTTGACACAGACGGTGACGGTGATTCCGGTAAATACTTTATTTATTTTGACCCTACTACTGAAGAGTCTCTGCAAGTATACTATGCGGGTGATGGTGTCCCGGACTTTAAAGGTGCAACTCCTCCACCAGCTCCGCCTATTAGAGTTGAAACGGCAGATGGTCGTATTATAGTTCGTTGGAACGGCAGAAATGTAGAAAACTATTTTGATTCGTTTTCTCTCCTCAGAGATTTTGAAGGATACCGAGTTTATCTTGCCCGTTCAAAAGAGATAAACGATATTGTTCTGCTTTCATCATACGATTTGGAAAATTATGACCGCTGGAAATGGCACGGGAAAAAACGTCTTTACGAACGAACTGAAATCCCGTTTACTCTTGATTCTTTAAAATCTTTATACGGTGAAGATTTTGATCCGTTAAGTTATGACAGAGTCGACCCTTTGATTAAAAACGGCAGTTACTATTATTTCACAAAAACAGATAATAATGAATCAGATCTTTTAGATCAAACTCTCATTCATAAATTATACCCCGATGCTATTTTAGATACATCTGATGTTGATGATGAAGGACGTATGCGGTATTACGAATATGAATATATCATCGAAGATTTACTGCCTACTCTACCCTATTGGGTAGCAGTTACCGCTTTTGATTTTGGACATCCCGCCAAATCTTTGGAACCGCTTGAATCTTCGCCGTATGAAAACATGTATGAAGTATTTGCTCTAAACCAAAAAGAGAGTGATATATTTAAAGACAATAAGCTAAACGTCTATGTCTATCCGAATCCATATATTGCCGATGGACGCTATGCTGCCAATGGAGTTGAGAACAGGTTTTTAGGATTATCATTAGACCGTTCACGGTCAATTTATTTTGCAAATCTTCCCCCTGTCTGTACAATTAAAATCCATTCAATAGACGGAGATTTAATTAAAGAGATTGACCATAATAAACCGGTAGGAAGCGGGACATCGTCGGTTGAACGATTTGATTTAATTTCTAAAAACACCCAAGCGATAGAATCGGGGTTATTCTATTGGACCGTTGAATCTGAATTCGGTAATCAAATCGGAAAATTAGTTATTATAAAATAACTAACAGACATACAGCATCAAATATATTAGCACTCCTGTCACCGAAACATACATCCAGACAAACCAAATATATTTTGCAACCCTCTTATGCTTGTCGAAGTTTTCCTTAAAAGCCTGAGTTACAAGATATAAAATAAACGGAACCTGTACCGCTGCCAACACAATATGAGGGAAAAGTATCGCAAAATACAGAATACGAGTCCAACCCTGATGCGGGTACGGAACTGAACCGACATGATAATGATAAAATAAATAAGAAATTAAGAAAGAAGCTGTCGAACAAAGAGCAGCAACCATAAATTTTTTATGTCTTTCTTTGTTCCCTGCTTTAATATTTATAAATCCAAATATTAACAAAATAGCCGAAGTCATATTCAGCAACACATTCAAAGTAGGTAAATCAGTTATTTCCATTATTTATAATAACCTTTTTATATCCTGCTGTAACTTCAAAACAGATTTCTCTTCGGTGCCATTATAATAACCACGAATCATTCCGTTTCTATCAACTAAGATAAACTTAATCGGGTGAGCTCCGGGCAATTCATCTGCTGATAACTTAAACCCACCTTCACATAAATTAGCAATATCCTCCATTGGTGCCGAAAGGAACACCCATCTCTTATCATCAACACCCTGTTTTTGAGCATATTCTCGTAAAACATGCAAAGAATCAAATTCCGGATCTACCGAAATAGATACAAATTGAACATTCTGCTTCTTATTAAATTGATGATATAAAGTACCCATAAGGTTTGCCATAATCGGACAGGGACCTTTGCACCTTGTAAAGATAAAATCTACAACAGAAATTTTACCTTTTAGTTCATTAAGGCCAAACGGAATAGAATCCCCGGTTACAAATTCAAAATCAGGAACAGTAGAGAAATACGGCAAAGTATTTTCAGAAATTGACTTTTGGTATAAAAATTTTCCTGCTATAATTATTCCGACAACAGCAACAAATACAATTAAAGTTCTAATGATAACAATCATTCTCATACAATTACGCTTCTTCCTGCCTTTTCACAGAAATATAGATTAACAGTACAGAACCTATATATAATGATGCTACCCAAAGATGAAAGACCTGCGTAATCGGCTGTGTAGCAACCATTAAAAAAGTAATGCCAATAACTAATTGAACCGTAACTGCTGCTGCCATAAATAGTACAGCCCGATGTGTGAGAAGAGAAAGCTTATCTTTCTGTTTCAGAAGTTTCACAGCTACATGCCATGTATAGGCAACGACAAAAATACCTACTGTCATGTGCAGATGATTAAACATACCTACTTTGGAGAGCCATTCAAGCGATGTAAGGTCAGGAAATTCTCTCGATGCTAATTCAATAAGAGAACGCACTTGAGTGCCGAGCAGTATTTGTATAAATCCGACTATCCAGAGAACTTTTATTTGCCCCGAAAGTTTAGTTGTCAGTTTTTCTATCGGTTTTTCGGAATTCTCAGCATAGTAAGCATGAAAAGTAGCATAAATCATTAACGATACAATAAGTAAAGCGAGAAGCATGTGAACTGTAATAACTACAGGTTCGAGTAACGATGAAATCACTTTACCGCCCTGTAAACCTATTAAAGCGGTCAGAATAGCCGCAGAACATGTAGAGTATAAAATCTTTTTGTTATCTCTAAATTTTAAAATAGCCCAAATTGCTGTGGCTAAAATAAGCAGCCCTATTAACATACCGCATACTCTGTTGCTGTATTCAATCCAGGCAAGAGTAAGGTTAAACTGGTCAACCATCTCAGGTGGAACTTGATCTAACGATGTCGGAGGTATCCAACGCCCAAAGCAGGTCGGCCAATCAGGACATCCCAAACCGGCACCTGAAACACGTACCAATCCTCCGATAAATATTAAACAATAGGTTACAATTGTTGTAAAAAAAGAAAACTTGCGAAATGATTTCATAAAATCCTCATTGTGTTCTGTTTGTTAAGAACATTACGTTACTTCAACAGCACAATGATAGAAAATTATACATTATCGAACAAGTTTTATTTCGATGAGTCTATAACTACGTCGGTAGTATCAGTTGAAACAGACAAAGAATCAGCAATTCCTTGAACAGTATCAACAGATAACTTATCGTAAATAACGGCATCTCTAATTGCACCTGATTTTATCTCGTATATATCACCTCGTCTGAGAGTATCAAACATCGTGATGACGATAAAAGTAGCCAGGAAAAAAAGAGCCGACAAAAAGAAGACCATATATAATTTATTATCATATTTAAGATGCATAAAATACATCGCAACAAGTGATGCTTTTACGGTAGCAATCAGCATAGCAATCAACAGGTTAAAAGCACCAAAGTGTATAAATGAAACATAAACAGTAACAACTGTTAAACCGATAAGAATCGCACCTATACCGAGGTAAAGAGATAACGGAAGTATATGTGGCTCATTTGTATGTGTGTTTTGAGTCATAGTTTTTCTACCCTACCAAATAAAATAATGGGAAAAGGAAAATCCAAATTAAATCAACTAAATGCCAGTATAAACCGGTCATTTCTATATGTGTATAATACTGCGGGGAAAACATACCCGCCCTTGTTTTTATAATCAGCCAAACGATAATACCCATTCCGATAAGAACATGAATGCCATGTAATCCGGTCATTAAGAAATATGCGGAAAAGAATACATGAGGATTTGTACCTTCAATACCGGTAAATGTGTAAAACTTACCCGGAAGTTGCCCAAGATCAAATTTATGAGCATACTCAAAATACTTAACAACCATAAATGTTCCTGCCAGAAGCAGAGTTGATACTAAAAACCAAATGGTTTGACTCTGTTTGCCAAGTTGCATTGACCTGATTGCTAAAGCCATAGTTACAGAAGATGTAATAAGAACTATAGTATTTGTCGTCCCCATACCAATATTTACAACAGTGTGAGCATTGATAAACATTTCCGGATGCCAGGCACGATAGATAGCATAAAAAACAAATAGGCCGCCAAATAGTAATATTTCAGTAACTAAAAATAGCCACATCCCCAGCTTTGCGGATTCCCGCTGCTGTTCAACATCGGAAAAATGATGCTGTAAAAATGAAGGATGTCCGTCTTGTGTTTGACTCATATATTAATTCTCCGTTAAAGTGCTTTTAGCGACGACTTTGTCATAATCATACGGACCATGATCTGTAATTGGAATATCATCAAAATTATGTTCGGGTGGAGGTGAACTGACTGCCCATTCATATGTTAAAGCACCCCAAGGATTATTACCTGCCGGCTTACCGTTATAAAGCGAACGTATCAAATAGTACGCCATCAAGAAAAATCCTACTGCCATAACCATAGAACCATACGTAGAGAAGGCATGAAAAGGGCGATACATTTCATCGTATAAATGATATCTACGTGGCATCCCGTTGGCACCCATTATAAATTGGGTAAAGAATGTCATATTAAATCCTACAAAGATTAAACCGCAGGAAATTTTAGCTAAGGTTTCGTTATACATTCTCCCCCACATTTTTGGCCACCAATGATGCAAGCCTCCTAAGAAAGCAATTACTGTCCCGCCAACCATAACATAATGGAAATGAGCCACAATAAAGTATGTGTCGTGCAGATGTATATCAACCGATAGTGCCCCCAAGAAAATTCCTGTTAAGCCTCCGATAGAAAATAAGAATAAAAACGCCAGAGTATATAACATAGGAGTTGTGAACGCTATTGAACCCTTATATAAAGTCGCAACCCAGTTGAAAACTTTGATACCGGACGGAATCGCAACAAAAAATGTTAAAAACGAGAAAATCATAGCCGCCAATTCTGATTGCCCTGAGGTAAACATATGGTGACCCCAAACAATAAAACTGGCAAAAGCAATTCCTAATGAAGAATATGCTATCGCTTTGTAACCAAAAATCTTCTTATGAGAATGAGCTGTAATCATTTCTGAAATAATTGCCATGCCCGGAAGAATCATAATATAAACAGCTGGATGAGAATAGAACCAGAAGAAGTGCTGGAACAGCACCGGATCTCCTCCCATGGCAGGATCAAAGATTCCGATACCAATCAGTCTTTCCATTATCAGTAATGCTAAAGTAATTCCTAAAACCGGAGTAGCTAAAACCTGAATCAATGCTGTGGCATACATACCCCATACGAACAAAGGCATTTTAAACCAAGTCATCCCGGGAGAACGAAGTTTATGCACCGTTACTATAAAATTAAGTCCGGTAAAAATCGAAGAGAATCCTAATATAAAGGCACCTAAAGTAATTGATATAACCGATGTTGTTGTAGTCGTAGAATATGGCGTATAAAATGTCCAGCCGGTGTCTACACCTCCTGAGACTAAAGAAAATACAGCAAATAATGCTCCGACAATATAGATGTACCAACTTGCCAAGTTGAGTCTCGGGAAAGCAACATCTTTTGCCCCTATCATAATCGGCAAGACAAAATTACCCAAGATGGCGGGTATAGCGGGGATAATAAATAGAAAAATCATTATCGCCCCATGAAGCGTAAAGAACTGGTTGTATGTGTCAGAACTAATATATAATTCATTTGGAGTAAGAAGTTCTAAACGAAGCAGAACAGCAAACATACCACCGACAAAGAAAAAGAACATAATAGAAAACAGATAAAGTATCCCAATTCTTTTATGATCAACAGTAGTAAGCCAGGATTTGATTCCTTTTTTACAATTCAAATAATGTGTATCAGGTATTTTATTCATTTCTCAAACTTTCATCTTCTTGTAGTGATTTAATATACGCAATCAACGCATCAATCTGTTTATCTTTTAATATTCCCTGGAATGTCGACATAACCGGTTGATATCCTGCTGTAATTTTAGTCATAGGGTGTAAAATTGATTCGCGAATATAGTTTTCATCTACAATAATTGTTGTACCGTCACTTAGCATTTCTTCTTTACCGAATATGTTGTTCCATGGAGGTCCTGTTGAATTGGACCCGTCAACTTTGTGACAAGTAACACATGCTTTGGAAACATATAGTTTAGCACCAAACTCTTCAAGCGTCATTCCTTCACCGGAGAAAGCTAAATCTTCAGCCCATTTATCAAAATCTTCTTGAGAAACAACTTTCACTTTTCCAATCATTTAAGAATGACCTTTACCGCAAAATTCAGTACAGAAAAGATTGAATTCACCGACAGAGGTTGCTTCAAACCATGTAATAGAATATCTATTCGGAAGCACATCCATCTTGACTCTGAAATCAGGTACAAAAAATGAATGGATAACATCTTTGGAATCCATTAAGAGCTTTATAGGTTTGTCTACAGGAACAACGATTTCATTTATCGAATTACCGCCTTCAGGATAGTCAAATGACCAGAACCATTTTTGACCTGTAACTTTAATTTCATAAGCATCTTTCGGGACAACATTAATTTTCATATATGTTTTAAAACCCCAGACAAACACTATCATAACTAAAATAGTCGGAATAACGGTCCAAAAAATTTCAAGTTTCACATTATGATCTAAGCCGTCAGTTTTAACAGCTTCACCTCGTCGACGATACTTAAAAGCAAAATAAGCTGATAAACCAACCACCAATGCAAAAATAATTACCGATGTATACAGTATAAAATAAAAGAGACCATCAACGTCACCTGCAATAGTTGAATGGCTTGGCGGCATCCAGAATGTTCCGGTCGTATCCATAAATTTCTATTTCCTCTACCTTATTTAATAAACGGCAACGGTCGAATTTTTTTGTTTCTTTCGCCGTTCCCTATAAAAAAGTATTCCTATCAAACCTGCTAACAATATCAAAGTAATTGCCCCGCCTAGACGCATCACATTACCTGCAAAAACAACATACCCTTTTGCGTCCGGGTCATAATGATAACAGTATAATAGTATTCTATCTATCGTATTTCCAATCTTACCGTCAGATGCTTCAAGTAAGCCGAATCTTAAATCATTTTGTTTATATTCAACACCGTATAAATAACGGCTGATTTTTCCTTTTGGTGACAATAAGTAAATAACGGCCGCATGGGCATACTGCTTGATATTATCATCATAACGGTATTTAAATCCGACAGCATCGGCAAGTTTTTTTATTTGTACAGAATCTCCGGTAAGAAAAGACCATCCTTCTTTTGCTGAGGGTATATCTAAAGCAGTTAGATAATTTGCTTTTTTAGCGGCAGCTAATTTATAATCTTCTCTGTGATTAATACTTACCGAAACCATTTTATAATCTTTACCCGGTAATAATTCAATTTGTTTAACTGAATTAACCATTCCGTTGAACACCAAATTACAAAGCATCGGACATTCGTAATACCCGAGCATTAATAGAACCGGTTGCTCACCGTCAAAATATGTATCAAGTTTTACAATTTGCCCGTTATCATCTACAAATTCTAGGTCTAAAGGGATAAATTCACCTAAATGTTCAATAACATCAACCCCATCTAACTCGGCAACCTTATCTTTAATTACTTGTGCCGAGACAGAGCCGGACAGAAGAAAAAGAAGGGTAGTATAGACCCAAATTTGGTAGTTTAAAAAAAGACCGGACTTATTCATTATTCTTTTACACACTTTATATATTAGTACTTATTAAAATAGTTATTTTGTTTCAGAGTTTTCTTTTAGATACAATTCCATAGCATTATCAATAGGGATAGAGTAAGCCTGTTTTGCTGAATCAGTCAATAGATACGATGTCAGAACCTTATCTTCTCTCGCTCTTAATTCTTCCAGCGAGACAGATTTCGGTTGCAGTACTTCTGAATAGATGACTGCTTCTTTTTCAATCAGAAAATATTCATTCATGACAAGAAGCGAAACAACAATAAAAGCGATTATTGCCAACCCTACAATACTTAATTTCGCTATATTAACATCTGATTTTTCATATCCGGCACTCATAATAATCTTATCCTATGTATTTTGGAACTTCATAGATTCGTTAAGGGTAGCATCTTTAATCGGTATGATTGCGTTTGAGGTAAACTGTTTCCAGAAGAACCAGAAGAAAAGCCCGCCGATACCGATCAATGGAGCGATATCATATATTGCAAAATTAAATCCAAAGTGAGACCCGTCTTCATTTAAACCGGTAGGCATAATAATCCAATAGAGGTCGACAAAACGCATTAAGAGAATCCAAACCGACATAAACAATAAGAACCCGACCGAACGTTTAGCAATACGAGTAATCAAAGCGATAAACGGGAAGACAAAATGTCCAAAGATTATCAACAATGAAACGATCTCCCAACCTTTTTCCCATCGATATAAGAACCAATAGTTTTCTTCGGGTAAGTTTGCATACCAAATAAGGAAGTACTGCGAAAAGGCCATATATGCCCAAAAAATTATAAAAGCAAAAGTAAACTTTGCTATATCTTGGTAATGTTCAATAGTAACTATATTTTGTAAAATATTTTTCGATTTCAAAAATATCAACAGAATCAATAAAAACGTCAAACCGGATAAGAACAGACCGGAGAAATAATAGACCCCAAAAATAGTAGAGAACCAATGAGGGTCCAAAGACATCATCCAATCAAAAGATGCAAACGTAGTTGTAAGGGCAAACAGAATCATTCCCGGTGCAGATATTTTTTTAAATGCTAATTTGTAATCATTGCCGGTGGAATCTTGTTCTATAGATTTTTTCCGTAGTAAATATGCAAACAGAGTCCAAACAGCAAGATAGAAGAATGAACTGATATAGAAAAAGGTTTGGTTTAAATATCCTTCTTTACCTTTTAGGATTGCATCATATTTAGATGAGTTTGGATCCATGACTTCAGCATGACTCCAATGAAACAGTTCATGTAGACCGAATACAATCGGAATAAACAATAAAATAAAGATTGGCATTGTTCCGGCCATATTTTCTGTTATTCGTCTGATAACCGTTGACCAACTGGCATTAGTTACATGGTGAAGCAGAGTTATAAAAAGCCCGCCCAAAGCAATAGAAAGCCAAAAGATATATGCGGTTAGATAGTTTAAAAAGAAATGTGTAGAATCATCCATATACCCTAGTACAGATATACCTAAAAAGACGACTCCCAGCACTAATGCGATTATACCTATTTTACCGCTATCTTTAATCGTATATGTATTTGTATCAAAATTCATAATTATCTTAGAGGCTCCCTCGTTCATTTTGTGGAACATCTTGTATAGTCGCATTTTGGCTTCTTTGTAATGCTCTTAAATAAGCAATAATAGCCCAGCGGTCTTTTACCGGAACTTGATATTTATAAGGCTGCATATTTCTTATGCCGTTAGTTATAACATCAAATACTCGACCGTTAGGATAAGCCCGAATTGAATCGGTGTGGAAAGACGGAGGTGGAAGCATGCCGCGTTCGACAACTATTCCTCGACCGTTACCTATCCTGCCGTGACAGGGTGAACAGAATATATTAAAACGCTCCTGCCCGCGATTCAGTAGTTCCATATTCAATTCTATCTGCTTTGGAAATCCCTTGATAAAGTTTCCTTTGCTGTCTTTTCCAAAATAAAAACGGGTATCATCTTTTAATTCACCTCGAGCAACAGTTCCTTCAACTATAGGACGCATCGTAGCACCGTCTTCAAAATAGTTTGATTCTGCCTGCGGACGATATTTTTGCTGTCTATCCATATTTGGATTCAAATGAATCGGCTCTTTGCTTGACGGTCTACCCTGGAAACATCCCGAGATAGAAAACAAGACCAAAAATAAACCTATAGATACAATACGAGAAGTCATATTTTTCATTCGCCTTTTACAACCTCCACATTTTTTCCACCGATCGACTCAAGGAAAGATTTCACCTTTGCTTCATCATACATCGGGTCATCACATTCAACTGATACAAAAAACCCGTCATCGGTTACTTTGGCAAAAAGATCAGACCCGAATATTGGGTTAAACAGTTGCGGTAATTTATTTAAAGCAAGCATTCCAAAGAATGCACCAAAAGCAGACAGAAGAATTGTAATCGCAAAAATAACAGGAATAAACGCCTGCCAACTAAAATACTCTTTACCCGATATGACCATCTGGTATCCATAGATATTGGTCCAGTAGGTTAAAGCTATCATGCCGATCATTCCGATAGTTCCCATGGTACCGATGATATATCCCATCGGGGAACGTTTCAGACGCATAGCTTGGTCCATTCCGTGTATAGGGAAAGGTGAGTGACAATCATATTTTTCATATCCCGCTTCAGACATTTTTTCAGCAGCATGTAGCAGAGAACCTGTTGACTCAAATTCGGCTAATACAACACCAGGAAGTTTTCTAAAAAGTGACATTAGTGGCTACCTCCATGATGTGGGTCTGCTTCAGGTAAAACACCTTTAACTTCTGACATCGCAACCAAAGGTAAGAACCTGAGGAATAACAGAAACATCGTAAAGAACAGACCGAATGAACCTATCAATATCCCGACATCATAAATCGTCGGACTAAAGTAATCCCAACTTGACGGAAGAAAGTCACGTGAAAGAGTCATAACGATTACAAATCGTTCAAACCACATACCTATATTTATTACAATTGAAAGAATAAACAAAACCGGAATTGAAGTACGTAATTTCTTAAACCAGAATAACTGAGGTGAAATCACATTACAAGTAATCATAATCCAATATGCCCAGGCATACGGACCGAACGCACGATTGATAAAGGCAAACCGTTCATATTCATTACCTGAATACCAGGCAATAAAGAATTCCATCGCGTAGGCATACCCGACCATCGAACCGGTCAGCAGCATAACCCAACTCATACGTTCTAAAACTTTAGATGTAAATATATGTTCTAAATTATAAACTTTTCGAGCAATCAAAGCGAGTGTCATCACCATCGCAAACCCTGAGAAAATAGCACCGGCTACAAAGTATGGAGGGAAAATTGTTGTATGCCAGCCGGGAACCAAAGAAGTTGCAAAGTCGGTAGACACAATAGAGTGAACAGAAAGTACAAGCGGAGTGGAAATACCAGCTAAGACTAAGTAAGCTAATTCATAATGCTGCCATTGACGGTTACCGCCTCTCCATCCTAAAGCAAAAATACCGTACATCAGTTTACTTATTTTATCTTTTGCTCTGTCTCTTAAAGTAGCTAAATCAGGAATAAGTCCGACATACCAGAATAAAAGTGAACAGGTAAAATAAGTTCCTACCGCAAAAGTATCCCACAATAGCGGAGAACGGAAATTCGGCCACATTGCCATTTGATTCGGCAACGGGAGTACCCAGTACAACAACCAAACACGACCGACGTGAATTGTCGGGAATAATAAGGCACAAATAACAGCAAAGATTGTCATTGCTTCAGCAAAACGGTTAATCGATGTTCTCCATCTTTGACGAAGCAAAAACAAAACAGCTGAAATAAGTGTTCCGGCATGGCCGATACCAACCCAGAAAACAAAGTTGACAATCGCCCAACCCCAACCGACAGGGTTATTTAACCCCCAAATACCGGTACCTTCCCAAAAAAGGTATCCAATCATTCCGAAAAGCATCAGAGTAAGCGATACGGAAATCCCAAATAAGAGATACCATAATTTACCAGGTTTACTCTCAACGACTCTACTTACATCATTGGTAACTGACCCAAAAGTCGGGTTACCATCAATAAGCAGTTCTTTCTGAACCTTTAAATTTGTTAAGTCTTTTGCGTTTGAACTCACCTAAATCTATTTCCTAATGTTTATTATAATCTGGTTCTGGTTTAAAGCTTGGCATATCTGGGTTAATATTTCTTATTTTAGCAAGGAACGATGTTCTCGGACGGATATTCAACTCTTTTAGTAATTCATAACTGCGGTTCCGTTTTTTCACTTGAGTCACATCACTATTCGGATCATTTATATCACCAAATGCTATTGCATTGGCAGGGCAAGCCTGCTGACAGGCAACAATTACTTCACCGTCTACAATAGTTCGGTCTTCTTTTTTCGCCGTAATTCTTGCTCTATTAATACGCTGTAGACAATAAGTACATTTTTCCATTACACCACGAGAACGTACTGTTACATCCGGGTTCATTGCCATCTTGACAATTTCCGGAGTTTCTTTGGTGAAATTAAAGAAATTAAATCGACGAACTTTATATGGACAGTTATTCGCACAATAACGGGTTCCGATACAACGGTTATACACCATCGTATTTAGACCGTCATCGGTATGTACTGTTGCGGCAACAGGACAAACCTGTTCGCATGGAGCCATTTCACAATGCTGACATGCAACCGGCTGATGCACCATTTCAACAGATGCCGAGTTTTCAATATCACCCGAGAAATATCTGTCAATACGAATCCAATGCATTTCACGACCGTTGCGGACTTCCTGTTTCCCAATCACAGGGATATTATTTTCAGACTGACAGGCAATAGTACAAGCAGAACAGCCGGTACAAGTGGTCAAATCAATCGCCATGCCCAATTGGTTGCCTTTGTCATATTTAAATTCATCCCACATCGACTCAAGCGGAGGATGATGTACCGCATGCTTGGCTAATTCAGGATGTTTTTCGTATTCTTTTTTATTTGCTTCTAAAACAATCGGACGATCTTCCATCGACCAATGGTCCTGTACATTAGCAAGTTCAAATGTACGACCTGTACCTACGACCGTCGCACCCGAGACAAAAGACATA
>JAJRXM010000065.1 GCA_024276275.1 Candidatus Zixiibacteriota bacterium
AAAGATAAATTTGAAAAAGCAGGTAAACTTTTCTGCACTGGACTCCGTGTCAAGCACGGAGAGGAGTAACGGGAGTGGCAGTTTGTAGGGGCGTTTCGTGAAACGCCTTTTTGATACAACATCTGTAGGACATACATTCTTGTCTGTCAGGAAGGGGGTCCTGACAGCTCAAGAAAAATAGTCAGGTCTCGGAGAGACCTGACCTACTAAAGTTACTGTGCATTTTAAAAGATGAGATTGCCATTCACCCAGGCGAACCTACGGCTCGCTTCGGTCGTTCGCAATGACTGTTTTTGTAAGTATATGATGATTATATATTTTCATTCTCGCTTGCTTTTTGGAGCGGACTGTGTTACATAAGCTATTATGTTTGATATAGATAAGAATGATACAGGTAGTACAGCCGTTAATACGACTGCCGATTTAGCGAAAATCGGGTATTGGCCGGCACAGGCTTCACTTTATCTTGCGGAAAAAAAGTATTCAAAAGCAGTTGAGTTATGTAATGAAAATCTACAGGGGAATTCTTCACCTCTGTCAGCCCGTTTAATATATGCCAAAGCTCTGTTTTATGCAGGTCAGATTCAGTCTGCTGAAAAACAACTGCATATTATTTTGGCAAAAGATTCCGAACATATTGCCGCACAAAAATATCTTGCCGATATTAAATTTCAAAAAGGTGATGAGTACGGTGCGATGTCATTGTATGAACAAATACTATCTCTCGACCCGCTATGTTCTATGTTATACTCTGTCATTCAAAAAAAGAAAACAGAAACAACAACTACGACCATTACGTTAAAACGTCAAAAAGAAATTCAGGTAGCACCTACCAAAAAAGATTTACGGAAAGTAATTTTTTATTCTGAGACAGTCGGTGATTTATATTTACAGCAGGGATTTCCGAGACTTGCCGAGGAGGTCTTTGCTCACTTATACGAAACAAATAAAAACCCGCGTTATGCCGAAAAACTTTCTTTGGCACGGGAGAATATATTAGAAAAGGAACAACATCATGTCAAAAAAACGGATTGATGATATAAAGAAAAATTTGCTCAAAGAAAATTTAGATGGTCTTATAGTGACGCATGATGATTTTATACGGTATTTAACCGGGTTTACCGGTTCTGCCGGCATCTTAGTTATTACAAAGAATTCATCTGATTTTATTACCGATTTTCGTTACAAAGACCAAGCATCAAAACAAATTAAAGGCTCCAAAGTAACAATACATTCCGGTGATTACTTAGGAGCATTAGAAGATTCACCTAAATTTAATAAAAATAATATCTGTTTTGGTTATAGCGGTTCCTATACGACAGTTGCTCAACTGAATAATTTTAAAAAGAAATTCCCGAAAGCACTTTTTGTTAATGCTGATTATTTAACAAACGAACTCGGATGGGTGAAAGAGAAAGATGAAATTAGCTCTATAACAAAGGCGTGTGAAATTTCTGATTTAGCATTTGAAAGAATTCTCAATATGGTAACACCTGGAATACGAGAGTCGGAACTTTGTGCAGAGTTGGAATATCAGATGCGGATGTTAGGCTCTGAACGACCGGCTTTTGAAACAATTATCGCATCTGGATATCGTTCGGCGTTACCGCACGGGCTAGCATCTACAAAGAAAGTCAAAAATGGTGATTTTATTACATTCGATTTCGGGGCGACTTACAACGGATATGTCTCTGATATGACCCGTACTATTGTTGTCGGTAAAGCGACAACTCGTCAGAAAAAAATATACAATTTAGTTTTGAAAGCTCAAAAAGCGGGAATTCGTAAAATTAAAGCAGGTGTGAGCGGAAAAGCAGTCGATGAAGTCTGTCGGAATATTATTACAAAAGCCGGATATGGCAAAAATTTTGGTCACGGTACCGGCCATGGAATCGGATTTTTTGTACATGTCGGCCCGAGACTTTCGATTCTTTCTGATGATAAGTTAAAGGCAGGCAACGTAGTAACAGTTGAGCCGGGTATTTATATCTCAGGTTGGGGCGGAGTTCGAATCGAAGATGATGTTATCGTTACAAAAACAGGTGGAAAAGTTCTTAACAACTCTCCAAAAAACTTGTTGGAAGTGTAAGACGATTTTTTTATTATACAGAGATGTATAAAAGACAGGTAATAGTAAAATATATCTCTACGGGTAGGTAAACCTCAACGTAGGTGAGGAATTAAATGAACGAAAATTATATTAAAAAGCTCATTAAGCTTGTTGAAGAGTCAGAAATAGAGTCACTGGAAATATCAAGCTGGGGCAGAAAAGTACGTATAACACAAAAGTTGAACCCGTCATCAAATGGACAGGCGGCAGTTCAAACAGTTGTGCAACCGATGGCTCCGGCTCCTTTGGTACCTGTTGCGGCTCCAGCAGCAATGGCACCGTCAGCAGAAACTGCACCGGCTGAAAATGATAAACTCGTTCCGGTAGTTTCACCGATGGTAGGAACTTTTTATACTGCACCGTCGCCGGATGCCGATCCGTATGTATCGTTAAACCAAAAGGTCACGAACGGACAAGTTGTTTGTATTGTTGAAGCTATGAAGTTGATGAATGAAATCGAAGCAGAAGCAAGCGGTAGAATTGTAAAGATTCTTGTTGAGAACGGTCAACCGGTTGAATACGGGCAGACAATCTTTTTAATTGATCCTGAAGGATAAAAATTACATAAACGGAAAGGAATCCGATGACTTTAAAACAGATGCTGGTTGAGATGCTCAACCGGAATTCTTCCGCTTTGCACATCAGAGTCGGGATTCGTCCTCATGTTCGTGTTAACGGAAGACTTGAACAGATTGCCACCGAACCGGTGACAATCGACCTGATGGAACAGATAATTTCTCAAATTTTAAATGATAAACAAAGGGAACGGTTTCAACGTAAAAATGAAATGGACCTTGCGTTGTCAGTTGCAAAATTGGGGCGGTTCCGTATTAATCTCTTTCGTCAAAGAGGAACTGCCGGTATAGCAATTCGTGCGGTGAATACATCGGTACCGTCATTTGAAGAGCTGCATCTTCCTGAAGCTGTCAAGAAAATGGCATTGGAACGACGTGGTCTTATTATTATAACAGGTACAACCGGTTCTGGTAAGTCAACAACGATGGCATCGCTTATTGAAGATATGAATTCAAATAGAACCGATAATATTATTACCGTAGAAGATCCTATCGAATATATTTACAGAGATAAAAAATCTATAATTGCCCAGCGTGAAGTCGGTGGAGATACCGAAACATTTGCCTCGGCACTTCGTCATGCTTTCCGTCAGGATCCCGATGTTATTCTGATAGGTGAGGTACGTGACCTTGAAACTATGTCGATTGCCTTAACTGCTGCCGATACAGGTCATTTAGTGATTACGACTTTGCATACGATGAATGTTGTTGAAACTATTACTCGTATAATCTCGTTCTTTCCACCGCATCAACATCAACAGATTCGGTTACTTCTGGCAGGTACTTTAAAATCAATTGTTTGTCAGAGACTTCTAACAAGAGGAGACCAACCCGGTCGTGTTCCGGCATTAGAAATTATGTTTAATTCAGGTGCTGTGAGAGAGTGTATTATTGACCCTGAAAAAACTGCTGAGATTCCTGAGTTAATGGAACAAGGTCGAGTACAGTACGGGATGCAGACTTTTGATCAATCTATTATGGATTTACACAAAGAAGGATTGATTTCATTTGAAGAAGCCATGCGTCATGCTACCAATCCTGATGATTTTGATTTGCGTCTACGAGGGGTTACCGGTTCATCAGAACGATGGCAGGATGGCGGGGATGCTGAAATGGGTGATTCTAATTCAATAGATTCAGAAACCGGTTTTCAGAAATTTTAGTTGAAACAACACTATAAATATTGAATGTCAAGGCTGGTTGTCTTGGCATTTTTTTTGTTTAATTTATTGCTTTATATCGGTACTTTCGCTTAGGGGTTTTCAACAAGCTCTTAGGTGAATGGTAATTTTTAATTTAAGTTTTAATAAAAAGATGAGATTGCCACGTCGCTTCGCTCCTCGCAAAGACTGTGTATAGACATTTTCATAATTAGGTACAGGCCTGCTTGTAACTGTAGCGACAGGGTATCGACCTGTCTAAACGGAACGTTTCGTTATCCACCGAGGTTGAATTTACCGGGGTTGGGACGGATACCTTCATCAGGTGTAATAGGAGCCGATCCGCCTGCAAACATATAATTAACTACATAAACTAAATCAGCAATGTCATGCAATCCAGAACCGTCAAAATCTATAATGCTTCGCGGCCAAAACGTGTTTATGGCACCGCCGAACATATAATTTACAACAGCTATTAAATCAGAAATGTCAGACGAACGATCATAATTTACATCACCGGGAATAAACGTACCTATATCGTTATACGGTATCAGTTGTGCTACAACTCTCGGGAGATTAACAGAATCGGGATGATAGTCCCATTGAATCATTGTCTGTCCTGAATTATTTAAATCTGATGAATGAAAAAAGTTTCTATGAGCACCATTGACATTATTTATTCTATTATTAAATCCAACAAGGTTACCGTTTGGATCAATTTTTTGCACATAAACATTAAGCGGTTTCCATAAATAATTACCGGGATAATCTCGTGCGTCAGTCCAACTGATTAAAACATTACCTGAATCATCACAAGATACATTAGGCCTGAGTTCTTCACCTAACAGAAGCCATAATGAATCAGAATCATTAACTCGAACAGGGTCATACTTGGGAGAACCGTCAGAATAAAAGCCTCGAACCCAAACATGGTTGCGAACATCCGCAAAAGGAGTTGATTGAAAAACTGACCAAGTGATATAAAAATCACCATCGGGTTCCATAGAAACATCTATATAATTTGCATTTACACCTGTACAATTTGCAGTATCTGCCCAAGTTCCAAAACAATCTGCCATTTGCACTTGAGAGCGGGGTGTATAGTCACTATTGTACACTACATGAAAAACCCTACTATAATCATCACCTAAGATTACCCAAACTACTACAAAAGAACCATCATCTGCAATAGCTATTTTCGGTTGATTATATGTTTTATAATCTCCTATATACCCAGGTTCATCTATTTCTGGAAGAGGTAGAGAAAGAGGATTTAAAAGGGGACTAAGGCTGTCTGTAGTAAAGTCATAAATTCTAACAAAAACAGAATCTTCATAACCGGGAGGTGGAAACTCCAAAGGCGAAACATACCATACTAATCCAACCTTAGAATTATTATTAATATTTCCATACGCTTCCCAATTTGAATGATTATAAATACTGGGGTTATCACAGTTTAAACATTTTGGAGTCTGACTAATTTGACCGGTAGAATCAACTATGAAAATATACTGTTCGTTATTATACGTTTTTGTTGGGAGTAAAGTAAAATTATTATTGTTAGTATGTGGAATACTCAATGCTCCAGCAATCATTTCTGAATCATCGACTTGAAATGGAGCAAGAAATTCATATGGTTGTAATTGAGAACCGTTTAAGTCAAATAGGTTGTAACCGTTAGTAAGAAATTTTTCCCAGGGAGATGAAAGAGTATCATAAAGATTAACTTGAATAATCATATTGTGCTCACCCAATGATGCTTGAGGAAACAAAACAACCCAATTAGTACCAACAGTTGAATCATAGCATAAAAAATCATCTTTAAAAACAGGAGCAGCAACAAGCAAAGCAGGGAGGATGAGTAATAATAAAGTTGTTATAATTATAATTTTCGGAAATTTGTCTGATAGTTTACTCATAAAAGGTCTCCCTTGCTATTACAATACTTAAGCTCATAGAATATAATGTTTTATCTTTTTATGTCAATCTGATTTCTATAATCCTGATAGGGTGGTTTGCTGAGCAAGCCCTGTCTATACTTAAAAAAGAAACAACTTATCATGCAATAAGATAGCTCATCAATTTTAAGAGGAAATTTTCTTAAAAAATGCTCATTATCGGTTGTCAATAACTCCTCTTTTCTATATATTCCCAAATTAACTGAGTTGTAAATTCATAGTGCAGAATAAATAAAGGATCGCCCTTGTTTACAAAAGTATTGATAGCTAATCGTGGTGAAATTGCTTTAAGAATAATCCGAGCTTGTAAAGAATTAGGATTACAGACTGTTGCGGTATATTCTGAAGCAGACCGTGATGCACTGCATGTTCGTTTTGCTGATGAAGATGTTTGTATCGGCCCGGCATCACCGACCGAATCATATTTAGATATGCAGCGGATAATTGCTGCTGCCGAAGTAACCAATGCCGGAGCGATACATCCCGGGTATGGGTTTTTAGCAGAAAATGCTGATTTTGCCGAAGTTTGCAATTCGTGTGATATTACTTTTATCGGACCTACTCCAAAGCAAATCCGTCAGTTAGGTGATAAAGTAAACGCAAAAGAGCTGATGGAAAAAGCAGGGGTACCGTGTACCCCGGGTTCTGACGGTGTAGTCGGAACTTATGAAGATTGTATTGAGATAGCAGAAAAAATAGGCTATCCGATTATTCTCAAGGCTGTTGCAGGTGGTGGCGGTAAAGGGATGAGAGTCTGTTATGACAAATCTGAACTTGAGCGGGGATTTCATTTGTGTACAACCGAGGCCGCCAATTCATTTAACAACCCTGATTTATATATGGAAAAATTTATTATCGGTCCCCATCATGTTGAAATACAAATTATTGGTGACAAACACGGTAACTATTTCCACTTTGGCGAACGGGACTGCTCGATTCAAAGAAGACATCAGAAACTCATAGAAGAAACACCGTCTCCTCTTATGACTGACGATTTACGGAAACGAATGGGCGATGCGGCTATTCGAGGTGCAAAATTAGTCGGCTATCAGGGTGTCGGTACTATCGAATTTTTAGTGAATTCCGACCTTGAATTTTATTTTATGGAAATGAATACACGTATTCAGGTTGAACATCCCGTAACTGAAGAAGCATTTGAAGTTGATTTAATTAAAGACCAAATTACTGTTGCTATGGGAGAAGAACTTACATACAAACAGGAAGATTTGGTTCATAAATGGGCTGTAATCGAATGTCGAATTAATGCCGAAGATGTCGAAAAAGATTTCAGACCTACTCCGGGAAGATTGACCGGACTGCATGTTCCGGGTGGCCCGGGTGTGCGGGTGGATAGAGCTGTCTATACCGGTTATATGATACCGCCTTACTACGACTCAATGATTGCGAAACTGATTGTCAAGGCACGGACTCGTGATTTGGCTCTGATAAAAATGAAAAATGCTTTAAAAGAATTTATTATCGAAGGAATCCCGACAACTATTCCGTTTCATGAAGAGATTTTTGAACATCCGGATTTTATTAAAGGTGATTACGATATTGCCTTTTTAGAAAAACGTTTTAAACAAAAAGGTTCTCAAGATAATTCAAAAGAAGAAAAGAAAGAAAACGTATAAATATTACAATACTTATCGAGGAATATATGAATACACCGTCAGAACTAAAATACACAAAGGAACATGAATGGGTCCGCATTGAAGGTAAAATTGCAACTGTTGGAGTTACTGACTACGCTCAGGCAGAATTAACCGATATTACTTTTTTTGAACTACCGGAAATCGGCCGCGAAGTGAAACAATTGGAAGAAATAGGCGTTATAGAAACATCAAAGGCTGTTTCTGAAATATACTCGCCGTTAAGCGGAAAAATTGTTGAAATAAACTCAGCTTCGGATGATGCTCCTGAAACATTAAACTCAGATCCCTACGGTGAAGGTTGGTTGTTGAAAATTGAATTAACTGATGAAGTTGAGGTAGAGAAATTGCTTTCTGCCGAAGCATATCAAGAACTTACAGAATAATTTTTTAAGGTACAATTTTTTTATGTCATATATATCTAATACCGGTGATGACCGGAAAAAAATGCTTGAAAAAATCGGTATGAAAACTATCGAAGACTTGTTCACTCCGATACCTAAAGAACTACGTTTAAAAAATCGCGTACAAATACCGGTTCTCTCTGAAATGGAACTTTTAACCGAGATAGAATCTATATCTAAACAAAATGCTGAAGGTCTTGCTTGCTTTGCGGGAGGTGGTGTATATGACCATTTTATTCCATCAGCTTTAGAAGTTGTCCTAAGCCGTCCTGAATTTATGACCGCATATACTCCGTATCAGGCAGAAGTGGCTCAAGGTACTTTACAAGTTATTTATGAATTCCAAACACATATTTGTCGTATTACAGGACTTGATGTTGCAAATGCCTCGATGTACGACGGTGCCTCGGCATCAGCTGAAGCACTAATTTTGGCAATGAACGTAACGAAACGTAACAAGGTAGTTATTTCCGACTCTGTTTCGCCGATGTGGCGAGATGTTATCAGTACATATTTTTCCGGTAGGTCAGTTGAAGTTGTTTTTATTCCGATGAAAGACGGTGCAACTGATTTTGCTAAAATTGCTGATACGGTTGATGAAAATACTGCGGCACTACTAGTTTCGCAACCTAACTTTTTTGGATTTTTAGAAGATGTCGAAACAGCTGTTGATTTGATTCATAAAGTAGGCGGGAAACTGGTCGTCGGTATAGACCCGATTGCACAGGCACTTTTGAAAACACCGGCAGAATATGGTGCTGATATTGTTGTCGGTGAAGGTCAACCGTTTGGAGTGCCGATTTCTTTCGGTGGTCCGTTAGTCGGTTTTTTTGCGGCCATAAAAGAACTTATTAGGTTTATGCCCGGAAGAATTGTAAGCCGTACAAATGATGTTGACGGTAAAGAGGGTTTTGTCCTTACATTACAAACACGCGAACAACATATTCGAAGAGAAAAGGCAACCTCGAATATTTGCACCAATCAAGCTCTTTGTGCTACAGCTGTAACTATTTATCTTTCACTTTTGGGTAAAGAAGGTTATAAGCATGTAGCTTTACTTTCAGCTGAAAAAGCTCAAGAAACATTTAATAAAATAATTTCACTTGATGGTTTTGAACCATATTTTAATAGACCGTTTGTACGGGAGTTTGCGATTAAAACACCGATTCCTGCAAAACTTGTTATTTCCGAGTTAGCAAAGAATAAGTTATTGGCAGGTATTGATGCCGGAAGATGGTTTAAATCATTAGACGATTGTTTGATAATTGCCTGTACTGAAAAAAGAACTTCATCGGAAATTGACCGTTTAACAGAATCTTTAAAGGAATTGTCTACAAGTGGAATATTGTCCAGTCTGTAAATCTGAATTAACATCTGATTCAGATGTTTGTGCTATCTGCAACAGTGAGATAAAAAATCACGAAAGCAGTAAATGGATAATGATAGGTTCTATCGAGGATAAAATCTCATCTGATTACGCTGAAGAGACTTTAAAGTCATATAATATTCCGGTAGTAATAATCTCAAATCCCGGGTTTTTCGGTACTGCAGGATTGTCGCTCAATCCATTTTACGGGAACTCTGTAGGATTATTTAATGTTTCAGTACCTGAAAGTACTGCTTCTGAAGCGGTTGAAATTTTAACTATGATTTTAGGCGACAGTTGGTCTAAAAAGGAATAACAGAACTATGTACTGCCCGCAATGTAAATTAAAATATGATACAAAAGATTCAAAATGTCCTGATTGCAGAACTTTGTTGATTAAAAATCTCAACGGACAGTCATCTGCTATACGTCCTGACAATTGTTGGGTAATTATTGCCGGCGTTAATGATGATGTAAATAAAGAACTGGCAAAAGGAGCGATGGACTCCGGGAATATCCCATCTTTATTTATAAATACAGAAAATGAAAAAGATACTGAACTTTTGGAAACGCTAATTAACAATGACAGCTCTTTTGAAATTGAAAAAAATATTATAATGGTTCCGAAAGAGTATAGACTGGATGCCTTGTTATTATTAAAAGGTCTGTTCGGTGTCGAGATTGAAATAGAAATAAAAGAAAAAACAAGATATAATACGTAAAGATCGGAGTTTTACCGTTGCAAAAGAAAATCCTAACAATCGCTGCAGTAATAATAGCTGTTATTGCTGTTTCATGTGGTAAGAAAGCAGAAGAAGCTTCTGTGTCTGCCCCGTCGGGAGACAACTTCTATTATACGACTTTTGCTGAAGCCAAAGTCGCAGCTGAAGCAAGCGGCAAAAATATGGTGCTTGATTTTTATACCGATTGGTGAAGTTGGTGTAAAAAATTCGACACGGTCGTGTTGATTGATTCAAGTTTTATAGAATATTTTAGTAATGATATGATTTTTGTAAAAGCTCATGCTGAAGCAGCTGATTCTCTTACTGCTAAAAAATATAATGTAAGCGGGTTTCCTACATTTGTTTTAGTGGATAGTAAAGGTGAAGAGATTGATAGAATTGTCGGTTATATGGAAGCTGAACCGTTTTTGGCTCAAATTAATGACTATATGAACGGTATCGGAACATTGGATGACTTATTGTCTAAAGTAAAAGAATCAAAAGATAGAACGCTCTACTTTGAAATTGCCGATAAATACAAGTACCGTGGTGCTCCCGATGATGCTAAAATCTGGTTTGAAAAAGTGATTGCTGACGGTAAACCGACTGATTCTTTATCAGGTGAAGCTACTTTTGCTCTTGCGGATATGACTTTGCGAAATAAAGAATATGAGTCAGCCATTGATAAATTCGCAGCAATTGAAAAAGATTTCAAGGGAACATCATTTGCCGAGATGGCAATTTTATACTCCGCATATATTTATCGTGCTAAAATTAACGATACCGCAAAATCTATTAGTGAATATGAACGTTTTGTGAAGATGTATCCTGCATCAGAAGATGCTGAGTATGCTACCAAAAAAATAAGCGAACTAAAAGGTGAAACGATAGAAAGTAAGTAATACGAACGAAATGAAACGACCAAATTTAATATATCAAAAATCAGTATCAGGAAGAAAAGGATATACTCTTCCTAATACAAAAAATAGAACATCTGAAATTCTTTCAGCAATCCCTGAGAAGTATCTGCGTACAGCAGATGCTCCTCTTCCTGAAATTTCAGAAAGTGAAGTGATGCGTCATTTTGTCGGGTTGTCCGTGAAAAACCATCATATTGATAAAGGATTTTACCCACTTGGTTCATGTACAATGAAGTACAATCCAAAACTTAATGACAAAGCAGCAGGGCTCAAAGGCTTTAGCTCACATCATCCGTTGACACCAAATGGATTATCGGCAGGTTGTTTACGTTTGATGCATGAACTCTCTAAAGATTTATGTGAAGTATCAGGGCTTGATGCGGTAACGCTTCAACCTGCAGCAGGAGCCCATGGCGAATTTACCGGTTTGCATATTATGCGAGCGTATCATCTTAAAAAAGGTGACACAAAACGCTTCAAAATAATTATCCCTGATTCTGCTCATGGTACGAACCCTGCTACTGTTACATCGGTTGGGTTTAAAACAGTGCAAGTGAAATCAAACGAGTTAGGTGTCATTCCACCTGAGGCAGTAGCTGAGGTAATGGATGATGAAGTTGTCGGTATGATGATGACCAATCCAAACACGCTTGGGATATTTGAAACACATATCAAAGAGATTTCCAAAATCATTCATGACGGTGGTGGTTTGATGTATATGGACGGTGCCAACTTAAATGCCAATATGGGTATATTCAGACCCGGTGATGTCGGCTTTGATGTTATGCATTTTAATCTGCACAAAACATTTTCGACTCCTCATGGCGGTGGTGGACCCGGCTCAGGTGCGGTCGGTGTTACAAAAGAGCTTGAGAAATTCTTACCCTTTCCGGTACTTGAAAAAAAAGATGACGGTTCGCTGTTCTTTAATTATGACAGACCTGATTCTATAGGTCGGGTACATTCCTTTAACGGTAATTTTGGGGTTTTAGTACGTGCCTTTGCATATATCAGGTCTTTAGGCGGCGACGGACTCAAAGAAGTTTCTGAAAATGCGGTTCTGAATGCCAATTATTTAAAAGAAATTGTAAGAGAGTATTTTGATTTACCGTACGATGTTACCTGTATGCATGAATTCGTCTTATCAGGAAATCGTCAGAAAAAAATCGGAGTGAAAACTCTTGATATTTCAAAACGTCTGTTAGATTTTGGTGTACATTCACCGACGAATTATTTCCCTCTGATAGTACCCGAGGCAATGATGATTGAGCCGACAGAAACAGAAACAAGAGAAACCCTTGATGAGTTTGGTGCAATCATGAAACAGATAGCAACTGAAGCTGTGGAAGATAAAGAGCTTGTTACAAGTGCTCCGCATACTACGGTTGTTCGTAGATTAGATGAAGTCGGTGCGGCTCGTAAAGGTGATGTCGCCTTTTTAGAAGATTAGTTTTATTTCAATGAATTAAAAAACCGATACTTGTTTCTGAGTGTCGGTTTTTTTATCTGAATGATATGATACAAATAGAAAACCTTACATTTCATTATAGAGACTCAATCAAGGCAGCACTTCAATCGTTAAATCTTACTATTGAAAATGGTGAATCGGTTGCGGTGATGGGGGCAAACGGTTCGGGCAAATCAACTTTTGCGAAAATCCTTTCAAAACTGATATTAGCTGACCGTGGGAAGTTACAGCTTGGGGATGATAACAACTCTTCTGTCGGCATCGTTTTTCAAAACCCTGATAATCAGATGGTCGCCCTTACTGTAGAAAAAGAGATAGCATTTGGGCTTGAAAATGAAGGCTGTCCACTTGATGAGATGGAACAGAGGGTTACCGATATCTTAGAGCAGTTTGGTTTAACCTCATTTCGGAAACGGATAATAACTGAACTGTCAGGAGGCGAGAAGCAGAAAGTAGCGGTAGCATCTGTCATGATTACGCAACCGCAGATTCTGATTTTAGATGAACCGGATTCTTTTTTAGATGCTCAGGGGAAACGATTACTATTAGAGCAGATTGATAAAATAAAAAAAATAAATCCGAAAATAATTATTATACATATTACTCAATACAAAGAAACGGCAATGCTGTATCCTCGGCTGATTCTGTTTTCTCAAGGAGAGATAATCGCAGACGGTGAACCGACTAAGTTGTTTTCCAGTAGTCGTTTTTTAATTGATGTCGGGTTGTTATACGAGAAAAAAACAATTGATTACAGTAGTTTAATTCAGACCAAATCGGAGCAATCGAAAGTAATACAAGTTGAAAATCTCTCTTTTCAATACAATGAAAAAGAGAAACTTCTGCACAATATCTCATTCTCGCTATCACAAGGTGAGGTAATCGGTATAACCGGTCAGTCGGGAAGTGGTAAATCAACTCTGGCATCTTTGTTATGCGGCTTGATACCTCTTGATTTCGGAAATATTGAAATTGAACCGATGCGAGTAAAAAAAGAATTGTCATCAGAAATTACTACGCTATTTCAACAACCTGAGAGTCAATTTTTTTTACAGACTGTAGCAGATGAGATTCATTTTGGATTAAAAAATCGAAAAATTTCGGTAACAAAACAACAAATTATAGATTTAATGCAATTAGTCGGACTAGACTATAAAAAGCTATCCTTAAGAAATCCTCAATCCTTATCAGGGGGAGAAAAAAGACGGCTTGCTTTTGCGGTTATGCTGGCACTTTCGTACGATTTCTTCATTTTCGATGAGCCTACCTGTGGGCTAGACCCGCAAGGAGTCGGGATGTTTTCTGAATTAGTTGAAAATTTGAAACTCTTACATAAAGGCATTATCGTTATCAGCCATGATTTTTCCTTACTCCACGATGTTGCAAGTAAGATTATATATTTACACACTAACGGTTCGGCTGAATATCTGACTCATAGCGAGTTTTTTGAAAATCAAAAAAATCAATAATATCGAAATAACTGATAAAATCTCAGTTTATTATAAAATTTTCTTTCTACCTCTTGACAGTCTGACAGATTATAGTATCTTGGCAACGATTTAAAAATAACGTATCACCTTTTAAGGCAGTACAGAGAGACTGCTAAAGGAAAAAATGAATTTACAGCACTATAAAAGCCCCCAAAAAAATTGTATAAAAAGAATAAAATATATATTAATTGATATGCTATATATGGAGCAATTATGCCTGATAAAAATGTAGATATCATCATGGATGAAAAGAAAATAACCCGTGCCTTGACCAGAATTGCTCATGAAATTTTAGAGCATAACTCGGATATTTCGTCGTTGGTTATTATTGGAATCATTACCCGTGGTGCTATTTTAGCAAAACGTCTTGCGAAAATTATTTCAGACTTGGAAGGCGTAGAGATTCCGGTCGGACTTATGGATATTGGTATATACCGCGATGATATCCAGTCAAATTTAGACCAGCCGATAGTTCAGCAGACCGATATCCTTTTCTCTGTCGTTAATAAAAATGTCATCTTAGTTGATGATGTTTTGTTCACCGGTCGTACAATTCGTGCTGCCCTTAATCAGATTGTTGATTTTGGCAGACCAAAAACTATTCAACTGGCTGTTTTAATAGACAGAGGATTTAGAGAATATCCGATCAAAGCAGACTATGTCGGAGTAAATATCCCTACATCAAAAGATGATAAAGTTCTTTTACATGTAAAAGAAAAAGAAAAATCGGACAAGGTCTCAATCGTACGTAGTACAAAATCTGATACGAAAAAGAAAACAGCAAAAGGAGGAAAAAAATGAGCCGATTATCCTCCCGACATCTTTTAGGCTTAGAAGATGTTCCCAAAGAAGATATCATGTTGATTCTGGAAACATCAAATTCTTTTCGTGAAGTATTAGAAAGACAGGTTAAAAAAGTTCCGACTTTACGAGGTGTTACAGTATTAAATCTCTTTTATGAAAACTCTACCCGAACTCGAATTTCTTTTGAATTGGCAGAAAAAAGACTCTCTGCCGATACTATCAATTTTTCCACTTCGACATCATCTGTGAAAAAAGGTGAATCACTTCGTGATACAGTCCAGAATATTGAAGCAATGAAACTTGATATGGTAGTAGTCCGTCACGGTTCTACCGGAGCACCTTACTTTTTAACACAGTGTATGGATGCCAATATTATCAATGCCGGTGACGGTGCCCACGAACATCCTACTCAGGCACTACTCGATATGTACACCATCTGGAAAAAATACGGTAAATTTGCCGGACTACGGGTCGTTCTTGTCGGTGATGTAAAACATTCACGGGTAATTCGTTCAAATATCTGGGGACTCAAAGCGGTAGGTGCCTCGGTTGCTCTATGCGGACCGTCTACTTTGCTTCCCGTTGAAGTGGAAAAATTCGGGTGTGATGTATATACAAACATTGATGAAGCTCTCGACGGTGCCGATGTTGTAAATGTTATGAGAATTCAGCTTGAACGTCAGCAAGGCGGTATGTTTCCGTCACAACGTGAATATACCAATCTATTCGGTATCAACAAAGAACGATTAAAACTTTTAAATAAAAATTTTACTGTCATGCATCCGGGACCGATGAATCGAGGGGTCGAGATTTCGTCAGAAGTAGCCGACGGCAAAAACTCGGTTATTTTAGACCAGGTTACAAACGGTCAGGCGGTTCGTATGGCAGTTCTTTATCTCTTGTCCGGTAAAAAGGAAGAGGGGGACGAATAAATGGCGAGCAAAAAATATGATTTAGTAATTATAAACGGGAGAGTTATTGACCCTGACTTAGGTTTTGGCAAAGATGCTCATCTGTATATTAAAGACGGTAAGATTGCCAAAATTGAGATACCGTCGGCAAAAACTGAAAAAGAATTAAAATCTTTCGATGAAAACCAAATTATTGATGCTTCCGGTAAAATTGTTGTCCCCGGACTTATAGATGTTCATGTACATCTCAGAGAACCGGGTCGTGAAGATGCCGAAACGATAGCATCGGGTTGCCAAGCTGCCGCAGCCGGAGGGTTTACATCGGTTTGTTGTATGCCGAACACTACTCCGAGGATTGATAATCAGGAAACAGTCAAGTTTGTGCAGGACCGTGCCAAAGTTGCCGATGCCCGTGTGTATGTTGTTGGTGCCATAACGAAAAATATCGAGGGCAAAGAACTTTCGGAGATTGGTGATTTAGTTAAGATGGGTTGTGTGGCGATAACCGATGACGGTCACTATGTGCAGAATCCTGAAATTATGCGTCGTGCTTTGGAATATGCCAATATGTTTAACATCCCGATTATGCAGCATGCCGAAGATAAGTTTCTCTGCGGTGGCGGTGTAATGAATGAATCGTACGAATCAACCCGCTTAGGACTCAAAGGAGCTCCTGCTGCTGCTGAAGAGATAGCGGTACAAAGAGATATAGCTCTTACAAGATTAGTCGGCGGTCGTTTGCATGTGCAGCATGTATCATGTAAAGAAGCTGTTGATGCTATCCGTGATGCCAAAGCAGAAGGTATTGATATTACAGCCGAAGCTACTCCGCATCATTTAATTTTGACCGATGAAGAAATAGGCAAAGAGTTTAATACAAATCTTCGTGTTAATCCTCCGTTAAGAACTCAAGCAGATAAAGAAGCAGTTATTGCCGGTTTGGTAGACGGTACTATTGATTGTATCGCATCTGACCATGCACCTCATTCAATAGAGTCAAAAGATTCCGAGTTTGACCAAGCTCCTCCGGGAATGGTCGGTCTTGAAACAACAGTCGGATTGATAAAAACGTTTATTATCGACAAAGGGTATATGAGCTGGGCAGATGTTATCCGCAAGATGACATCAAATCCTGCAAAGATACTTGGTCTGCCGGGCGGTACACTTGCCGAAGGTTCCGATGCTGATATTACAATTATCGATCCTGATAAAAGATGGACAGTAAGAGCTGATAAATTCCAGTCGAAATCAACAAATTCACCTTTTATAGGAATGAAACTCAAAGGTCAGGTCTATAAAACAATCCTTGGCGGACGAGTAGTTTTTGAACGATAGATTAATTTGTAGGGGCGTTTCGCGAAACGCCCCCTTTTTGTACTTCTTTCCGTCGAAGACGTAAAGGAGCGGTAGGGAATTGTAATCGCAGAGCTGCAAAGCGTCGTTAGATAATGTTAATCAGGTTTCGCTTTTTAAACAAAACTCCACTTTTTTTCAAACTTGCATTAATTGTCCGCACAAACTATATATATGATATGTTATACATGAGACAGACGGCAAAAGCGAGGTTGATATGCTGACAAAAGTACACCATATTCAAATTACGATTCCAGAAGGAACTATGGATCTCGCCCGAGAATTTTATATCGATAAACTTGGGCTCGACGAAATTAACAAACCTGACAAACTAAAACATCGTGATTCTTTTTGGGTGTCGCTTGGTGAGGTTGATATTCATATTTCTGTTGAAGATGGCGAACATCGTGAGGCAACCAAAGCACATATTGCCTACGAGGTTGATAACTTGGATTATCTTATCAAAAGGCTTTCGCATTTGGGGCTTGAAATTGAGGAAGAAATTATCCAACTTCCCGGCTATAGACGGATTCATTTCCGCGACCCATTTGGCAACAAAGTAGAACTCATCCAGCCGAATACGTAAAGACTTTAATCTTCTTGATTCTTACTCTCGCAATTCTTATTATTATGTATGGCTAATGAAAACAGTACTTCTGTTATTACAAAACATGCAATAACCGAACATCTCAAAAAAACTATAGAAAATCATTCTCATCTCGAGACGTTTTATGGCTATCTAAACTTTTGGTCAATGACCGATGAAGAACCGGTGTATGAAAATGAGTTTGTAGAAGAGCTGTATGATATGCTTTTAGCTTATTTTTTAACTTTTCAAGAAGATACGTATGTTAAATATTTCAAATCATTACTGGTTGTTTTAGGAAATAACTTGTTAGATTTAGAACATATTGCTGTAGCCCTTTTTATGATGATTATCGAGAAATTATTTCAGAATATAAAAGTAATGAAATTTCAGAAGTAGAAATGTTTGGGCAATTAAAAAAACGTTTTTCTGATAAGAATCTGAATCCTCAAAAAATTCTTGAGATTTGTGAAAGCGGAATTTTTGAGAAGTATTGGGATTAGATAAATATAAAAGGGCGAACACGCAGGTTCGCCCCTATAAGAATCTTATATATCTTACTTATTTTTTGGCTCGTAAGTCGGCAGCCATATCTTTAATTTCTGCTAAGTCACGTACCATCTCAGACCATCCATACCAAAGAGCATAGTCAGGGTTGTTATGGAATACTCCCTGGAAAGCCCGCATACGATGTTTCAAATGCATCTCAAACAAAATCTGCTCGATAACAGTCGGTGCATCGTGGAATGTCAGCAAATCAGGGAATGCGTAGGTATACGATTCCGGTTTAGGAATTGAACCGTCAGCATATAAACTTGCAACAATACGAATAGCTTGTGCAAGCAGATGGTCGACCTCTCGAATCATATCATCACCTTTGGCAAGTTCACCTTTGGCAAAATTTGTACTATGACAATCAGAACAAATATCAATCATTTTGTTGCGTTCTTTATCAAATGATTCCTGGTCTAATCGGGCAACATCGGCAGCCTTGACAACATCAAGACGTGCCGTCGGGTTACCTTCGGGGTCTAACACACCGAGTGCCTGTAAAATAGTAATTTGGTCAGCTTTCCATTGCGGGTCTTCAGGCAAAGGCAGGCGAACTGCTAAAAATCCCCAAGCAGTACGGACTTCGTGGTCACCGTTTGGCATGTGACAAGTCTGACAAGTCGGGGCAACGGTTGATTCGGAAAGTGTACCGTTTTGTTGAAGTAAATAACGGACACCATGTTTAGATGATGAGTACATTTCCCATTGCGGATGGTCAAAACCCATGTGGCAGGTTTGACAAGCCTGTGGTTGCTGTGCTTCTTTTACTGAAAATGTGTGTCTGGTATGACAGGCATCACAGGCAGCATGGCCAAATTTGGAGCCGGCTACTTTGAGTTCTTTGATTTCTTCTTCGGATTTTAGTCCGATTTTGTGACATCCGCCGCATCCTTTCATTCCGTCAACAAGGACAGATGGCAGGTTGTGCGTGGTCGGCATCGCTTTAAGTGCTGCCCAGCCGAGTGCATGTTTCCCAGCGGAATACTGTTCTACCTGTGTGTCGTGACACTCAGCACAAACTGCCGGTGTCGGCAGCCCAACCTTGTCGACATCATCGGCTGAATTGTGTCCTTCTCCATGACAGGACGCACAACCGATTTCACTTTCAAAATGTTTAGAGTTCTGCCAATCCTTGACAGCTCCCGGTGTAATTTTGCTGTGACAGTGAACACAACTGTCAGCTGAAACATTAACTACCGCAAAGAGCAGTAGGGCGGCGATTGTAATGAGCTTTTTCATCAAATACCTTTCCTCTTTATTATGTAGGCATATGTCAATGATAAATTATCGCATTTATCAATTCAAGTTTAATTTTATCTTTTTAAAAGAGGACAAAATAAGACTTGTTGTACTATTTTTAGTATATCACATATATATCATCTTAACGCAGATGTGATTGATATAAGTCAAAAGGGTTGTATTATTTTGATTAGTTATGATAAGTCATACTGAATACCCTGCCGGGTGTGAGTTTGTCGAAGTATGTACCAACTGGAAAACCCTTCGACAGGCTCAGGGTGACATTATATAGTTGTAGGGAAGGTCTCGCTTTTGAGACTTGCCAATTATAAACTGTAGAGGCGTTTCGTGAAACGTCCAAGATTAGCTACTAAAGATGAAAGAGCAGTATGGCAAAAGTAAAAATATTATCACAAGTAACAGAAAACGAACAGACGGCAAAAACTGTTCCGATGTTCACCGAACAAGTAGCGGCGGGGTTTCCGTCACCTGCTGATGACTATCTTGAGGGTAATCTCGACCTCAACAAATATTTGATACAGCATCCGGTAGCGACCTATTTTGTACGGGTGACCGGCGATTCGATGATTGGTGCGGGAATTCACTCGGGCGATATACTCATCGTTGACCGTTCGCTTGAGCCGTTAAACCGCAAAGTTGTTATCGCTATTGTTAATGGCGAGCTGACGGTTAAACGGTTGATTCGGAAAAAAGATAAAGTTATTTTGATACCGGAGAATGATCGGTATAAACCGATTGAAATTAAAGATGAGACCGACCTTGAAATCTGGGGCGTGGTGACCTCGGTCATCCACGGGCTGATGTGACTACAGGTCGGGAGTTACATGAAAAAGAATCAGTTAAGTATATGTTGAATTTAAATAAATTTTCGAAAAGGCAGTCATTGCGAACCCAGCTTGCTGGGTGTGGCAATCTCATCTTTTTATGAACAAACAAGGGTATATTTATATTATAACAAATCAAAACAATTCTGTGCTTTATACCGGTGTTACATCTAATTTAAAGCAAAGAATTTACCAACACAAACAAGGAGAAATTCCGGGGTTCTCGCAAAAATATAAAGTGAATAAATTAGTGTATTACGAAGTTGCTGATGATATGTATAATGCAATTACAAGAGAGAAGCAAATTAAGAAAGGTTCGAGAACTTTTAAAATAAAGTTAATTGTTTCTATGGATCCGGAATGGTCTAATTTATATAACAAAATATGAGATTGCCACGTCGCTTCGCTCCTCGCAATGACTTGGTTTATGATAGAACACAGTCAATAATAGAAACATAGGAGAACAAACAATGCCGTGTTTAGAAATTTCCATGCCAAAAGCAGATGCAGAGACAAAAGAAAAACTAACCGATACTCTTACCAAGGTATTTGCTGAATCAACAAAATTAGGTGCCGAGATATTCGGTATCCGTTACCATGAATACGAAGCAGGTCAGGCCGCATCGGGCGGAACTGTTTGGGACGGACAGAGCGGACGACCGTATTTGCACATGCTTTTGTATATCCCGCGTATTGATCTCACGACTAAACAGATGCTGGTAGAAAAAATGTCATCTGCTTTTGCCACTGTGGTCGGCAAAGAGAACTGGTTGCCTGTCATTCATATTTGCGAACATCCTTATGATAATGTTGGTGTTGAAGGAAAACTTCTCTCTGACCAATACGATGCCTGTGCCAAGAGTAAGTTCTACTATGATGTCGGTGATGCAGAGTAAAACTGTCATACTGAGCGGAGTCGAAGTATGTACGATAATATTTTTTGATAATGTATAATCTAACAAAACAGCAGTCATTGCGAGTTGAGTGAATCCGCAAGGATGAACGAGACGTGGCAATCTCATCTTTTTATGAACTAACAAAAACACTGGATTCCAGCCTTCGCTGTAATGACATTTGCCGAACTTTTTTTATGTGATTTCCAAAATAGCACTACTCTGTATATTGCAGTATGGAACACTCACGACAAAAACTCCACATCCCCATTGAGCTTGGCATACGTAAAAATGATGATGCCTTAAATTCGGTCTACGCACTTGTAGACTGTAACAATTTCTACGCATCATGCGAACGGGTCTTTGACCCAAAACTAGAAAATCAGCCGATAGTCGTTCTCTCCAACAACGACGGATGTATTGTCGCCCGTTCTAACGAGGTCAAGGCATTAAAAATCGGCATGGGACAGCCGTACTTTAAATTTAAAGATATTATCGAACAAAACAATGTGCGTGTCTTTTCATCAAACTATACACTTTATGGTGATATGTCTCGGCGGGTGATGTCATCGCTTGCACAGTTTGCCCCCGAGTTTGAAATCTATTCAATAGATGAAGCCTTTTTAAATCTCAAAGGATGCGACCGTGTTGACGGATTCAAAAACCTGACTGAATATGCAAGGCAAGTCAGAACAGCAGTTCTGAAGTGGACAGGCATCCCGGTCTCTATCGGAATCGGACGTACAAAAACACTTTCAAAACTCGCCAATCATCTGGCAAAAAAATCTGTCAAGACCGGAGGTGTCCTTGACCTTATTGATTCGCCGTATATAGACCGGGCATTGGAGCTGGTTGATGTATGGAATATCTGGGGGATAGGTCGAAAACACGGCAAACGTCTGGTCGATAAAGGTATCATAAACGCCCTCCAACTGCGTGATACCGATGATAAGATAATCCGCAAGCAGATGGGTGTCGTCGGCATGCGTCTTGTCTATGAACTGCGGGGGATATCCTGTCAGCGTCTGGAAACTGTCGCTTCCAAACGTAAGGGGGTGGTGTCGTCACGGTCGTTCGGACGAAAAGTGACCGATGTTAATGAACTGCGTGAGTCGGTCTCGGCTCATGTTGCCAATGCTGCCGAACGTCTTCGCAAACAAAATTTGGCGGCACGGGTTTTGACAATTTTTGTACTGACAAACCCGTTTTCCAAACAGGATGAAGAATATTCAAATTCGCTGACTATAAAAATTCCGCACGGTACATCGAACACATCGGAACTAATGCACTATGCTATGCATGGTGTTGATAAAATTTTTCGGGATGGTTACAAATATAAAAAAGCGGGCGTGATGCTTGATGAGCTGATTCCTGATGACCAGATACAGGCGACTCTTTTTGACAGCACCGATGATGTGAAAAACAGAAAAATTATGTCAACTTTGGATATGCTTAATGATAAACTCGGTTCGGGGACGCTGACCTATGCATCGCAGGGAACAACCCGCCCATGGAAAATGAAATGCGAAAAACGCACTCCCAAATATACTACCGACTGGGAACAGTTGGTTGAGGTGGGGTAGCAAACCAAGTAGGTCATCTCTTTCCGAGACCTGACTTTTCAACTTAAGAAATATGTTGTAACATTACCAACGAACAATAATATCCTTGTAAGTGTAATACGAATAATCACTGACGATAACTTCAAATCTATACAATCCGGGGGCAACAAAATTGTTATTAAAATCTTTGAAATCCCATTCAATTTAATGGGAGCCTGCTCCATATAATCCGGTATGTGAAAAAACATATTTAAGGTTCTCAGGCGATATGTATGTGCCTCCGGCAATCTGAGTATTATCAATTGATTCACCGCTGTCGATAGGAAGCAGATAAATATTAGCAGTAATATTAGCCATGGTAGGGATAGAAAAGTCAATGGCTGTACGTGCTATAAAAATATTTTCAGTTGGAACATTTTCACCACAGGAAACGAATAACAGCATAGTTAATAAAACGATACAAATTATTTTCATTACAAATCCTTAGAAATATACGCTTACAAAAGCAACCGATGCTGTATTCAATGTGGTGCCGTCGGGATTGCCGAACCTGTACGAATTTTTGTCAGATTTAGTACCGTTTAATTGGGCTTCAATACCAAAACTAAATTTTTCTTTGAAAAAATACTCCATTCCAAAGGCAACTCCCAAAATATAATCCTTGTATTGCTTTCTTTTTTCAGGAGTGAAGTTTAATATCCCACCTCTAATACCGAAATATGGAACTACTTCTTCAGTTTTTAAATTAAAACGTACTAATATGCCGACACCAAAGTCAGACTGTTTCCCACTAATTTTCGCTAGATTTACTGAGGGAACTACTACCATGACATTATCAAACCAAATCGGAATCATAATATCAAGTTGATTGCTTTGGATTGCCGTAGATATACCGATAAAACCGATTCTGTCGGTTTCCTCGGCTGATAATGACGAAACGAACATAATCATACTTGTGAGAATAAGTATGAGAGATATTTTTTTATAAGACATTAATCCTCCGATTCTTTCTTCATTTGAACCTAAAGAATACTGAACAGGAATAATTCTGTCAAGTAAACTAATTATAAATAGACGACCGACTGGGAACAGTTGGTAGAGGTGGGATAGGTAGTAGACTTTCTTATCCTTACTAAGTTGGATAAGTTATCGTAGGTCAGGTCTTTCCAAGACCTGACAATGGCTGGATTCCTGCTTTTGCAGGAAAGGGGATGAGAAAGGGTGCAAACCTGCCAGTACAATAATAGGGGAGAAAAAAATAGAAAATTACCGAAAAACGATAAAAAAGACTTGACAAACAGTAATATATTGCCGATAATCAGATTGTAAGATGAAATTAAAGAAAGAAGGCAATTTGACTCAAACCACAAATTCAAACGATTTGAAATCCTCAGATGGCTTAAAGTCCCTCAAAGATTCCAAAGCACTCAAAGTGTGCTATTGGTTTACAAATATCAGTTTTTATCTCAGCTGTTTTGCGGCAATTCTTGTCGTTGTACTGCTCGGAGTAAATATGTTTGGCGGAGTCAGAACTCTGCATTATATGCAACTTCCGATTATTGTAACATACGAAGATATAACTGACACTCTCCCGCTTGACCAAACAAAGTCAGACGAGTTAGTGCCGGTGGTCGGTTTTGAAAGAGTAAAATTAGATGTTAGTACATATGAAAATATGGCACAGATGATGTGGCTTCCGTTGATACTATTATTAGGAGTCATTTATATAATCTATCTTTTCAAAATTTTCTTAAAAACGGTCAGGCTAAACTCACCGTTCGATACAGATAACCCCAAAAGATTAAAACTTATCGGTTATCTTGTTACAGCCGGTGGACCGATTGTCGGAATTACAAGTAATATTTACGCTCGAATTTTTATTCATCTGATTGACCTTCCCGGTGCGAGTATTGAAATACCGACCGAGATGTATCCGTTTACAATTTTTCTCGGACTGATGATTGTCGTTATAGCACAGGTATTTGAAATTGCTGTTAAGATGAAACTCGAACAAGACCTGACAGTTTAGGGGAGAGGCGTATGCCTATAATTGTAAATCTTGATGTGATGCTGGCGAAACGGAAAATGTCTCTGACTGAACTTTCTGAAAAAGTTGATATTACTATGGCAAATCTTTCAGTTTTGAAAAAGAACCATGCCAGGGCAATTCGGTTTTCTACCCTTGATGCAATTTGTAAGGTTCTTGACTGTCAGCCCGGCGACATTTTGGAGTATAGTACTGAATAATCGTCTGAAATTCTCAAGCTTGACTTTCGTAATTATTCCTTTATCTTCTTTGCTTACATAGGAATAGCATGGAAATAAAATATTTAGACCTACAAGCTCAGTACAAAACTATCAAAGATGATATCGACCGAGAAATACACAAAATACTCGACTCATCGGCATATGTCTTAGGTAAATCAGTATCAGATTTCGAAGCAAACTATGCCGAATACTGCCAAACAACTTACTGCAGCGGTGTCAACAACGGTACCAATGCTCTTCTTTTAGCCCTCAAAGCTCTTGATGTCGGTCAGGGTGATGAGGTTATTACATCTGCCAATACATTTATCGCAACAATCTCGGCTATTGTCCAGTCAGGTGCCAGACCTGTCTTAGTAGATGTTGACCCGATTTCACGTAATATAGACCCTCTGCTTTTGAAAATGGCAATATCAAATAGAACAAAAGTTATTATACCGGTACATCTGTTCGGTCGGATGGCTGACATGGATGCTGTCATGCGAATCGCCAAAGAACATAATTTGAAAGTTCTGGAAGATGCCTGTCAGTCGCATGGTGCAAAGTATAAGGGGAAACGTGCCGGTTCATTTGGAGATGCTGCCGCATTTTCATTTTATCCCGGTAAAAATTTGGGTGCATACGGTGAAGCCGGAGCAGTGGTGACATCGAATGCTAGTCTTGATGCCGAGATTAAAAAACTTCGTGATCACGGTTCTGAAAAAAAATACTATCATGATGTTATCGGATATAACGCCCGCATGGAAGGGCTACAGGGAGCGGTTTTAGGTGTCAAGCTAAAGCACTTAGATAAATGGAATGCAGAACGCAGGCGGGTTGCTCAAATATATAACAAGAATCTGAAGCATGTTACAAAACCTGAAATGCATGATGATTATGAACAGGTCTTTCATCTGTATGTTATCGAAACTGACAAGCGGGATGCTTTGATGAACTATCTCAAGCAAGAGCATAATATAGTAACGCTTATTCATTATCCGATACCTAATCATTTACAAAAGGCACTTGATTATCTTGGGTATAAAAAAGGAGATTTCCCGATATCTGAACAGCTCGCCGACCAAATTCTTTCACTTCCGATATATCCTGAAATGCCTGATGAGCATGTTGAATTTGTAGCAGAGAAAATAAATGAATTTTATTGCTAATATGACAGGTAAACATAAAAGAAGATATGAAATATTCTTTGCAGTTATGTTGCTTTTAGTAATGTTTTATATGAGAGGTTACAAGCTTGATTCTGACCCTCCAATAGGACTTTCGTACTCAACTGATGTTTATACCGACCCGGGTCAATATACTCTTTTTGCAAAACAAAAAATCCTAACCGATGACTTTAATCCGTACAATGAAACACGGTTTACTTTTTTCTTGAAATCATCGGTTACTCTTTTGGCTTTATTCGTGTTTAAGATTTTTGGAGTTTCTTTGGAAGCGTCCAATTTTGTTGGCCTGTTTTATTCCTTCGGAGCGTTACTTCTATTTTATCTGATAATCAGAAAAATATCTACACCTCTTGCCGGGCTGATTTATTTATTTCTGATAGCTATAAATTATAATCAAATATTTTTCGGTCGACTTCCATTTTTAGAACATGCCATGACATTTTATGCGTTTTTATCTTTGACGTTGTTACTGTATTGCAAAAAAGCTGCTTGGTTTGTGGTGGCAGGGGGAAGTTTAGCGGTAGGATTGTTTTTTGGCAAAATTATCGGGCTTGTATTTTTAGCTCCGTTTGTCGGATACTTTTTGTATCAATATTATATAGAAAAAGATAACAAATTATTACCTTCCGTATATTTTTCAGTTGGGTTTATATCTGTTGTTCTCTTTTGGCTCTTCTTTTCTTATTTCCCGATGAAAGAACAGGTCGCATCGTATGTCGGTGAACAGGCCTTTGCTTTATATGGAGCCCCCGAGGCTTTTGAATCTATTGATAACTTTGTATGGAAATATCTTTCGTTCGGAAATGATTCTAGACTTTTTACCCGCATGAGAATTCCATGGCTTTTTGCGACAATATTTATTTCTCTGTTTCTGTTTCGATTTTTTGGAACAGAAGAATTGAAAACAAAGCTGAAAAGTTTTAACAGCGGGAAGTTTTTTATTATACTGATGATTATTTCATTTTATGGTGCTTTAATGATTTGGAACTACCGACCTCTCAGGTATCAACTGGTTCTTATTTATCCGATTTATGGGGCAGCCTCGATATTGCTCGCCTCATTTTTCAGCCGACCGGTAATGTCTGAGAAAAACAAAGTTCCGCTTTTGTATATTCCAATTCTGTTTGTTCTATTCTCACCTCTCGTGTATCAATTTTATAGTGCATATATATCGGGAATGGATGGTGCCTTTTTCTACGACGACTACAAGTTTGTCACAATCGGTTGGGCTGCTTTTCTTTCGATTTTGGTCTATGGTGGGATAATTTTGGCTCAGAAGTATCGGCAATACTTTCAAGGTCGTATTTTGTATGCTGTACCGATTATTGTGGTAGCTGTGATTTATTCTGCGAATATCGAAGCATATTTTTATTGGGCTGAACGCCCGACTTTTACTGCCCGAGATAATTCAAAAGATTTAGGTCTAATCCTTGCAGAAAACGGAGTTGTTTCAGGTCCTTATGGCAGTTCGTTGACGATGGAAAACGAAGTCGGAACAATTATACACATGTTTGGAGTAGTTCACGCAGACCGAGATTTCTTCAAAAAACGTCCGATTACACATCTTCTGATAGATAACGGCAATGAAACTCGGGCAAAAGAAGATTATCCAATGCTTATGGATTCGGCTAAACTACTTTTTACCTATCATGTTGGTCTGAAAAAAGTCCGTTTGTACCGAATTGCAGGTTTTACCGGAAATGATATAGCAGACAGTTATCGGCTATCAAAATATGAGCAATTGCTGGTTGAATATGATGACGGTAACGGGAAGATAAATAATGATTTAGCAGTTGAAATTATCTCGGAAAATTCCGATAATATAGCATGTTACACATTTTTAGCCGAGGCAGCCGAACAGGATTCTGTCTTTCAGCTTTCTGAGATGATGTTTAAAAAAGCGGTTGAGTTTTCGCCTACAAATTATAATCTTAATGCACGGCTGGCTAAATTTTATCAGGATAGATACAGCGAAACAAATAATGAGTTGTATAAGACCGAAGGAAAGTATTATTATGAGGAAGCAATTAAGTTTGCTCCGACAACCTCACGTTTGAAACAAAAACTTGAAGAGCTTAATGAGAGTTAGAAAATAGAAATTGGTATAAATGGAAAAATATGATTTTATCGTTACTACTATAGTTCCTGCTTTAAATGAAGAGGGGAATATCGAAGAGTTTTGTCGTCAATATGATGCCATGCTTAAAAATGCTCCATTTCAATCAGAAGTTGTTTTCATTGACGACGGTTCGACTGATAATACTTTAGCAACGATAAAAAAATGTGCTGATAAATACAGTTTTGTCCGTTATGCGATTCATCAAAGAAACCGCGGCTTAACCGCAGCTTTGCAAACAGGTTTTGAAACTGCCAAAGGGGATGTTTTTGTATTTTACCCTGCCGATTTGCAGTACAAACCGGAAGATATACCCTCGCTGATAAAACCGATAGCAGAGGGTGCCGATGTTTGTACCGGCTGGAAACAGGGAGCCTACAATAAAAAATTTGTTTCTACTGTCTATAATTGGATATCACGAAAAATATTTAGTCTGAAAGTTCATGATTTAAATTCGGTTAAAGCATTCCGTCGAGAAGTTGTCGAACATATATTTTTGCGTCAGGATTGGCATCGGTATATTGTTGTATTGGCTGCCAACGAAGGATTTAGAGTAGAGGAAGCAAAAATACCGTTATACGATAGAGCTTGGGGTGATTCCAAGTTTTCAATTTGGCGAATTCCTATAGGTGTCTTGGATATGGTTGCGGTAAAATTTCAAATAACATTTTTAAAAAAACCGCTTCTGTTTTTTGGACTAATCGGCTCAATATGCTTTTTCTTAGGTCTACTTATTGGATTATGGGCAGTATACTTGAAGTATTGGAATAATGAAATACAGCTTCCTTTATTGTACCTGGTAATTCTATTAACCGGTTTAGGTTTTGGATTGTTCTTAATGGGGTTTATGGCAGAAGGACAAACTGCAATTAAAGAAGAGTTAACTGATTTACGAAGAAAAATGATTAAGAAACAATCAAATAAATAAGAGTAAAAGTTTTTTTAAAGAATTATTATAAATTGGTTGAGAATAAGTTAGGAGAATAAATTGGCAAAACAGCAAAAAAAAACAATCAAGAATGTAAGTAAATCAAAATCATTTGATCCTGAAAGCTCACCGTATTTTACACCGATTGCTTTTCTTGGATTAGGTATTGCTCTTATTGTTTTATTTTCTGAATTTATTTTCTCAACTGAAATGCTTCACGGTTCCGATGTTATCCAAGCCGGTATTTTCTTTCGTTAATTTTTAGTTGACTCTGTATTGCAAAACGGTGCTGTCCCTCAATGGAACCCATATATCTTTGGTGGGCTGCCGTATATTGAGGCTTTTCATGGAGATCTTTTCTACCCTCTTTCATTTATAAAATACTTTATCTCGGTCTATCGTGCCTTATGATATGTTTTGATTATTCATATCTTCT
>JAJRXM010000066.1 GCA_024276275.1 Candidatus Zixiibacteriota bacterium
ATCTAAAATTATTTGATTTTCTTTGTCAGCTCCCGATTGAACCGGTTTGTTGATAAAACGATACCAAAGTGGAACATTGGTTGCCTGACCGGTACAAAAATGCATTCCGTCTGCATACCACTAATGAAAGTGGGAATCATAATAATCTCCGCCTATATTACCATCCTGATTCCCGAAGCCGACTGTATCCCAGCTAGTTCCTTTATCGGATGAGTATAGCCAATAACGGCTTGAAGCACCGGCTGATTGATGAAAGATATAAACCGAATCACCGTCTATATGAATTTTACGACGTGGGATTGCCAGCAGAGCGTTATCATCGGCAATTGAATAGAACCGTTGCATATCACTGAGAGTAATATCGGCAGATGTTGACTCTATATAGCAAAAGCCAAATATGAGAAAGAAAAATATTAGTTTTTTCATTTTTTTCTAGCGGTTTAATACAGTAGTAAGTTTGATTGGTAAAACATATAAATCTAAAAAAAGTTCAATATTAATATGTAGTTTTTCGACTAGTTTCCTGAATTATATAAATTTATCAAATCGATGACATCCTGTTCAGTCGCATTGCCCTCTCTGAACAGCTTAATTTTTAAATCAATTTCCTGTCTGTTGACAGTCGGAGAGTTATAGTCATAAACAAATGCTGCCATTTGGTTTTCGTCAGAGGTTCCGTATCCTTGCGAGATACACCCTTCGATTGTTTGCCTTGTCATATTTCTCGCAATATCATAGTCCGGGTTTAAATATCGCCCTTGAGTTGTATGGCTTGCCGGAAGTACAGGGTATAATACGTATTTACACATATAGTAATCAAGCGTACTTGGGTTATCTGCTAAGCCTACAGTTTTCGTTTCGGTAGCATCGGTACCGTATCTGCTTCCCCAACCCGACCACTCTGCCGAAGTTAGGAAAATATCCGGTTTACGGCATAATGTCATCCATGCCCCGACAGCTTCACCGCATGCCCAGGACCGTTCATAAGTTGAGCCATGGCATGTTCGACTGTATGTATGCAGACTATTATGACCGTCATCAAATACTCCGCTAGTAGCATTTTCAAGTTCGGTAATGCCTAAAAATGATTTTGTTGCCGATGTAACCCCTGCGTAATCTTGTGTTGCATTAGAACCGTGATTATTGAGATTTGGCATTTTTATAAATTTAAGAGGAGTCGAAGTTAACTGACCGTTTTCATAGACACCGTCTTTAAGAGATATTAATCTGTTAGAAAACGGTGAACGTATTACAGGATAGGGCAGGTAGAAAAGACAACCCGATGTCGGTGAGTTCCATTCAGTACGAATCCACCCTTGAGTTGTCGGGGAACTGATCACCGGCCAGGTACTTGTGTTGTATTTACTACGCTGAATTCGGATACCGTTTACATTAGAATACCCGTTGTTTTGATAGTTTGTAATCATATCATTAAAATTATATGGACCGTTGCGGGCTAATCCCGCACTGTTTGCAGTCCAGTATCCCGTAGGAACTCCCTGAGTACATTCAACAAAAAGGATTTCCCCGTTAAATCCGCCGGGTCGATTCAGGATACTATCAATCAGTCCAATACAATTACCGCAGTTAGTACCACCTTGATTTGGCCATTGACCGTTAGGATTTATTATGACAACATCATTAATACCTATAAAATTTTCAATCCCGCCGTATTTCATATCAAATACTTTGGTTACATTTTCCGCAGGTGTACCGTTTTTAGCAATATATATATTTTCAGCAAGTGAAGATCGAGAGTTGATAGATGCAAGCAGTGATTCATTCAGTATAGCACCACCTATAATAGCACCACCGGTCATCTGGGACATATCTTTTATAAAAGCTCTACGATTTATTTTTCTCATATTAATCTCATTATTATTATATTTGTTTTATCTAATATACACAAAATTACTTTAACAAAAGCATCTTTTTTGTAATTTCTTTATTTCCGGTCAATAATTTATAAAAATAGACCCCCGAAGGAGCTGTTTTTCCGTCGTTTTGTAAACCGTTCCAGGTAACACTATGATTTCCGGCTGAAAGATTCTCTTGAACTAACTTTGTAACTGATTGTCCCAGTAAGTTATAAATTTCAATTGTCACAAAAGATCTTTCAGGCAGAGAAAAATCAATTATTGTTGACGGATTAAAGGGGTTCGGATAATTTTGACTTAACGAGAAAGATTGAGGGAGAGTCTGTTCATCGTCTATATCCAAAGAGATATCAAATCTGACTTTCAAAGAATCTGAATATCCGAAAATACCTGTTGTACCGTTATGGCTGATGAAGGTATGCATCGGGAGTGCAAAAGTTCCTGTTGTGGAACAGATAACTTTATATTCTATTACTACAGTATCATTTGGCTGAACAAGCTGATTATACAAACCTGAGCTGCCGGGATAATCCAACACCCAATAATGTTCATTATAACCGAAAAAAGCTGAACCGGTTGAGGGGGTCGGATAGTCGTAACTAACAGATATTCCATTAATCGTAACCGTGTGAGAAATTATCGAAAATTCATTCGGCAGAATATCACAAAAATAAAAACAGGTAAGAGGGTTTGTTTCATTATTGATACATGTTCTTCTGATAGTTATAGTATCGCCTACTACTGCTACTGTATCACTAAGAATATAATCGGACTGAACAGAGACAGATGTTGGAAATACAGAGTCATTTACAGCATGTACGGTTGACACGCTCAACAGACAAAAGGTAATTATAAAAATTATAAGTTTCTTATTCAAATGGTAAGTGTTCATATATCTCTTTCAGTATTAATGTTTGGAACTCTTCTAAAGCTTTTAAACTTTTTGGGTCATCCTTGCTGACAAATCGAACAAATGCAATATCTCGTGGTTTAAAGGTAAGTGCTGACATCAATTCATACAACTTAAAGATATAATCATTCGCAGTTTCACCATAATGAGTAATATACCAAAAATCCATAACTTTGGTAGATTTATTTAACTGTAATTGGAACCGTCCTGCAGGAATGACAGAATTTGCGTTTTTAATATCATTAGAAACTGTTTCGGTTATTATCCATCCGGAACCGGGGAGACAGTTACGGGGAGAGTGAGGACCCCCGAAAGTTGCATCCGATGAGAAGAAATCAAAAAGCAGATGTACCGAAATACCGTCGCTGTTTATATAAGTTGCTGAAATAATTGCTTGTGGGTTTAATATCTCAAGCACTTCAGGGTCAACCTCTTCTTTTGTTCCTTTCCAGTCACCGATTTCAAGCGGAAAAGAATCAAAGTTTACATCACCCGCCGAAGCCGGTCTGTAGAACTTGATGAACAGGGTCATTATGAATGTTATTGAAATAACTACGATGCTGATATAAAACGATTTCTTATCCATTGTAAGATCGCTCCTAAAATTAACATCATTATCAAGGCTGTAAAAAATACAATCATACCCGAAAGCTCATGTAAGAAATCTTCAGCCAACTCTTTACTGACAGCATAAGCACCGAGTGCTGTAGTGAATATCCTAAATATATTTGTCGCAATGGCAATCGGGACGGTGGCACAAAATATAATAATAGGTATGACTTTTCCGGGAAGTCTTGTATAGGCATATAATGCCCCTAATGCCAAAAGTGTCATTAAGGACCGAAGTCCTGAACATGCCTCTACTACTTCCAGCATATAATTAGGCAGAGCAATGATATTACCGTTACGGGCAACCGGTACACCGATTACTTCAAGGAGTACAACAGTTACTTTTGTAGCAAATAACTGTAGCGGTAATGTAGCTGCATAATAGACAATCGACGGTATCGGAATCATAAACAGTAGAAAGAAAAACGGAAACCAGACTTTTTTAAAATTTTTGTATCCGATAGAGTAGAGAGCAAAACCGGTAAGAGCTGTCAGAAACCCGATTCTGGTTGTGAAATACTCCGATGCTGCTGTGCCGAGAATGAGGAAAATAAGACCTAAAATAAAAATAAAAAGTCCGCTTTTTGACTTTACTGCCGGGAAAATCAGTTCATTTCGTTTCTTATAAAAAAGATATATAGAAATCGGTATTATAAAAAAACCGTGAGAGTAGTTATCATCTTGCCACCAGTCACCGATTAAATCTATAAAAAGCGGGACATTTGTTATAACTAAAAGCAGAACAACAAGATAGGAGCACCTAAATTTCTTGACATGTTTCTGGATTTTTTCTTTTTCTATCTTCAAACTTTGTTTCCTGTTATTTGCTTTATCTATATATAGTTATCGTAAAATATAATTGTTTGATTGAGAATAAAATCTAAAATTTTTATTTTATTTTACCGCCTTATCCTGTTATATCTACAGTAGATGGAAATCAGGAAAATTATAAAATGCATAAAGTCTTAAAAGTAACCCTTATATTGTCATTAATTGCCAATGTTGCGATATTTTATGTCGCCTATAAAGCTCACGAATACAGAAGTCATATTAACCATTTTTTAACAAAATACCGTCATGTCTCTCAGGAATTTTCTGAAAGAGGTGCGTATAACTTAGAGAATCTGAATTTCAGATCTGATACGACAGTTTCAGACAGAATTATTTTTTTTGGTACACAAGTAACGGCAAATTATAATCTTACTGTTCACTTTCCCGAGTATGAAGCTCTCAATCGAGGTGTCAGTGGACAAAGAGTAGCAGGCTATTTGTTACGGTTTAAACCGGATGTTCTCGATTTAGCACCAAAGGCGGTAGTTATAGAAATCAGCTCTTATAATTTCAGACCGGAAAACTCAATCAAAGAAATTCAGGATTATACTGAACTTTTGGCTCAACTCTCTCTTATTAATAAAATTCAACCGATTCTGACAACCGTTCTGAAGCCGAGAAAGTCATTTGCCGATGTAATAGAAATAAAAGAGCTTGGAGAGTACAATTTGTTTGATTCCGTTGATACATATAATAGATGGTTACGGGAATATAGCAAAAAAAATAAGATGCATCTGGTCGATTTTTCTTTACTTCTTGGCGACGGTAACGGTTATTTACAAGAGCAATATTCAGTTAACTTGGTTGAACCAAACGAAATTGGGTATAATGTTTTAACCAAAGCAATAAAAATAGAATTAGAAAAAATAGGTAGGTAAAAAAATGAAAGTCTTAATAACAATTTTAGTAATTTCAATTCTCGGTAACTTGTTTGGTCTGTTTGTGTTCTACAAGTTTACGAAAAAGAATGAGTATCTTGCCGTATTAGAAGAGAAGCTGAAAAAGAAAGACGAAGTTCTGCAACAGGTAAATAAACTACTCCCGAAAAAATTGGTATTTCTGCATCATTCGGTCGGACGGAACTGGCTGCAGGACGGATTAAGAGAAGAATTGATGGCTCGAGGAATAGCAGTACAAAGTATAACCTATGGTGATGAAATAGGTGAAGAAACTGACATGAACAACTGGGTTCCTAAATTTGAAAAAAATATTGAACAGATTTTCAATTTTGGGTACACCGACAGCGATGTGCAAAATGATATTATTATGTTCAAGTCCTGTTATCCGAATTCTAATATAATAAGTGAAGGTACCAAAGCAGGGGATCCGTACAGCCCTGAAAAAACAACGAGTAATTATCATGCGATTTTTGATAGTTTAAAAAATACATTTTCCGCACATCCTCAAAAACAATTTATCTATGTTACTTCTCCTCCGCTTCACAAACTGAAAACAAGTTTAGAAAATGCTGCCCGTGCCAGAGAGTTTAACCAATGGATAAAGTCTGATTTCATCACAAGATATAAAGAAGAAACCGGACTTAATAATTTTGTAGTGTTTGACCTTTTTGATGTTTTAGCAAATGACCAAAATCTTCTCAAAGATAATTATTCCGACCGCGAGGGTGATTCACATCCCAATCTTATAGCAAACAAAGCTGCCTCGAAAGCATTTGTGAAATTTCTTGAAGAGAATAGTTTGTAATCTTGGTAGATATTGTTTTGTTTTATAAGGTGTTTTTAGAAACACCTTATTTTTTTTCTGATTCTTTAAGGAATGTTCTCAAAATCGCCGATAATGAACAATAGAACAGTACCTATAAACATTGAACATTTGAAAGTATGTTATGAATAAATATATCTCACAATTATTTGCTATTACATTTGGTTTACTTCTCTGTATCGCGAGTCCGATTGATTCAAATGAGAATTTATCAGAAGAGGTTACATCTATTTCTCTTGGAACTATCCAACGGTTTTATCCTCTTGCCGAACATCGTTCACTTCTTGCTATACCGAGACGCAAAATACAGGTAGTCGGTGATACTATCTATTTGTTTAACGCCGCCAACGGTTCAAACACTATGTACTGGCTTTATTCAACTGATAAAGGAACGGTCTGGGATACAGTCGGATATGGAAATTCTGACGGTGATATTGACGGTCCGTATTATGACCATCATTTTCAAACTTGGGAGGCAAACGGAATGCATTTTGCTACAGGACAGAGCGGTAACTCAGGTCTTTGGTACCGATATATAAATCCTCCTGTTCAAACAGCAACAGACAAAGAACCTATAATTACTCTTGATAGCCGCTTGTTGAATTGGTCAGTATCTGTTGCGGCAAGTTCAGCAAATGAAATTTGGCTGACCGCCAGATACGATAGCGACTCACTTGTTTTTTACCATACGACTGATCGTTTTCAAACAGTTGCTCATTCCGGTTTTATCGGTAATATAAATCTTCCCCGTTTAGATACCCGTATAGGTTCTTGTATCGACGATAACGGCAATGCTGTTTTTGTAGCACTATTAGCAGGTATGGGTGGAGGAACCGACGGATTTTATTATTGGCAGTGGAGTGATGTTGAAAATAGGTTTGTAGGTAATGCCGATTCTGCTATTGTAACCGGCTCAATAGGTATGGCTCATCGCGCATACAGTTTCAACTTTGTTAATAACCGTTTACATTTGGCGTATTCCGATTCTCCTTGGGCAAGCGGCAGTACGATCATTCATCACTTATATCAGAACGGTTCCGGTGGATGGGTTCACGATACCGCTTCTGTCATAGGGCGGGAGCTTGGTCTGGAAGCATATCCGATTTTGAGTAATCGGGGGGATTCTTTGTATCTGTTTTATAATACTACCCCTGAAATTGCTATGAAAATTTTTGATTTAACAACATATCAATGGCTTGCCGATTCAACACTAATTACCGATGCAACCGATAGCTGTCGTTCGATACAAGTTCCTCAAACAGTATATGGCGATTTTATTCCGGTTGCCTGGGTTAATGCTCGAACAAGTCGATTAAGTCAACGCACAGTAAATTTTACGACCTCGTTTTTAGATTCTGATAATGACGGTATCCCAGATAGTTCTGATAACTGTCCGAATGATTATAATCCTGCCCAGACCGACAATAACAATAACGGTATAGGTGATGTCTGTGATTCACTTGCAACAGATATTAATGATACCAATGATAATAATATTCCTGATAATTTTTCACTATCGCAAAATTATCCAAACCCGTTTAATAACTCTACTGTTATTAATTTTGTAATTCCTTCGCACGCTATTGTCGAATTTTCAATTTACAATATTTTAGGGAAAGTAGTTTATCAAAAAAGTGAACAGTATAATGCCGGCATTCATCAAATATACTGGGACGGTAAAAGCAGTTCCGGCGATGATATCTCAAGTGGAATCTATTATTATCGCATTCAAACTGAATTATATGATGAAACTAAGAAAATGCTTCTTTTAAAATAAAGAAAAAATTGTAACTCCGTGATGATTCATCCGTATATTCTTCTATTATACAGATGATAAACAATCATAGGAGTTCAAATGTTTAATAAACTATCAAATTTTATAATCTACTGTTTTGTCCTTGTATCGGTCTTTCACATTCCAATTAATGCAGAACCTGAACGTCTTTTGCGTGATGTTGTACCGGTTGAACAACTGATAAATTTAAAACTTAATCCTGATGAATCGCATTACTCCGGCAATACGACTATCACACTTGATGTTGTCAAGAATAGCGAATCATTTTTGTTTCATGCCGAGACTATAGACATTCAAAATCTTAAACTATCTTTTGGTAAAAAAAATATCTCCTGTTCTTTTGAAAAATATGATGATACCAAAATTAAAGTAATTCCTGAAACTTATTTGGAGCTTGGGCGATATCTGCTTGAGATTGAATTTGTAAATAACTTTGACACTCAGGCAAATGCTGTGTACCGCATGGAAACTGAGGGAGAGTCTTATGTATATTCTCAACTTGAAGCGGATGAAGCCCGTGAAGCGTTTCCTTGTTTTGATGAACCGATTTTTAAAATACCTTATCAATTAACAATGACTGTTCCGGAACAAGATTTTGCCGTAACCAATACACCTATTGAATTTCAGGAAACAGTAGACGGTTGGACAACATATCGTTTTAAAAAGAGTAACCCGATGCCGTCATATTTAATTGCGGTTGCTGTCGGACCATTTGAGTTTGTCTAAATACCCGATATGCCGATACCGAGTAGAATAGTAACACCAAAGGGTCGGTCACATCTTACTCAAACAGCAATAGAAACTACTCCACCTATTTTGGAAGCATTAGAAAAATACTTTGACAGGTCATATCCCTTTGAAAAGTTAGACTTGATCGCAGTACCTGAGTTTTGGCCGGGTGCGATGGAAAACCCGGGGGCAATTACTTTTGCCGAGGGAATTTTATTAGTTGATAATGAACATGTTACATCGGCACAAAAACTCAGACTGGCGATTGTAACAGCTCATGAATTATCCCACATGTGGTTTGGAGATTTAGTGACTATGGAGTGGTGGGATGACTTATGGTTAAACGAATCTTTTGCTCATTGGATGGGAAACAAAATAACAGATCAAGTTTTTCCTGAATTTGAACTCAGTGTAAGCAAAGCAAGTTCTTCCAATGGAGCGATGGTCGGCGATGCTCAACAAGCTGCTGCTGCTATAAAGCGACCGATAAAATCTATGTCTGACCTTTTAAGTAATATCGGTGCCGTTTATAACAAAGGGGACGCGGTCTTAAGTATGTTTGAAAAGAAAATAGGGGAAGAAAAATTTAGAGAAGGTATCTTAGATTATATAAATGATAACGCATGGGGCAATGCAACTGCCGATGATTTATGGCTGGCACTACAGAAAGTATCTGACTTTAATTTACCTAAAGCGATGACTACATTTATTGAAAAACCCGGGGTTCCCTTAATAACAATTAAACAGCAAAAAGATAACAGTTTTATTATAAGTCAAAAACGGTTTGCTAATTATAACAATTCTTTTGACAGTTCTTTGCTATGGGAGATACCTCTTACAATTAAGTATGCATCGGGGTCATCAGTTAAAACTAAAACGATTTTGTTGTCTGAAAAATCAAAAACAGTAACTCTTTCTGCTGACGGTGCAATATCTTGGATAATGCCGAATGTAAATGCTGATGGATATTACAGATGGGTTACCTCGCCTAAGATGTTAGTTAAACTTGCCTCTGATGCCGAAAAAATAATGACACCTATTGAAAGAAAAAGTTTTTTACTAAATTCTGCGGCATTGTTAGATGCCGGTTTATTAGGCGGTGGAGATTTTCTTGAGATTATTTCACATTTTAATAAAGAACCGAATTTAACAGTAGTCTCAACTGTAATGCAGACACTTTCTAAAGTAGAAAGCTCTTTTTTAACAGATGAATTTCGTGATGAATTTGCGGTATATGTCAATAATACTTTGCAGTATTCAATGCAGAAAATAGGGTTTGACCCTAAAGCGGATGAATCCGAAAGAACTGAAATGCTTCGTCCTCGATTAATAAATTGGCTTGCCGACCATGGGAAAAATAAAGAGGCTCTTTCTTTTGCCGAAGAACAATTTACGAAATTTATGGAATCGCCCGATTCTGTCGAACCGTCAATAATTGCCGTTTCGGTTTCACTGGCATGTATTCGTGGAGATATAAACTTGTTTAACGAGTGTAAAAAACGCTTTGAAAATGCAAGCGTTCCTGCACTTCGACAAAGGTTTTTAGCAGCTTTAGGCTCTTTTGAAAATAAGGATATTCAAGATACCGCATTGCAATATGCTTTGGAAGGTCCTTTACGCCCTCAGGAGTTTTTTGGAATACCGGGGGGGATTGCCTCGGTTTCATCCGAGCGGGCAGACTATGTTTTTGATTGGCTTTCCCGGAATTTTGAAAAAATAACTAATATTATTCCACCCCAATATCATGCATATTTACCTTATTTTGCGGGAGGATGTTCAGCAGAAAGAATTGCTGCTGCCAAACTCTTTTTTGGTAAAGAGGAAAATCAGTCACCGGGAACATTGACTCAGTTGACCAAAGTAACCGAACAAGTACAAGATTGTATTACTCTCAGAGATAGAGAAAAAGATAACGTAGAGCAATATCTCAAAGAATTTGTTTTAGTTCAAAAATAACAGATATAATTATTTTAATTATACAGCCGATATATGATAGATATATCGGCTGTTTTATTTGCAGTCATTTAAGGCTTAACTTATGGGTTGTAATAAGTTAGAGGGTAGTGTTTTATTGTCTGTTGACAATTTTGAATTTTCGTTTATCTTTTAAAAAACTAGTAATACTATTCAAAATATACTACGAAAAGTTACTCTTCATAACAGACCTCTAGGAGGCTTCATGCATCGGATTATCTATATTGTTTTATTACTTTTATTTTCAACATCTCTCTCATTTGCTGCTTTAAATAATAAACAAATATCCCCAATTGAAAAAGATATTACAATGTATCATTCCAATTCAAAAGGAATACCTACATTTGTATCAGGTAACTTACGTGACAAAGTTGTCAAAGGGGCAGAACTACAGGCGGTTCATGATTATTTTGAAATTAATAAAGACAGATATCAAATACAATCTCCAGTTGATGAACTACAACTGTTAAAGACAGAAATTGATGAACTCGGTATGACCCATCTCAGGTTTAAGCAGAGGTATAAAGGTCTTGAGGTTGTCGGTGGTGATATAAATGCACATTTTAGAAACGACGGAATGTTTACCTCGGTCAATGGTACTTTTAATCCGATTAAAAATATGAACATAACCGCACAGGTTCTCGCATCAGATGCTCTCACTCGCGCAACCGATGATTTATTAATTGATTTTGGTGTCGGCACTCCGACAAAACCACAGCTTGTAATTTTCCCTTGGCAGAAAGAAACATACCTTTGCTGGAGATTCTTTATTATTTCAGACTCTCCAATGGGAAGGTGGGAGTATTTTATAGATGCCACTACCGGAGATATTATTTTTAAAGCAAATAGAATAATGAATGCCGAGGCTGTCGGAAGCGGTACCGGGGTTATGGGGAACTCATATAACCATATTGATACATGGGATAACGGAACAGATTTTGAAATGATAGATTACACCCGTCGTGCTTCTAATAATATACATGGGCATAACGGACAGATGGCATCGGGTGCATTTATTCGCACCTACTTGGCAACCTCAGCACTACCTGGTTCAGTTGCGACAGATGCTGATAATGTTTGGGGTGGTACTACCTATGCTCCGGCAGTAGACGGTCATATGTATTCAGTCTTATTTTATGACTGGATGCTACGAGAATTTGGGCGTAATAGTTATAACAATAGTGGTTCTTCAATGAACATTTCAGTAAACTATTCTGCCGAGGGTGATAACAACGCTTATTGGAACGGTTCGCAAATTGTGATTTGGTCGTGGTCTACAGGATGGCGTTCGCTTGCCGGATGTCCCGATGTTGTCGCTCATGAATGGGGACACGCCGTTACAGAAACTACTTCGGGATTAGTGTACCAATTAGAATCCGGTGCATTAAACGAGTCATTCTCTGATATGATTGGTGCTGCATTTGAATTTGCTCATGACACTCTTGATACTCCTGACTGGTTGATGGGTGAAAATGGTACAACCTCCGGTTCGGGGTTTCGTGATATGCTTAACCCGCATAGTAAAAGCGATCCTGATTTTTACGGAACTTCTGATCCATACTGGATAGATGTTGTCGGATGTACTCCTCAACAATCAAATGATTGGTGTGGAGTTCACACAAACAGCTCGGTTGGAAACAGATGGTTTTCTTTATTATCAGACGGGGGATTGCATTATGGTGTAACAGTAACCGGCCTCGGTGTTGATACAGCTATGATGATAGCCTTTCGGGCAAACACAGTTTATTGGACAGCAAATATAGACTATCAAAATGCTGCTATCGGTACAATTTCAGCAGCACAAGATTTAGACCCGAGTGGAAATTGGGAATTCCAAGTTGCTCAAGCATGGAATGCAGTCGGTGTTTCTACGCCGGCACCCTCTCTAGCATTTTCTTATCCTAACGGAAAACCTACAACTACAACTCCGCTTGTTGATACAACCTTTGATGTTGTCGTTTCAGGTTCATTGGGAGGAGTACCAATTTCAAACACAGGACAAATTTATATTTCCATCAACGGAGGAGCGTATCAAAGTTTTTCAATGCCGGAAACTTCTCCAAACAATTATTTAGCTACATTACCCGGAAGTCCATGCGGGGATATTATCGATTATTATTTCTCTGCCGATATGGTTAGTCCGGCTGTCACAGTCTATGACGGTTCTTCATCAACTCCGTTTACGGCAGTACCTTCTACGGGTTCTCTTACAGTTTTCACCGATGATTTTGAAACTGATTTAGGTTGGACCATATCAGGAGGTAATTGGGCAAGAGGTGTTCCGAGCGGTGGGGGTGGAGCATACGGAAACCCTGACCCGACATCGGGAACAGTCGGCTCAAGTGTCATGGGTTATAACCTAAACGGCGACTATGCCGATAACATCCCTGAATATCATGTTACATCACCTGCTATAGATTGTTCGACAATATCAACAGCACGATTACAATTCGACCGTTGGCTTGGAGTAGAAGAACCGGCATATGACCATGCATATATTAGAGTGAGTACAAATAATACAAGTTGGACTACTGTATGGGAAAACAGTATTGAAGTAGCAGACAATGCCTGGACAAATATGGATATAGATATTTCAAGTATTGCTGCACTGCAGTCAACAGTTTATATCCGATTTACGATGGGTACTTCTGACGGTGGATGGACTTTTTGTGGCTGGAACATCGATGATTTACGTATTACCGGTGCCGAATGTACTGCCGCTCCGACTGTTACTATCACAACTACATCGTTACCTAACCAGACAGCGAACCTTGCTTTTTCACAGCAGTTGACAGCAACTAATAATACAGGTGTACTAAACTGGACAGATAAAAATAGTGACTTATCACCGACCGGACTGACTCTTTCAACTTCCGGTTTGTTGAGTGGAACCGTAACAAGTGCCCAGCTGATTTCATTTACCGCTATGGTAACTGATGACCTAAGTTCTGATGAAAAATTATTATCATTTACTATCAACCCGGTTATTACTACCTCAAATACAAGTGTACCGAACTGGACCGAGTCAGTATTGCTTTCGCATCAATTTACTGCATCGGGAGGTACCGGGACATTGGTTTTCGCAGATAAAAATAATGATTTGACCGGTTCAGGTTTATCAGTTTCATCGACCGGTTTATTAAGCGGAATTCCTACAGCAGGAAACTACAGCTTTACTTTGTTAGTTACTGATTCATTAGGGGCTACAAATGAAACTATAATTCCAATTACAATAAATTCGGCGATTGCTATCTCTAATACAAATGTATCTATTTGGACAGAAGGCTTAGCTCTTTCGCATCAGTTTACGGCAACAGGCGGAACAGGACAGCTCATTTTTTCAGATAAAAATAATGATTTAATCGGTTCGGGTTTAACGGTTTCATCATCCGGTCTGTTAAGCGGAACTCCTACAGCAGGAAACTTTAGCTTCACACTATTAGTTACTGATTCTGTTGGAGCAACTACCGAAACAATTGTTCCGTTTACAATAAATGCAGTGATTGTTATATCAAATACTACAGTTCCAAACTGGACAGAGGGAATCGCTCTTTCGCATCAGTTCTCAGCCTCAGGAGGAACAGGAGCATTACTCTATTCGGATAAAAATAGTGATTTAAGCGGCTCAGGTTTAATTGTTTCATCATCAGGTTTGTTAAGTGGAACTCCTGCAGCAGGTAATTACAGTTTTACATTGTTGGTTACTGATTCTTTGGGAGCAACGACAGAAACAATTGTTCCAATTACAATAAACCAACCTATTGTTATTGTTAATACAACTGTACCTGATTGGACCGAAGCAATATCTCTTTCACATCAGTTTAGTGCAACAGGTGGAACCGGTATTTTAGTTTTCACAGATAAAAATAATGATTTGATAAGTTCGGGTTTAACAGTTTCAGCGAGTGGACTTTTAACCGGAATTCCGATTGTTGGAAACTACAGTTTTACATTGTTAGTTACAGATTCTTTGGGAGCTAATTCTGAAACTTTAGTTTCAGTTACTATTAACGCATCTGTCGTTATTTCGACACTTACTTTACCTGATGCTAACGTAGGAGTTGCCTATTCTCAACAGATTAATGCCTCTGGAGGTACAGGCAGTTTAGCATTTACAGATAAAAACAATGACTTAATTTCAACAGGTTTTACATTATCTTCTACCGGACTTTTGTCAGGAACATCTGCTATTACCCAGACAATTTCATTTACTGTTGTTGCTACCGATTCTGTAGGAGCGTTTTCTGAACAGTTCTTATCAGTTACCGTAACTCAAGAGATTATTATCACTCCTCCGTCTTTCCCAGGTTGGACGGCCGGAGTTTCGTTCTCAGAACAGATAATTGCCACAGGTGGAACCGGGACGTTAGTCTTTACAGATAAAAATAATGATTTAGTACCTTCAAATTTAACACTTTCGACAACAGGATTGTTGTCCGGTGTTCCTCTCGGTGGAACGTTTAATTTTATTTGCCTGGTGACAGATTCATTAGGTGGAACAAAAGAACAAGCAATGTCGGTTTCTATTAATGACTCATTAAAAGTTGTTACTTCAACTCTTTCGGACTGGACTGTTGGAATAGCATATTCTAAACAATTGATTCGTTCGGGCGGGACAGGGTTTGTCTCTTTTGCTGATAAAAATAATGACTTGAGCGGTTCGGGACTTACTATTTCATCAACGGGAACATTAAGTGGTACGGTTCTATTAGTCGGTTCATATACTTTTATTGTAGAAATATCCGATGCTGTCGGAGCTGTAGCTGAAAAACAACTTACTATTAATATCAATGACTCGGTAACAATTACAACAACTGCATTGCCGGATGGAGACTCAAACACAGGATATATTCAGCAGTTACAATCAGCGGGTGGTACCGGGGTTGTTACTTGGGTTGATAAAAACAACGACTTTGCTTCAACAGGACTAGTCTTACAATCTGACGGTTTGATCACAGGAATTCCTGTTGTTATCGGAAACATAACTTTCACAGCAGTTGCTACCGACGATGTTGGTTCGACAGATGAACAACCTTATACATTTGAAATATTTATGGGTTATGTCTGTGGAGATATTGATAATAGCGGAGGAATTGATATCTCCGATTTAGTCTTCATAATAAATTATATGTTTTCCGGTGGACCTGCTCCGCCTGTCTTAGCATCAATGGATGTTGACGGGTCCGGTACAATAGATATTTCCGATGTTGTCTATTTGGTAGCGTATATGTTTGGCGTTCCTCAAGGACCCGACCCGATATGCGGTGTTCCAATTCAATAGTATAGATTTTTAGCTTTAGATAAAAAAAAGACCGTTTACTAACGGTCTTTTTTTATAATTTACAGAACCGGCGGTTCCATTTTATATTCTACCCAACCCTCTTTTGCGGGGCCGTATATAGACGGCACGACTACTTCGGCTTGACGCATCAATACTGAAATCTGTCCACGATGATGAGCCTCATGTTTGATTAGTATCAAAAGCGTTCTTCCCTTTTGCCATTTCTCTCCATACAGATCATCTATTTCAAGTAGTTTTTCATCTGCCCAATCAGCAACCTGTTCCGATAAAGATTTTGAAAGTTCGGCATATTTTGCTGCGATCTCTTTGGCAGAACTCGGTGCAGGTGCTTTTACTAATTCAAAAGAAAGACCGATATGAGGCAGCATTTCGGTAATCGATTCACATATATGCCAGGCTATTCGACCGATTGTCCGATGGTCATCGTTAATTGATTGTGAAAGTGATTCATCAGTTAATGCGTCAAAAACATTCAGGGTAAACTTTGATTCAGCCTCCCAGTCTTTTTTGAAATCTTCCATAGTTCTAAACATGTTTTTTTCCTACATTACAGGGATTTGAGGTTTATTATCTAAAATCTTTTCTATCTCATTGAGTGTTTCTTTGTCTAAACGTATGTCCGATGCTTTCACGTTGTCTTCAATCTGAGCAGTTTTTGTTGCCCCTATTATTGCACAACTGATTTCTTTTCTTCTTAATATCCATGCAAGAGCCATTTGCGAGAGAGTTATCTTATGCGATTTTGCCAGTTCAGATAATTTTTTACATTTAGCAATATTTTCTTCGGTAAGGTCACCCTTTAACCAGTTTGATGTACCACCCCGGCTATCTTCAGGTACAGAATCGTTATATTTACCTGTGAGAAAACCCTGTGCGAGCGGTGACCAAACAGTCAAGCCGATGCCATGATGTTTACATGATGCCATGACATCTATTTCGATATGTCTGTCCAGCATATTATAACGAGGTTGTTCTACAATAGGGGAGTAGCAATTGAATTGTTGTGCAGCTCCTGCTATCCGCTCAATTTTATCAGCTCGCCATACCGAGGTTCCCCAATAGAGAATTTTTCCCTGATGAACCAAATCATCCATAGCACGAACTATTTCTTCAGTACCTACTTCAGGGTCATAGCGATGACAAAAATATAAATCTAAATAATCAGTATTAAGACGCTTTAAGGTTTTTTCAACCGATTCCATAATATGTTTACGTGAAAGTCCACGGTTGTTGATATTATCAGTCATTGGCCAAAAGACTTTGCTTGAAAGGACTAAATCCGGACGGTCGAAATCTTTTATAATTGTGCCGATTATTTCTTCTGCTTTACCTTTGGCATATATATCCGCTAAATCAATATAGTTGATTCCGCATTCTATTGCCTTGTGGATAATTGGTGTTGTCTGTTTTAAATCGACCGTACCGCCATAAGTCAGCCATCCTCCGATAGCGATTTCTGAAACTTTGATACCTGATTTTCCAATATTGCGATAATTCATAATATTCCTTTTCTGAAAGATTTACTGTTTTCAGTAAATTACAGAATCTTTCAGACAATATCAACCGTAGATTGTGAGTTTCAAATCACATTTTACAATATTATCTCAGTTGTAAACTCTTGGATATCAGTCGATTCTTGAAATTTATTATTTCTGAGCATATACTTGAAATAATGTTAAGATGCATTATATTCAAAAACTATGAAAGAGCTGTCAACAGAACTGTCAAAAGAGCCAAAAAGAGAAAATGTCTATAAGATGTTTGACCGGATTGCGAGTAGATATGACTTGCTCAACAGATTGCTCTCATTCAGGCAGGATGTTATTTGGCGGAACAAAGTAGTTGCCTTGCTCCCCGAAAAAGAAAATCTTTCTGTTTTAGATTTAGCGACAGGAACCGGTGATTTACTTTTGTCTATGGCTGAAAAATCAACATATTTTACGACAGGGGTCGGACTTGATATGTCCGGTGAGATGTTGAAATTTGCTATAATGAAATCTCAAGAGAAGAATACCAAAAACCTTTCTTTTGTACGTTCCGATGCGGTTTCTATTCCATTTGCCGATAATTCGTTTGATACTGTTTCTATCGCTTTTGGGATTCGCAATGTTGTTGATGTTCAGAAATCTTTGCAGGAAATGTACCGAATTTTAACAAAAGAGGGTAAAGCTTTGATCTTAGAGTTTTCACTACCAAAAAATAAAGTAGTCAAAGCAGGTTATTTATTTTACTTTAGGCATATTCTGCCGATTATCGGCGGGATGATATCGGGTGACAGCTATGCATATAAATATTTAAATCAAACTGTTGAATCCTTTCCGTATGGAAAAGAATTTTGTACTTTAATGGAGAAAGCTGGCTTTTCATCTGTATCAGAACATAGATTGACATTTGGAATTGCAACAATCTATGAAGGAGTAAAAAAATAAATGCCGACAACGGCTCTGAAAAATAAAGTTACAACTATTTCAGAAATTCAAATAGTATTAGAGGAAAACCTAAAAACTCTTTTTGCTTCTGACCTTCTCGAAAATAATATCTATAGAATAAAAATAGATATCCCTAAAATTGATATTATACAATGGTTCAAGCAACAGCAATCCACCGAAAAACTATTTTGGTCAGATAGGGATAATAAATTCAGTATTGCCGGAATTCATTTTGCCGATGTGCTGCGAAACGGTGAAGAACAAACTCACCCTGAACTTTTTAAAACTATTCAATCCAGATTGAAAAATACCGATGAATCTATCAGGTATTTTGGCGGAATCAAATTTGACTCAACTGCAGCGATATCCGAATCATGGAATGTTTTTGGAACAGCCGCGTTTATTCTTCCGCGATTTGAACTTATAAAAAGAAAAGATTCATATCAGTTTGTATGCAATATCATCTGTCCTGAAGATATAGAATATCAGGAAACAATTTACTCTCAGTTGGCACAGCTTAATTTTAATTCTAAGGTAGAAATAAATTATAACAACGAATTGATTAGCCGTTCAGATTTTCCTGAGCGGGAACAATGGATGGACCGAGTAAATAATGCACTTACCGAAATGAACCTGGGCAGATACGAAAAAATAGTTCTTGCCCGTAAAACTGAACTGACATTTAAAGAAAATATTCGTCCCGATGAGGTTATGCATAAATTACTTGAAAACAAATCAAACCGTTTTCATTTTTGTTTTCAACTTAGTGCAACAAATGCATTTTTAGGTGCAACGCCTGAAAGACTATACTATCGTAACAATAACACGCTCAAATGCGAGGCTGTTGCCGGCACAAGAAGCAGAGGTGATAATGAACCTCATGACAGGTCACTTGCCGATGAACTGCTTCAAAGTAAAAAAGATATCAAAGAACATCGTTATGTCATTGACTCGATTTTAGAAGCTCTTAAAAGTTATGTAATAGAAAATGAAGAACAAAACGGCGGAAATGTTTTGTTAATTCAACTCACAAAAGTACAACACCTTATCAAACGGTTCAAGTTCAGACTACATGATTCAGTTACAGATTTTGATTTAGTAAACAGTTTACATCCGACTGCTGCGGTTGGCGGATATCCTAAAAATGATATTTTTACACAGATTGCTGAATTAGAGCAGTTTGACCGTGGATGGTATGCTGCTCCGGTCGGATGGATAAGCAAATATACATCGGAGTTTGCGGTTGCTATACGTTCCGGTTTAATTGATAAAAACAAAATGACACTATATTCGGGTGCCGGGATTATTGACGGTTCTATTCCTGAAAGTGAATGGGATGAAATCGAAAACAAAATCTCTAATTTCTTAAAAATATTAAGCTCATGAGTCTTTCTCAAGCATCATCATTTAATGAACTTTTAACAAACATACTTATAGAAGAATTACATCGAAATAAGATAGACAATTATTTTATCTCTCCCGGCTCACGCTCGACCCCTTTGACATCATCAGTCGCATGTAATAAAAAACTTACAAAACATATTCATTTTGATGAACGGGGAGCAGCTTTTGCCGCATTAGGCTACGCCCGTGCAACCGGTAAAGCCGGTGTGTTAATTTGTACTTCCGGTTCTGCAGGAGCTAATTATTACCCTGCTGTTTGTGAAGCAACGGCTGATTCTGTTCCGATGATTATTATTACAGCAGATAGACCGCCTGAACTGCATAATGTCTTAGCTAATCAGACATTAAACCAGCAGAATATGTTCGGTGAGCAGGTGAAAACATTTTACAATATTGAACCGCCTGATAAAAATATACTTCTGAAAGAAATTTTACTAAATGTCAGTTCTCTTATACAAAAATCTTTGGCAAACCCTGTAGGACCTGTTCATATAAATTGTATGTTCCGAGAACCGCTTGTGCATACAAAAAGAAAAAAAGATTTTAGCAAAAATACAATCACAGTTCAGGATTGGATTATTTCAGAGAAACCGTTTGTGAAAATAAAACAAACGAAAACAAATTTCTCTATAGATTCTAAATTTAATAACAAGATTCCGACTATTCTTATAGTAGGAGCATTAAAAACAAAAAAAGAATCGAAAGCAGTCATGCGTTTTGCTGAAAAATTTAACCTACCGGTTTTCCCTGATATCCGTTCAAGTTTACGGTTGTCAAATGAAAGTCGTAACTTAATTTCTTTCTATGACCAAATACTTTTAACGAAAATGCTTAAAACAGATAGTGCCTATCAGGTTATTCATGTTGGCGGTAACATTGTTTCAAAACGTCTGCTTCAATTTATAGAAAAATCAAAGATAGCGAATTATTTTGTTCTGCACAACTCACTGCATGGTTATAACCCTCATCACAAAATGACTGAAAACAAAACAGGCTCAATAGTAAAACTATTACAAGAACTATCAAAAAATATCCAACCGTTTGAAACCAAATTTCTCAATTTTATGAAAAGCTGTAACGAGAAAGTAAATCGTTTGATTTTGCAACATGACTATACTTTTACTGAGATTGCTATAACAAGACAACTTTCACAGTCAGCCGTCAAGAACAGTTTTATTTACACAGCAAATTCTCTTTCGGTTCGTTTGCTTGATATGTTTGCAGATGTTTCAGATAAAAACAACCGAGTAATAGCAAACAGAGGCTTGTCTGGCATCGACGGTACTATCGCATCGTCAGTCGGTTTTGCAATCGGTTCAAAAAAAAGAGGTACATTGTTAATTGGAGATTTAGCTTTTTTACATGATATAAATTCAATGTCACTTGTTAAAAAGTCTGATTATCCACTTGTTATAGTCCTATTAAACAACAACGGCGGTAAAATATTTTCATACTTACCGATAGCAAAAGAGAAAGAAATTTTCACCGACTATTTTGATACACCACAAGATATGATATTTGAATCTACCGCCAAGCAATATGATCTACCGTATTATTTTATAAGTTCTACCAGGCAGTTTAAAGAGATATACCAAAAAGCACAGAAACTCAATCAGTCATCAATTATTGAAATAGCCCTACAAGATTCAGAAGTTCTCAAAGAACAGAAAAAAATTGAAAACGAATTAAAAAAATTTATATGATTGATTTCAATTATAAAACGTATGGCGACAAACAAAACCAATCGCTTTTAATGCTGCATGGTTTTATGGGGGACTTATCTGACTGGGACTCTTTATCAAATAAATTGCAAGATAATTATTATTGTATTGCTTTAGACTTACCTGGGCATGGACAAACGAAGTCGGATAATGAAACTGATTATACGATTGAAAAAACTTCTGAATCTATTGTTGAGTTTCTTAATAATCAAAATATAGAAAATTCGTATCTACTCGGTTATTCCATGGGGGGACGAGTAGCATTTTACCTGCTCACACATTATCCCGAGATTTTTCAAAAAGCAATCATTGAGTCATCATCACCCGGTTTGAAAACCGAACAGGAAAAAAAAGAACGGGTACAAAAAGATTTACTTCTTTCAAAAAGAATGCAAATGCAGCCGATTGAACTCTTTTTACTAGATTGGTATAACCTGCAATTATTTTCTTCAATTGATAAAAGTACCGATGCTTTTAAGAGTATGATTTCCCGTAAATCAAAGAATAATATAGAGCAACTATCTATTTCATTAAAACAGTGTGGAACAGGAGTTATGCCGTCTCTTTGGAATTTGCTTTCTGATATACAAGCTGAGGTTTTGCTCATAACAGGAAATTTAGATAAAAAATACACTAATATCGCTCAAAAAATCTGCTCGGAACAAACAAAATTCTTACATGAAATTATTGACGGTGCCTCACATAATGTGCATTTTGAAAAAGAAGATTTGTTTTGTAAAACGATAAATAATTATTTGAAATAAATGAGGAACAAATGACTAATACGAAGTGGATCAAAGCAGGCGATTACACAGATATAAAATATGACAAATTTGACGGTATAGCAAAAATAACCATCAATCGACCTGAAAAACGAAATGCTTTCAGACCGCAGACCGTTAAAGAGATGATAACAGCTCTTGCCGATGCCAGGTCTGACAAAACAGTCGGTGTAATTATTTTAACTGGAGAAGGGGAGAAAGCGTTCTGTTCCGGCGGAGACCAAACGATACGAGGTGATGCCGGTTATCAAGATTCCGACGGTACCGAACATCTGAATGTCTTAGATTTTCAGCGTGACATTAGAACCTGCCCAAAACCTGTTATTGCGATGGTTGCAGGTTATGCTATCGGGGGCGGTCATGTGCTGCATCTGATGTGTGATTTAACAATTGCCGCAGATAATGCAATCTTTGGCCAGACCGGTCCGAGAGTCGGCTCATTTGACGGTGGCTTTGGTTCTAGTTATATGGCTCGAATTGTCGGACAAAAAAAGGCGAGAGAAATTTGGTTTTTATGCCGTCAGTATAATGCTAAACAAGCTCTTGATATGGGACTTATCAACACTGTTGTACCTTATGCACAACTTGAAGAAGAAACAATCAAGTGGTCTCAAGAGATTTTAGCCAACTCTCCGATTGCAATACGGTGTCTCAAAGCTGCTATGAATGCTGACTGCGACGGTCAAGTCGGTCTGCAGGAACTGGCGGGAAACACTACGATGCTGTTTTATATGTCTGAGGAAGGTCAGGAAGGTCGAAACGCTTTTGTTGAAAAAAGAAAACCTGATTTTTCAAAATTCCCAAAACGAGGTTAAGAAAAATCTGAGTTCCTATGCCAGACTCACGACTTAAAATATGGTGCCTTGCTGCCCGTCCAAAAACTTTACCTGCTGCGGCAGCTCCGGTTATTATCGGAACAGCAATGGCATTTTCAGCAAACTCGTTTCATCTGTTGTCAGCATTAGCAGCTCTTTTCGGGGCATTGTTTATTCAAATCGGAACCAATCTTGCCAATGATTATTTTGATTTTAAAAAAGGGACCGACCGTGATGACAGGCTTGGACCTACAAGAGTAACTCAAGCAGGTCTGGTTTCACCTCAATCTGTCAAAATAGCAACTATTGTTGCATTTGGTCTTGCATTTCTAATCGGTATCTTTCTTGTGTATCGCGGAGGTCTTCCGATAGTAGTTATCGGGCTTAGTTCAATTTTGTTCGGCGTGCTTTATACAGGTGGCAAATACCCTATCGGGTATATCGGACTCGGTGAATTGTTTGTGTTTATATTTTTTGGACCGATTGCTGTCGGCGGAACTTTTTATGTGCAGACGCTTACGATAAACAATGATGTTTTAATGGCAGGTATTGCTCCCGGCCTTTTTTCCTCTGCGATTTTGGTTGTAAATAATCTAAGAGATATAAAGTCAGACAGGCTAAGCGGTAAAAAAACATTAGCGGTTCGTTTAGGAGAGAGCTTTTCAAAATGGCAGTTTGTAATTTTTATATCTGTCGGTTCTTTGCTTCCGATTTGTTTATATCTGAAATCAGATAATTATTTTCATCTTTTACCATCTCTTATTTTTTTTCTGTCTCTATTGTTGATAAGAAATATTTTTCAAAAATCAGGTAAAGAACTAAACAGCCTGTTAGCACAAACGGGGAAGCTCCTGTTTTTCTACTCTCTTCTGTTTGCCCTTGGGTCGGTTTTATGATTATTAAATCTCTGAAATTATTCTCTTATAAGCTTCCTCTCAAAAAAGAATTAGTTTTGCATCGAAATACAATATCTCATCGGGAAGGATTTATCATAGAAATAATTTCAGACAGAGGTATTAAAGCAATTTCAGAAATCGCTCCGCTTCCTTTTTATTCACAAGAATCTACAGCCGATGTTATCAATGAAGTGTCATCTTTTAAAAAGTTATTTGTACACAATCCGATTCCTTCTGATATTTTAAACCAACTAACGGTTTATGCACCGTCTGTACGGTTTGGCATAGAGTCAGTATTATTACAATTAACTGCACAATCTAAAGATTTAACATTAGTCGACCTTTTAAACCCGAACGCAAAACAGATAGTTTTGGTGAATGCACTTCTAACAGGTTCTCAGTCTGAAATTATTGAGCGGGCAGCACAACTTTACAGTGCGGGGTATAGAGCATTTAAGATAAAAGTCGGTAGACAAAATACTAAAGAAGAAATCGCTACTGTTCATAAAGTACGAAAAATCGTCGGGGAAGATTCGCTTATACGACTTGATGCCAACCGTGCTTTTGATATTAAATCAGGTATTGAATTTTATAAACAACTGAAATCTGTAAATATAAATTATATTGAAGAACCGTTTCACTCGTTTGAAATTTTAGATAAATATATATCCGAGAATATAAATCAAATACCTATCGCACTTGATGAATCTCTTGTTGAAATTCAACCTGAAATGCTCAATAACCTGTTTGCTTTAAAAGCAATTGTCATAAAGCCAACTCTATTGGGTTATACAAACTCTATGATGTTTGCCAAAAAAGCATTTGCCCTGGGTATTCAACCTGTCATTAGTTCTTCATTTGAAACTTCAATAGGCACTTATCTGCTGGCATCGATGGGTGCTATAATTGATTCATCGATTCCTATCGGTCTCGATACTCTTTCTTGGTTTCAGGATGATTTAGTCAGCAACCCGATTTCTATCAAAGACGGCAAGATAGACCTGTCTCAATATACTAATATAAATTCTCAACCGGATATCTCAAAACTTACGGAGGTTTCTCTTGATAACAAGTAAGTTTGTTTGGGAGTCATTTGAAAAATATAAAGATGAGACCTTTTATATCAACGAAAAATCATCTGTTTCTTATGGACAGTTTTATCAAAAAGTAAAGACTATTGCTAATCAAAACAAATTGCAAAATAAGAATGAAAAAGAGGTTCTATATATCGATAGTTCTCTTGATTCGTTGGTTACATTATTTTCTTTTTTCTACTGCGGTACTATACCGATATTACTCTCAAAAAAAATGCCAAAAGATAAAGCAACTGAATTATTATTGTCTATACAAAATGAAAAACTTTCTTCCAATGAAAATGCCACCATAATCTTTACCTCAGGTTCTACATCAACTCCAAAAGCTATTTTACATACATATAGCAATTATTATTATTCCGCCTTAGGTTCCAATGAGAATATCCCAATTCATAAAAATGATAAGTGGCTCTTATCTTTACCGCTTCATCATATTGGCGGACTCTCTATTCTGTTTCGGGTTCTTATCTCGGGAGGTACTCTGGTGGGTTATGATAAAGCAATCTCTTTGGAAGAAACTATTAGTAAGCATAGCATTACTCACTTATCAGTTGTCGCTACTCAACTGAAAAGAATGATACAGAACCTAGAAAAACTGCAAACACTTAAAGCTATTCTTGTAGGTGGTGGGCAGGTCTCAGGTGATTTAATTCGTGATGCTACTATCTTAAATCTTCCGATATATAAAACTTATGGTATGTCAGAAATGTCGTCACAGATAACTACAACATCAGAAAATGCTTCACAAGAAGAATTGCGTACGTCAGGTAAAATTCTCAAGTATCGTGAGATTGAAATTGCTGATGACAACGAGATACTTGTTCGCGGTGAGGTCTTATGCAAACAATATCTTAACGGTAATATGCATATAGATTCCGATGGATGGTTCCACACCGGTGATATCGGTTCTCTTGATGCCAAAGGCAACCTGACAGTTCTCGGTAGAAAGGATAACATGTTTATTTCAGGAGGAGAAAACATCTATCCCGAACCTATTGAAAAGTTATTGATGCAAATGGATAATATAGAAGAAGTATGTATTGTTCCCAAAGAGCATACAGAGTTTGGTCAGGTTCCGGTCCTATTTTATAAAACAGAAAATAATACTGAAATTTCGATTGGATTTGTTAAAGAATTTCTACACGATAAAGTCATGTCGTTTGAAATTCCAAAAGAAATCTATCTGTTTCCCAAAGAATATAAATCACAGGGGATAAAACTCGATAGAGCATTTTTAAAACAATGGATAAAAAATAGATAGTTTATTGGTATTGTATTAGTTGTTCTTTTAGTTTCTCGGGAATACGAATCGGTTTGTTTTTCTCTTTTGAAACAACCACATGTACAGTCTTAACAGATGCTATTTTATTATCTTCATTATCAGAAAAATTAAATGTAAGCTCAAAAGAAGTGTTGCCTATTTTAGTTACTTGCAAAGTTACATTAAACTTATCCCCTAAATAAAGAGATTTTTTATAATCTGATTCAGAATGCACTATTAAAATAAGAAACTCGGAATTATCAATTATATATCGAAGCGAAAAATCAATTTCAATCATAAATTCTTCATACAGAATATGGGCTATTTTGACATAGTTCCCAAAAAAGAGAATTCCGGCAGCATCGGTGTCCGGAAGTGTTACAAAATATTCTTTTTTATACATAATTTCTCACTTTTTTTTACAAAAGAGTTTAATATTACTAAACCATCTAGTATCTTTAACGTCTTAAATATAAAGAAACATACGCAGAAATAAAGTTGAAATCAACTAAGGAGTAAAAATGACATTTAAAACAACAATAAGACAATTTCTCTTATTTATCCTGTTAAGCCTGCTGACTATAGCTTCAGTTGCGGCAGAGAACGGAAAAATACCACAACGATCTGAAATTGATGATGCCTACAAATGGAAAGTTGAAGATATTTACTCAGATACTGTAGCGTGGGAAAAAGATTTTGAGTTTATAAAAAATAATATCAATCGGTTTGAAAAATATAAAGGTCATCTCGGTGACTCACCGCAAATTCTTTTGGAATGTCTTGTATTGTCTGATTCACTTGAGCTGATATTAGATAACTTATATGTCTATGCATATTTAAAACTTGATGAAGATAATCGTAAATCTGAATTTCAGGAACTAGGTGGTCGAGCCGCCGGTTTAAATGCTGATTTTTCAGCTGCGAATGCATTTATCGAACCGGAACTGCTCACAATTCCTGGGGATAAATTACAGTCTTTTTTAAAATCAACACCGGAGTTAGATCTTTACCGTTTCTATTTTGATGATTTGCAACGCCAAAAAGAACATATTTTATCTGAAAAAGAAGAAGCTCTTTTAGCTGCTGCTGGACCGATGGCATCAACAGCCTCTAATGTTTTTAATATGATTGACAATGCTGATTTAAAACTTGGAACTATAATTGATGATGACGGTAACCCACTTGATTTAACATGGGGAAGATATTCAAAAATTATGGAAGAAGGTTCCCGTGAAGTCCGCAAAGCTGCCAACGATACAGTACAAAATCAATACTTAAAATATGCTAATGCCTTAGCAGCTACATTGGGTGGTTCGATAAAAAAAGATTTGTTCTTTGCAAAAGCCCGAGGTTATAATGACTGTCTTGAATTTTCATTATCTGGAGGAAATATCCCTACCGATGTGTACTACTCTCTTATTGATGCGGTTAATGCAAATTTAGAACCGCTACATAAATTAACCCGCTTACGTAAGAAAATCCTTAAAGTAGATACGTTGTACACCTATGATATGTCGGTTCCTTTAGGACCTAAATCATCAAAAGAGTATTCATTTGAAGAAGCTCAAAAAATGCTTCTTGAAGGTTTAAAACCGCTCGGTAAAAGTTACCTAAAAGATTTCAAAAAAGGGTTTTCAGCCGGATGGGTTGATGTGTACGAAACGGAAGGAAAAGCAACCGGAGCTTACAATTGGGGAACTTATTCATCACACCCATATATAATGATGAATTATACCGGTCGTCTGGATGATGTATTTACTCTTGCCCATGAAATGGGACATGCTATGAACAGTTACTACACAAATCAAAACGAAGCGTATCCATATTCCGGTCACGCACTATTTACGGCGGAGGTTGCCTCGACTTGCAATGAAGCAGTGCTTATGAAATATATGATGAAGAATGCAAAATCTAAAGAAGAGAAGATTGTTCTTTTGAATCACTATATAAACCAAATTAAAGGAACATTTTTTACACAGGTTATGTTTGCCGAGTTTGAACTTGCTATTCATAATCGTGTTGAAAAATGCGGTGCTGTTTCGGTTGATTATTTTAGAAAGACATATAGAGAAATTTACCAAAAATATTACGGACCTGAATTAGTAATTGGTGAAAATAATGATTTAACAGGTATGAAAATATCTCACTTCTATCGACAATACTATGTCTATCAATATGCTACCTGCTATGCTGCCGCTCAAATGCTTTCACAGCGAATTTTGGACGGCGAAAAAAATATCTTAGATACATATCAACAATTCTTAGCAACCGGACAATCAGCATATCCGGTCGATATTCTAAAAGCTGCCGGTGTTGATTTAACTAAATCAGAAGCTGTCGACCGTACTCTTGCTCTGTTTGGTGAACTGGTAGATGAGATGGAACGTCTGTTAGATGAAAACTAATTTCAACTAAAGTTATAAATTACCCTGTATTTTTTTTACAGGGTTTTTTTATATATAGAAAATGAAAACTATTTTCATCTACGTAAAATATCTAAACTTATTACTTGTTTTTCGGCACAATTTATAGAAATTACTGTTCTAAAAGAACAATGGATAATTTTCTACTTATTAGAAACTAAAGGAGTTTTAATATGATGATTTCACAAAAAATGGCTGATGCTATTAACGAACAGATAAAAAATGAATTCTATTCCGGTTGGCTATATTTAGCGATGTCTTTTAAGGCCGAGGAGATGAGTTTAAAGTATTTTGCCGAATGGTTCAGACTCCAAGAATCTGAAGAAAAAATGCACGCAAATAAAATGTGTAATTATTTATTGGACCAGGGTGCCGAAGTAAAGCTTTCTGCTTTAGACAAACCGAAATTTGACGGTAGCTCAATTGATGCTATGGTTACAGAAACAGTCAAACATGAAAAATTTATCACTGACTGTATCAGTAATTTAGTAAATGTAGCCAAAGAAGAAAACGACAATGCTACTTTTAATTTTTTACAATGGTATGTTGAAGAACAGGTCGAAGAGGTTGCCTCAGTTACAGAACTCGACGATCTAGTTAAATTAGCAGGACCGGGACAATTATTATTGTTAGAGGAAAGATTAAAAGAAGTGATATCACTGCGGAACAGTGAAACAACGGCTTAATAAAAATCAAAGGCTGTCATTTTCATGACAGCCTTTTTTTGATACTCTGATAAAATTTAATTGTTGATTCATTCAGTCTATTAATGTATGTTTTTTAAAAGTGAATCCTATGATAAAAGAGATTGAAAATGAAAGATATTTCTAAAATACTCAAAAAATTAAGTTACGGAATCTATGTTGTTACTATGGGTGATGGAACCGAAGGAAACGCTTTTACGGCAAGCTGGGTGATGCAGGTATCTTCGGAACCGCCGATGATAGCGGTGTCAGTTCATAATAAACACCAGTCTGCAAGATTGTTAAAATCAAGCGGAGCTTTTGTGGTTAATTTAATTGGGAAGGGGCAAGATGATGTTGTGAAAACATATTTTGGTCCTGCAGAATCGGGGTACGAAAAATTAAAAAATAGCTCAGTTTCAGATTCTCCCGCTACAAAAACTCCACTTATTCCCGGGGCGATAGGTTATTTGGATTGTGAGATTGCAGATACTGTCAATGCCGGTAATCATACTGTTTTTATCGGTGAAGTGAAAGCATCGGAACTTGATGATACATCTACCGAACTATTAACTACTTCAAACTCAAAAATGCATTATATCGGCTGATGAGATATTTATTTATTTTCTTTCTGTTTTTCTCTTTGTTTTCTTTATCGAATGCATGCGATGAAACTATCATGATTGATTCTGTTGAATACTCTATCGATGATGTCTGGTGTGGAAAACTTATAGATACAATGCTTATAGCAAAATATGAAGACCTGTCTCGAATTTCTGATTCTCTCTGCTTCAAAGATTATAGGATTTATATTCGTACAGATGCAAAAATAGCATTTACAAAAATGGCTCAAGCCGCTTTGGCAGATTCTGTTTTTTTTACGGCTAAATCAGGGTTTCGGTCTCCATCGTATCAAAAACAGATGATTAAAAGACGATTAGAAGAGGGGAAAACATTTGCCGAAGTAATACGGTTTGTAGCTCCTCCCGGATACAGTGGACACTCAACAGGTTATTCCTTAGATATCGCAACAGACAGTTATCCGTTTGCAAAATCGAAAGCGTATGAGTGGCTTTCAGTACATGCTAATTCATTCGGATTTTTTGAAACATATCCTAAAGGGAACAAAACTCTCAAAACCTGGGAACCTTGGCACTGGGAGTATCTCGGGGATGAGTAAAAAAGAATAAAGTAACTTACATAAAAAAAAGGCTACTTTCTAAAAAGTAAGCCTTTTTTTATGTTGATAATATTAGTATCTAGTTTTGAAGATTGATTTTGTGGCTGTTTTTAATTTGTATCCATCAATACTTTCAGCAGTTGTATTAATTTGAAGCTGATAATACTTTCCGGATTCCAAGCTTAATGAAGGATTAAAGCTAACTCGCATTCCATCGCCATACGTATACCAATAAAAAGATCCGTTTACTGGGGTTCCGTCAATTGTCTGTAAACTTATTGCGTTTTGAGTTATACTTTGATTCATTTCAGTATTAAAGGAAAAAGACATAGTTGGATTAGTTGAAACACTATTAGATCCATTTTGAGGGCTCATACTGGTAACAGAAACTGGGTCTACATATGTCTTCAAGACAACATCATTTCCAAATCCAACTCCACCTATAAGACTGGCATTACCATTGATTGTTACTGTATATTCTTGTTCAGGTATTACTATCTGACTTGTAGAAGGGGCAAATGCCAATCTACCTTCCCCAATTGAAAACCATATACCGGCTATATTGGGAATGATAGTGGTAGCAGCATTAAAGGTATTCATATTGACATCGGCATTTAATAGAATGTTAAAGTCAAAATATAATCCCGGAGCAATATTTTTTCGATATAGATCGTAGTTACTGTAGGTAAATCCATAATTCTTTACAAGTAATGGTTCTACAGTAAATACTACACTATCAGTAATTCCGGTAGTTAATCCGCTGGTTGACTTCAATGTAGGTGCTATGACAAGAGTATATGTTTGACTTGGAGTAAGAACTTCTAGAAAGTTTACAGAAAGATATTCAGTATCATATGTATTTATAACATTTACTAAGAAATTAACTGGTGGTGTGATTGAAACTGAGTTTTCAGCACTTGTTCGATCCAAAGGAGAATTATATCTGTATGTTAAAAAATCACGACTCATGCTAGGTGGAACTGAAGTTAAAGGGTAACCATACAATTTGCTAGATGTTTGAAATCCGGCAGTTCTAAAAGATATAGTCAAACTATCATTCCAAAGACTACCGTCAGACATTCTTAAGGACGGCAGGATTGTTATTGTATAATTTGTGTCTATAATACCGGGTTCTGATGAATGATAGATATAAAAATAAGGACTCTCGCTGTTATGCCAATGTCCGGGAAATGGAGGATTAAAGACAATTGATGAATTCATAGAGTTATGATCCAATGCTACATCGGTCGAAACACTAACACTATATGAAGTTAAAGTGACATTTTGCTCATTTTCTGAAGGAGTAATTGTAGTAAAAGGCCAAGGTAAGTAATTAAGTTTTATCTCACCAAGTGAAGTTGTCTCATTCTTTTTCACTTCAATGTTACTTTTTTTGAGTTCTGAGGTTCCAACCGCAGCCCGCAATTCATAAACTCCCGGCTCAATATCAAAAAATTCAAAATACCCCTCTTTATCAGTTTGGGTTGTAGCTTTTAAAGCTTCTTGCCATAAGTAGACATTTACTGTATCAGAATCTGAAATAATTCTTCCGACTACAGAGCTTGAAGTATTGTAATAGAGTTCATTTGTAATTGTATTGTTTTCTTCACACCCTAAAATCATTACGATTAAAATAAATGAAAGGATTATAGGTAATTTTTTTGGATTCAATTTTTTACTCCCTATTATAGTTATTTGAATTCTACTAGTAGAAAATAAAAAAAGACAGAATTGTCAAGTTGTTTAGTGGTTTTTTTCTGTCAAAAATAATTATTCAGAATCCGCCTGCGAGGGCTGTATATTCTTTAGTGTGTTAAAATAGTAGGGCAGAACCCTTTAGAGGTTCTGCTGAAATATTGTATTACTTGATTTCATCCGGTAAAGCAATTGGTGTAGTTTTATCCTTTGCTAATAATCTTTTCTCAGTTTTTGAAAGAAGTGGGGCTAATATATTGTTTTCAATTTTAATAGCACTTGTATTGATTTCTTTATATTTATCATATCTTAATTGCCAATGCCTAGTATGATCTCTTACTTCTTTAATCATATCCTCGTAGAGGTCTATTGTGTTTTGAATTACAGTATTTATTGAATTTTTGAATCCAGACCCTTGTATATATTCAAAGACAATTTTAATATTTTCATCTCTTTCTTTTTTAGATAAATTCAGCCTAGATATGTCAATAATGTTTTGTCTGAGTAATTTTATCAAAATTATCGCACCAGCATGGTTAATAATTATTATACCTTTTGTAATAATGAAACCAGATTTGTCTTTTGCCGGCATTGTATTAGTTACTAGTATACCAAAATCAGCTTTGCGGTCATTTTTAGCTTTTAAAGTTTGGCTTATATATGAGTTGTTAAATTTTTGAACCTTTTTTAATTCATAAACAATTACACCGGCTATTTTACTACCATCCTTTATAGTATGTAAAATATCTCCTCCTTTACCGGTATGTTTAAACTCATCTTTAGGAAAGTTACTTTTAAGTTCTTTTAGAAATTCATCTTCATTTTCAAAGCCAAGAACTTGTGCTGTTTTGTTTTTTCTTAATTGTTCTTCTAATGATTTAATCTGTTTATCACGTTTAATCTGCAAAGAGTGGAACTGTTTTGCTAAGCTATTAGTTTTATCAGCTTCAATTTTCTTTTTTTCTTTATCAAGCTTTATTTTTATTTTATTTATTTCAATAGTATTTTTTTTGTCAAATTTTTCAATTAGTAGTTTTTTTTTGATTTTTAAATTCTCAGCTTCTTGCTTCTTAATTTTATTTATCTCTTGTGCTATTTTCTTTTGAAATTGTTTCTCAATAATTTCTTTTTCCTTTTTAAGTTTTTGTTCTTGAATTATTAATTTTTTATTAAGTTTTTTCTCTTGTAAATTTAATTGATTTTTTAGTGATTCTTGATGTGTTTTAGTTAGCTTTTTCTTTTCGTCACTATATTTTTTCTTATCTGCTTCAGCTTTCTTCTTTAACTCATTTTCTCGCTTCACTAAATCTTTTAGCTGTTTTTGTTTTTCTTCCCAAAGCCCTGTTATTTGTTCATATAATTTTTGGGATACTGTTTGTTTACAAAGTGGACAATTAAATACTGGCATAGCTTCTCCTTTTAATGTTACATAAAATAGATACCAAAACCTAATATACCCAAATGAAAGAACTTTGTCACTATTTATTAATGATATATTGGTGCGAAAGAACTATCCCTACTTCACCCGCCGCAGATTAAAAGTAGCTTTGTCATAAACATCACCGTTAGGTAGAGTGATAAGCAGTTTGAATTCAATCTTATCAATAGTTACTTGTTTGATAACTAACTCATATTGTTCTTTACCACGCATCCGTTTCCCGATTATTTTATTACCTTTACGAATTCCGTGATAGAGTGCATGTTTATTACGGTTATCCCAAACTTCCCATGAAACCGAATCGCTGACAGGGTCAATATATAAATATCCTGAATCGCTATAGGTAAACATAAATTTTTCACCGGTCAAAGATGTCCGTAATTTTTTTGTTTTTTTATTATATCGAAATTTTGCCTTACCGGTAATTTCAATTTTAGTACGAACTCCGGGTAAAAGAAAAGAGCCGCTGCCAACCCAGTTTCCGTCAAGTTGAGGTAGTTCAATTTTTTTTATTTCGCCGGCTTGCAGAAACGAACTAATTAAAAATAGAAAGAGAATAAGTGATAGCATTTTGATTGTTTTATACATATAATTTTCCTTTGTCGGTTATACATATATATCAAATTAAAGGCTGAAACTCAATTAGAAAAACATGTAAAATATAAGTTATATAAAAAACAAAATAAAACTTACAACCTCCCGTAACCCATTGTTATTCAATAAAATAAAAACAGCTATTTAGCTGTTTTTTGTTGATTTATGCACTCTTTTTCAGTATCTTTTTCTAGGTTATTTTATAAAAAAATAAGAACTCTACATAAGGATTTTTCCAATGGCAATTGAACGCCAAAAAATTGAAACGATATTTTTAGAAGAGGAAATGAAATCCTCCTATCTCGATTACTCAATGTCGGTCATTACAAATCGAGCCTTACCTGATATTCGCGACGGCATGAAACCGTCAAACCGGAGAATCTTGGTAGCGATGAATGACCTCCATCTTGCTCCGGGTAAAGGGCATCGTAAATGTGCCAAAATCGCCGGTGATACTTCAGGTAACTATCATCCTCATGGTGAGCAGGTTGTCTATCCGACTCTTGTTCGTATGGCTCAGGATTTTAACCTGCGATATCCACTAGTTGACGGTCAGGGGAACTTTGGCTCTATCGACGGTGACGGTGCCGCGGCTATGCGTTACACAGAAGCCCGTTTAACACCGATAGCAGTTGAAATGCTTGCTGATTTAGATAAAGATACAGTTGACTTTATGCCGAACTACGACGGTACGATTCAAGAACCTAAAGTCCTTCCGGGTCGTTTTCCGTGTCTCTTGTGCAACGGAACCACCGGTATCGCGGTTGGTATGGCAACTAATATCCCTCCCCACAACTTAAATGAAATCACCGGAGCTATACTAAGAGTAATTGATGATCCCGAATGTTCGAACGATGATTTAATCGAAATTGTTCCAGGTCCTGATTTTCCTACCGGCGGTATAATCAACGGTCGTGAAGGAATCATACAAGCTTACAAAACAGGTAAAGGTCATATTTCTGTTCGTGCCAAGGCGGGTGTCGAACCGATGAAAAACAATCGGGAATCAATTATTATCTCTGAAATTCCTTTTCAGGTAAACAAATCAAACTTGATTGAAAAAATAGCCGACTTGGTTCGTGATAAAAGAATTGAAGGTATCTCGGATTTACGTGATGAGTCCGATCGTGATGGTATGCGTATTGTAATTGAACTAAGACGTGACATACAGGCAGATATAGTTCTCAATCAACTTTACAAACATACTACCATGCAGGTTACATTCTCGGCTAACATGCTTTCATTAGACCACGGTGTTCCAAAACTTATGACACTCAAACAGATGATAGACTGTTTTATTGAACATCGTCATGAAGTTGTTACAAGAAGAACTCAATTTGAACTGAAAAAAGCAGAAGACCGGGCTCATATTTTAGAGGGTTATCGTATTGCTCTTGATAATATCGATGCTGTTATCGAACTGATAAAAAAATCAAAAGATACACCGTCTGCTCATGCCGGCTTAATGAAAAAGTTCAAACTATCCGAACGTCAGGCAACCGCAATTTTAGAAATGCGTCTGCAAAGGTTGACCGGTTTAGAACGGAAAAAAATTGAAGAAGAATATGAAGCTCTTATAAAACTTATTACCAAACTGAAAGCAATCTTAGCATCTAAAACTCTCAGAATGCAAATTATAAAAGATGAAACTGCAGAGCTTGCCACTAAATATGGCGATATTCGCCGTACCGTAATTAAAGAAGCAGTTGATGACATGACTGTTGAAGACCTTATCGCCGAATAAGAAATGGTTATTACAATTTCTCATCTCGGGTATGTCAAACGTCTCTCTGTTTCGCAGTATAAAAAACAACAGCGTGGCGGTAAAGGTGTCAAAGGAATAGAAACGCGTGATGAGGATTTCGCTGAACATCTCTTTATTGCCTCGACTCATGATTATATTCTGTTCTTCTCTACCAAGGGAAGAGTTTACTGGGTCAAGGTTCACACAATACCAACATCGGGAAAATTGGCAAAAGGTAAGCCGATTATTAATCTTTGTCAGATTGAAAAAGATGAAGCGATTACTGCATTTTGCAAAGTGAGAAACTTCTCCGAGGATAACTTTGTTGTCATGGCTACCAAGAACGGTCAAATTAAAAAAACACCGCTCGATGCTTTCTCTAATCCTCGTAAAGCAGGTGTAAATGCTATGAATTTACCTGTCGATGATGAACTGATTGAAGCAACGATCACCGACGGTGAATACGAAATTGTTATAGCAACCCGAATGGGGATGGCTATCAGGTTCCCTGAGGAAAAAGTTCGCTCAATGGGTCGTACTGCCTACGGTGTACGAGGTATCAATCTTGCCAAAGACGATTATGTTATCGGTATGGTAGCGGTCAAAAGAGATAGTTCATTGTTAGTTGTATCTGAAAACGGATATGGCAAACGGACTAAAATCGATGATTATCGTATGACCAACCGCGGTGGTAAAGGTGTTATCAATATGAAAGCATCTGATCGTAACGGCGAGGTTGTAACAATCAAAGAAGTTCTCGATCAGGATGAACTTATTTTGATGACCCAAAACGGTATAGCTAATCGTCAATCGGTTAAAGATATTAAAGTCATCGGACGAAACACCCAGGGTGTTCGTTTGATAAAACTAAAAGGTGATGATAAAGTTACCGATGTCGCCCGAGTAATAAACGACGACTAAGCATTGTATTGATTCCGTAAGGAACAGGTTTGCTTGTTCCTCAAAATAGTAAGTCAGGTCTTGTTTTTGAGACCTGACTTTTTTTATATAGATAAACTTTGTAGGTCAGGTCTTTCCGAGACCTGACTTTTCTATAGCACTTTGTTATGCTGAACGGAGTTAAAGCATGGCGGTCAATTGCTTTTTTTGTTTTTTATATTGTGATACTGAGCTTTATAAATTTTGTATTGTCTAAGAGAGAATTTTTTTCATTTATTTTTGCCCAGTCAAATTTTACATCTATATTTTTCAAAATATATCCCATAGCATCAATAGTACCTTTGTGATTATTTGAACTTGAGATTGCTGTCAGGAAACCTCGCAAACTAAAGCCTACTCCGTATGATGAATAATCAGAATTTTGGTATAACAAATCTTCAACTTTTCCTGAACGAATAAAAACGGAGTTCAAAAGACCTATTTCCAATCCTTTACGCACATAGGCTGCTTTGTCAATTACCAGATCTTTTTCTTTTTCATAAACAAACTGAAAACTCAGATAATTTTTTGAATTTTGTAACATGTTTAAATCTAATCCAAATCCGACTTTTCTTGTTTTTGGAGTCTGCCCGGAATTTCCTAAGACTGAATAACCGATATTGTCACCGAGATTAGATTTTACAAACGAGAGCGAAGGTGTTATCTCAAAATTCATGTTATTTTCATCTGATGGGACCATATGAAAGAGTTGATGTAGAGGGAACTCAATCAATAGACCAAAATCATACATAGAACCTTTACCTTTTAATGGTGTGTAGGAATCTCCTGAGAATGAAAATCCGGTTATATAATCATACTTTTTATGAGTGTATCCTATGCCAATTTTTAGATAATACTCTAATCCGACTGAAAGAGTAAAAGAATTAATTTGATCTTTTGGGTTAAACGGCTGTATTGGGTTGCCGTTTATATCAGTCAGTAAAATTGTACCGTAATCAAATACTTTTTTCGAATATGCTATTCCAATAGCATATTTGAATTGCGTTTCATCTTCTTGGTGGCTTTTGATGTGAGAGTAGCCACTACCGACCGACCATGTTTGCAATCGCAGATCATCGGCTAGTTGTTCAAGCCATTTAGTACTACTCGGTAAAGAGATAGAAAAATTATTATCTAAAGAAAAAATCCCGTAAGCACCGGGATTATATAAAGCTGACTGTGCATCAACAAGATTTGCCGTTACACCTCCCATACCGACCGCACGAGGAGAGTTTGTGATTTTTGCAAATATTAAAGGCTGATTATTGCTTTGTGAACAGATGTTTGTAGTAAACAGTAAAATAAATATACTTGATAGTATTAATATTTTGTACATAATATCCTCACCATTGAATAGATTTTTTCACGTTCTTATAGTAGATTATAACGACGAAATAATTAAATGTCAATTGCAAAAAAAGATAAAAAGGACTATAATTTCCAATTAAAGCCGATAGACGGCATGATGCCCGGGTCATAGATATATCCTTCAGATGTATGGATAACAGGGTTCCCTCTGTTGGTTAGATTTGAAAGAGAGAAATTCAAATCTTTATCCCCAAAATCGAAATTGACAAATAAATTAGGTGAGTAATACGAGGGGAACCGTTCGGAGTTTTCAAAAGATTGAATATATGCATAATATGATTCTTTGTATCTTTCTTCTTTCGTATAATTATACTGTTCTAAATACGGTGTATAGGCAAACCCGGAATGATAGTTAAACTCTGACCCTATTGATATTTTTTTAGAATGTTTATACGTAAGTTCTGCCATGAATTTATGTGGAGCATTTAATTCATAGTCCGATTGATATCCGTTTGATTCTTTTTTTGCTTTTGTATAACTATAAAATGTATAGAGAGCAACTTGAGAAATTATAAATTTCTTCTTCTCATAAGATATATCTCCACCGATAAAGTCTAGTTTTCCTGTCGACTGCATAGTTATAAAACCGTCGGTAACTTGTTTTTTAGAAATAACTTTATCGTAGTCAACAGTCGGATTTGCAATGTTTCGAATCTGTTTTGAAAAAAGCGAAACTTTAATATTGTTTCTCTGGTATGCTATAGAATACAACTTTGTCTTTTGAGGAGTTAAATCAGTTTGATATGCCCGTACCAATACCTGGTAGTTTTCAAGTATGTTTCTAACAGGACTTTCTGTAAATGTCCCCGCAAAAAGAGAGAGTTTATTGTTCCTGTTAAATTTATACGTTATTCTATTGCGAAGCAAAACCTGTTTGTTTTCTTTTAGGTTGGAAAAATACTCTAAACGAACTCCGCTGTTTAATTTTATTTTATTATTTTCAAATGCAAACTGTGTATAACCTGCTGTAAACAAATCTTTATTTTCTAATGATACGATACTGTATAATTGATTTAATTCATGTTGATATACATAAGGGTTATTACTGGTAGCATCTGGTGATGTGTAGTTCCAATTGATTTGCCGAAGATTTGTCTTACGCATAGGTGTATATCTCATTTCTATGCCCGATGAAATATCTACTTGAGAGTAAAAACGGGTATAAGATACTTTGCCGTTGTATTGACTGCTCGATTCCTGTAACTGTAAATCTAAACCTCGTAAATTTTCATATGGGGGGTTAGCATTGAATTCTTCTATCAGATTTCGAACAGAGAACTTTGCATTAACTAATGAATTGTCACCGTTATATTGATAAGTTAGACCGGTGAAATTAGTTTGGGTATGCTGATAGGTATTTAATCCATACTTGTTGTGTGTAGTAGGACCGGTATTGTACGCTAAATAATCACGGGTATAAAATTGGTCAAGATATAATGTTGATTTTTTATTTAACTTTAATCCTGATGAAAATACTATATCCTCAAAATTAGTCGGCGGAATAGTACGACGGTTAGATTCTATATCTAAATATTTTACCAATTTATCCAATACAGATTTTCGTAATGTGCCGATTGTATAAAAGTTATCATTACCGTAAGAAAAAGTCCCGGTGGTCTGTACCAAAGAAAATTCTACTGATTTCGACATATGTTTTTTAAACTGTTTTTTTGGTACTAGGTCAATTACTGTTGGAAGCTGATACGCAGCAGGAGTACCGTTTGGGAAAAATGTAACCGAACGAACAACAGATGCCGGGATTACTGAAAACATCCCATAATGATTAGGGTTGTCTCCGATTGGTAAATTATTATAATAATAAGCAGGCGAAGTTCCATTGATACGAAGTTTTGATGATAGCGAGGATCCCTGTTTTACCAGCTGAGGTTGTTTTATTGCGTTGATAGGGTTATTTGTAATTATAGAATTTTTAGTTCTTTGTTCAAACTGTTCTTGAGAAATAACTTCTGTTTCAATAGGTTCAAGATATGAAGTCGTAACAGAGATAGGAGCAATTTTTATAAGTTCTTCTTGTAATGATATACTTATTTTTGCCAGGTTATTAATCATTTGAAGATTAGTCTTATACCCTATAGCCTTGACTTGTACAGAAACAGAATTCTGAGAATTATATTTAAATTGAAATTCTCCATTTTCGTCAGTCGCCATACCTTTAATTAGTTTGTTGCCTGACAGCAATAAGACAGTAGCACCGATAATCGGATTGTTGTTATTATCAACAACTTGTCCTTTGATTGTCGAAATGTTATTTGTCTGAGCATTACTACTTGTAATAAGCAGAAAGACAGATAGAGATATGATTTTTAGTAATTGAATTATATTTCTCATAACTATATATCTATATGTCAAAAGTCATGCCGATTTCTTGTTTATCAATTATAGCTATAAGCTGTTGCCGGCAAGTCTCATAGAGAGCTGTTCAATAAACTGTCATAGGTAGATACAGTACATTAAATGCAATCTATTTCATATTAGTTTAGCAGGTTGTTTGCTCTTTTTGAATGCTCTCCCTATATTCGCAGGATGGAATTTATCGGAGAAGCTGCTGCCTTGACAACTGCCTTATGCTGGGCATTTACATCATTGTTTTTTACCGAAGCAGGCAAAAGGATAGGTTCTTTTAAAGTCAACAATATCCGTCTTTTGATGGCAGTATTAGTCTATATTGTTGTACTTCTATTTTATAAAGGTTCTCTTATACCTGAATCATTGACTTTAAACCATGTTCTATGGCTCGGTCTTTCCGGGATTATCGGATTAGTCATTGGAGACGGTGCCGGTTTTAAGGCAATGGTGATGATTGGTCCTCGGTTCGCTTCTTTGTTATATGCATCAGCTCCGGTAATGGCAGTTATTATTGCATGGTTCTTTTTAGGCGAATCTTTAGATTTACTGGATATGGCGGGAATTTCTCTAACTCTGGGAGGGATAGGCTGGGTTGTTTCTGAAAGACAGTATAATAATTCAAACCTTCATGCAAATCACCCCGATAAAGGTTCTCTTCGCAAGGGCATATTATTAGGATTGATAGCAGCTTTTGGACAGGCGGCAGGTCTAGTACTGGCAAAACATGCTATGTTGAATGTAGGAGCTAAAATTCCTCCTATGGAAGCATCTTTTATACGGATGCTGGTATCATTGGTTTGTATTTGGACTCTTTCAGCATTTCGGGGACAACTAAAAGAAACCCTTTCTGCCGTGAAAGATAAAAAAGCTATCGGATATACATTCGGTGGTGCTTTGTTTGGACCGTTTATGGGAGTGTGGATGTCTTTAGTTGCGGTGAAATATATAGCAGCAGGAATTGCAGCTACTTTGAATTCAACAACACCTATTTGGTTGTTACCTTTAACAAGAATTTTGTATAAAGAAAAACTGTCATTGAGAATTGTTCTCGGTACGTTGATAACAGTTGGTGGAGTTGCCCTGTTAATGCTATTCTGATTTATGCCGCTGTTTTAAGTTCTACTTCAAACCAGATAAAACCGAATAAAATAGCAATAATTCCCCGTACATCAAATGCCCAATTGCCGCCCAGCATGAATATATAACAGAGAAGAGTTAATCCAAAAAATATCTTAATCAAACCAACTTTAAAATAGTCCATCGTAAAGTTCACAAGCCCAAAAGTGATAAAAAGTATTATGATCGACGGAGCAAAAATGACTGTCAACCAACTCCAAAACAAATTATTACTCAACACAAATGATATGGGAGAATGAAGTGGTAAATTATAAATATAAAAATAGTGAGCAATCGCAAAAAATAAAGACAAAGCAGTATAAAGCGTTCCTTCTAAACATTCACTTTTTAATGAACGTATTCCTGCCATAAGAAAAAACAACGAGGCGGACAACATGAGTATTAGAGCTATATAACTTGAGTCGAAAAAGTGCATTTATTTCTCTTTTCATTTATTCATTCATATAACTACTATGAAAATATTGTGCCGAATGTTAAATGGGAAATATATTTTCTTATAAGTCTCTGTACCTGAAAGAATAAAACCAAATGGTCAAGAATTATACTACATATAAATCATGAAAAAAATTGCTCTTTTTGCAAATAAAAAGCCCGCTTTTAGCGGGCTTGTAAAATAATGAATTGTTAACTGATTTTAAATATCTAACTCATCTGCGTTTGTACTAGGACGGGTAGCAGCATCTTTGGTCTCGGTAATTTCTTCAGGTCTTTTGTCTTTTTGTTTACCTTTGTATTTGAGAAGTTGAGTACGGACTTTATCAACTGTTGTCGCAATCGCATTAAACATATCATCGCTTTCTGCCGATGCTGCTATTGTTTGATTGTATACCGATATTTTCAATTCTGCCAAATTACGGTGTCGCTCTTTGTCTAAAACAAGATCAGCTGAGATAATGTTTTCATAATATCTTGTCAGGCTGTCCATTTCCGCTTCAGCTTTTTATTTTAACCCCTCTGATAAATCAAAGTGACGGGCGGATATCTTTTTTAGCATGGTTTCACACTCCTTTTCATGCATTCATTAATGTTATAGTTAATGAATAAATCTATACGTAATGATAATTCATTATTAAATGAAATAATCATATTGTCCAAGATAGTACGAATTGAAATTGAGGTTTGATGAAATTGATGTATGCTTCTCTCATCATTGAGAGAATATAAACAAAAATTATTTAGAGTCTTCAATTGTCTGTACCATCCTATGGTAATAAAATTACTTACTTGTTTTCAGCAACACGTTTTCTTAATCTTGCCGGAGGAAGTTTAAGTTCTTCCCTGTATTTTGTAACTGTTCGTCTGGCAAGAGTGATACCTTCTTTATTTAAAAGTCTAAAAATTTCCTGATCAGAATGCGGTTTTTCAATCGGTTCCGCTTTAATAATTTCTTCAATCCGTTGTTTGACAGCCCGTTTTGCCATGTTTTCACCGTCTGCTTTGGCAATTCCGGAATTAAAAAAGTATTTAATTTCATAAACACCCAAAGGAGTCTGGACATATTTACTATTAGATACCCGACTGATAGTTGCAACATTCATTTCAACAGCTTGAGCTATATCTTCCATAATCATCGGTTTAATAAATTCTTGTCCCCGTTCAAAAAACTCTTTTTGTTTTTCAATAATAGCTTCCATCACTCGAATCATGGTTGACCGTCTTTGGTTGATAGAGTTTAAAAGCCATCGAGCCTGTTCTAATTTTTGACGGACATAATCTTTTGTACCTTTTGTAGAACTATTTCCACGTTTCATCAGGTTTTTATAACTTGCGTTAATACGTAACCTGGGTACATAGGCATCATTATGAAAAACAACATATTCATCACCGACCCGTTCAACAATCAAATCGGGTATAACCGGCATTGCTCCGTTGTCAAACCGACCGTGTGTAGGTGTCGGAGTCAGACTTTTTATGACGGTCATTGCTGCCTGTGCTTTTTCAGCAGAAACACACATCAATTTGGCTATTTGTAAAATTGATTTTCTGTCGAGTTCATTAAGATGTTCTTTTACTATTCTATATGCTAATGATTTTTGTAAATCTTTTTCTTCGAGCTGAATCATAAGAGATTCCCGTAAATCTCTTGAACCGATTCCGAGAGGTTCAAACCGCTGAATCATTTTTAATATAGCTTCAATTTTTTCACTATCCAATTCAAGTTCGGCAGCCATCTCGGGTACAAATATTGCCAGATACCCTTCAGGTGAAATATTACCGATAATATATTCGCCAATCAGATGTTCTTCTTCGGATAGTTTTAAAAGTGAAAGTTGCTCATTGAGGTGTGTGTAAAGATTCAATGCCGAAGTTCCGGGACCTTCAAACCGTTCTTCACGTTGTTCAACAGGTTCTTTTACTTTATAACCTTCATCGTCATTGTTAAAAAGATAATCTTCCCATTCGGCAGCTTTTTCTTCATCAGTTTTCTGCTCGGTTAATTCAAACTCGCTATCTTTTTCATCGGTAGGTTCAACATCTTCTATTTCTTCCAATAATGGATTTGTAGATAACTCATGCCTGATAGTTTGTTCAAGCTTTAAAACCGGCATTTGAAGCATTTTTAACGATTGAATCAATTGCGGGGCTAAAGTAACAGATAGTCTTTGTTGTAGTCCTAGTTTCATAATCTCTACTCAAATATCTTTTAAATGGTTTGTCGATATTGCGGTTTATATACAGCTTTATCGGACAAATGGAACTTAGGTTTATAGAGTTTGCTTATATCGTTCATAAATTACACAGCACTTTTTAATTCAGTTTAAATTTTTCACCGAGATATATTTTTTTCGCCTCAGCATCATTTGCCAAAAACTGAGAATCACCCGATTTTAATATTTTTCCGTCACACATAATATAAGCACGGTCGCATATAGAGAGTGTTTCCCGTACATTATGGTCAGTAATCAAAACACCTAAACCACGTTCTACCAGTCGGGAAATATTTTTCTGAATATCTTCTACAGCATCGGGTCAATACCTGCAAACGGTTCGTCTAAAAGAATAAATTTGGGGTTGCTGACTAAAGCTCTGGTAATTTCAACTCGCCTTCTTTCACCGCCTGAGAGAGTATATGCTTTGCTTTTCCTCAAATGAGCAATATCCAGTTCCTCTAAAAGCTCTTCCAAACGGATTTTCTGCTGCTTTCTATTCATTTTCTGATACTGCAATATTGACATTATATTATCTTCAACTGTCATTTTTCTGAAAACCGATGCTTCTTGAGCAAGATAACCGATACCCTCTTTTGCTCTTTTATACATAGGCAGGGTACTGATGTTCTTTTTTTCCATAAAAACATCACCGTTGTCGGGTCTGATAAAGCCGATTAACATATAAAACGTCGTTGTTTTGCCGGCACCGTTAGGTCCAAGCAGTCCAACGACTTCGCCGGAATTTACCTCAACCGAAACACCATTGACGACCGCCCGTTTTCTGTAATATTTAACTAATTCTTTTGATTTAAGTGTTGCCATATCTAAATATAACCGAGTTTAGTAGTTTATACAATAAAATTTGCTAATTCAGCATAATTTTTGCTGTTTTCTTTAAAATAATTTCCTTTCTCAATGAGAAAAAATGTATAAATTAAAGCTTTAATAGTTATACCATTAAACGAGAAAATAATTTGATATATAAAAAGGATTATATGAAAAAAATTCTAATTTGCTCACTAGCCGTTTTATTGATAAGTGGTTGTACAAAAACTCCAGAAGAAAAAATTGAAGACCTGTTTCAAGATGGAACCGAACAGATAAGTAATCTAAAATTTTACGAAGCAGATTCTACATTTGCTCAGATATTTGAAATTGATCCCGGTTCTATAACAGGGATGGTAGGTGTCTCAAAATTAAATGAAGCCCGTCTGCAGTACTTTGATGCGATAAATAACTACTCCATGATTCTCTCAATCAATACTGACTATGAAGATGCTTTTGTCGGGTTGTATAACTCCTACAAAAATTTAGGGTTCTATATTGATGCTTTAGAGGCGGCTGTTTATTATAACAAGTTATGGAATAAAAATACTCAAACAAAATATATTTTAGGTGAAGCATATAAAAATATAGGTGAGCTAAAAAGAGCAGAGACCTATTTCAAACAAGCTATTATGTCAGAGTATGAACATAAATATGCCGCTCAATTTATGTTAGCGACAACAAAAGCACTACAAGGTTTAAAAGAGGATGCCCACAAAGAAGCTTCACAAGCATTAACCGGTAAATCTGATGATCCTCTTTTTTATAATGCCGCAGCCGAATACTATGAAACTATAGGGCAAATAGATTCAGCTATGATGTACAACAGAAAACTATTTGAAAGTAACAAAACGAATATCAACAATGTCTATATCGCTTTTAAAAGAGCCTTGAAAAATAATTACTTAACAGATGCTCGGGTTATTATTAAATCATTTGAAACTTTAGAGCCTGATCAACTATTGTTGGTTGGTCTTCGCTTATTCTATGCCCTTCATATCGATGATAAATCTCAAATACGAACCTTAGGACAAAACTACCGTTCTAAAGCTCCCAAAAGTTTCACCGGTACCATGTATGAATTATACTCACGAGGAGAAATTTCTGACAAAATTACAATTGCTCAGGATCTGCAGATATTACAAGTTGATATTTCAAAAGGGAAGCTTCAAGAAGACTTTGGTTCCTTTTATTATTATGCCATGTTGATGCTTTCTGTTAAATATGAAAAGAACCCCGGAACAATTCCTCAGTTGGAAGCAGTACCGGGATGGCGAAAAAACCGTAAAGAGCTGAAACTCGAAATCGCATTGAACAAACATATTGTCGGGTTGTTTGAACAATGTTATGCTGATTTAGAGAAAATAGAAATGGGTCACCAAAGGGATGCTGACTGGTTGACCGGAATAGCAGAAAGTTGGGGACACTATGCTGTTCGCAAATATGATAAAGCCGAAGAAACCTATAAAAAAGCATTAACAGTTAATCAGTATTATGAGCCGGCATTTAAAAGTTATGCAAATTTTTTGCTGCGCATCAATAAACAAAAAGAGGCTCTTGAATTATTTAAGAAATATCCTCAGTTTGAAAAAAACAATTTTATTGCCTTAACAAAAACGAAATATCTTTTCATCAATAAAAAATATCAAGAAGGTCTCAAGCAATTTGAACAATTTTTTCCATCAGCCTCCGGAAACATTATTTTAGTAAAAGAACTGATTGAAATTCTAAAGGCAGATAATCGTACGGAAGAAATTACAGCATTACTCGAGATTATGAATAAGTACAATGCTGATAATCCTGATGCTAATTTACTGCTTGCGGTGAATGCTCAAGATAATAACGAATTTGAGAAATCATTAAATTATCTTGATAAGGTAATAGCTATTGAACCGAATAACCCCGATGCTAATATCTTAAAAGCCAGGGGAATGTATTATACTGGGAATAAAACAGAAGCGTATGATCTGTTTGAAAAAAACTTAACAACTTTTAATAGAAATCCGGTTAATCTGAAGTACTATTCTCAAATTTTAGCTGCCGAAGGTATCGATTTCCCAAAAGCTGCTAATATGGGACGGCAGGCTGCATTTGAAGGGTACGGGACTTATGAATATATAATAAATCTTGCTGATATTTATTACAAAATGGGAAGATATGATCTTTGTCGCGGAGAATCCAAAAAGCAAGACATGCTGAAGAGGAAAACCCGTATCCATATTTTCGACTCGGAATGGCAGATGCCAAGAGTGCCGACACAGAAAGATGGTCGGATGAGGCAAAAGAAAATCTTACAAAAGCTATAGAACTTGGTTTATCAGGTGATTATTTACAAGAAGCAAAAGCGACACTTAAAGGTTTATAATAATAATTTGTGATTCATAAGAAACTAATACTTATGAATATAGAGCCTTGTAAAGATATGCAAAAATCATCTGATAAATTAGATACAATTTTTGATAACTACTATGAACACAAGTTGATTTCAAGAGGCGATAATTTTCCCGATTTTGACCCTGTTGACGATAGTCTTGATTTGCTTCTTGTTGCCTTACATGAAAAATTAGATATACAATTCTTTCAAAAAAAAGTCGAATGGTCAGATGAATTTCTTAAAGAGAAAATAGATTTTTTAAAATCTAAAAACTGGCTCAAATATGATGAAGCTCTTAAGCCAACAGTCTTTATAGTTTCCCATGAACAATGAATGAATTTGTATGAATACGGCAGACTGATAGCTGAACAAATTGCTGAATCTGTCATACAGGAAATTCCTTCTATTAAAGTAAAGTATTTAGATTCTGAATTATCTTCAAAATATGATTTTAAAGAATGGTCTTTCTTTTTATTAAGCGATGTCTTACTTGATAATTGGCAGATAAACAACGTCGAAGCTGAATTCTTAAAGAAAGATGAACGTCCTCGTAGACACGGGAAAAATTACTATTATAGTATTATGGAAAATATTGAATACCCAAAGGAAAATTTTGGGATTTATGGGAATCAGTATCACTCACTTAATGACAGTATTGCATTAGTTGTATATGGCAATAATAGAAATATTGTGAATAGTAAAATTAAAAAAGATAAATCATATTTAGATTCATTAGTAAATAATGCCCCAAAAATAACAAATGTTGAAATGGAATTCTTTGAACAACTTGCATCTGATTTTAAACCAAAATTGCTAAATATATTAACAGACAATAAACGCTATATACATAGTATCTATAAAAAGACCGGTTACGAAAATGAAATCAGTTTTGAAGAATTTTTTATATGGTGGTATCATTTTATTTACACTGATATTACAAATATCTTGGCAAAACATAACGAACTGCAAATTCCACAAGATGGAAACTTTTATTGTCTTATAATGAAATAAGAAACAGATAATAGTATATTGAAATAACATCAAATTAATATCCACATATTTAATAATTTTTCTTTTTCTATTCAGACTTAATCATTATGTTTAGAGCTATGGCAGAAAAAAAAATACTTGTTACCGGTGGAGCCGGTTATATAGGCTCGGTACTTATAGGACAACTACTGCAGCAAGGTTACTTTGTTCGCACAATAGATAACCTTTCGTTTGGTAAGCAACCATTGGAAGCCTATAAACTGAATAAACATTTTGAATTTATACAAGGTGATATAACAAACCGAAATGACTGTAAAAAAGCAGTAGATTCTGTCAATGCGATAATTCATCTGGCAGCTATTGTCGGCGACCCGGCATGTAAAAAACAACCTGAGTTAGCAATCGCAGTAAATAGAGAAGGGTCACAAAATCTTTTGGATACCGCAATAGATGCTCAAGTCGAAAGGTTTATCTTTGCCTCGACCTGTTCCAACTACGGTAAAATGTCTGACCCAAACGGCTATGTTGACGAAACAACAGAACTCAACCCTGTTTCTCTCTATGCCGAATTAAAAGTTGAGTTTGAACAAAAATTGCTTAATCTTTTAGATACAAATCTAACTCCTGCCTGTCTACGTTTTGCAACAGCCTATGGACTTTCGCCCCGTATTCGATTAGATTTAACTGTTAATGAATTCAGCAAAGAACTTGCTTTGGGAAGAAAACTTGAAATTTACGGTGAGCAGTTTTGGAGACCGTACTGCCATACTTCAGATATTGCTCGAGCATGTATCTTAGCAATTGAAGCAGAGAAATCGCTTGTATCACACAAAGCCTTTAATGTCGGTGACACAAATGAAAACTATCAAAAGAAAACAATTGTCGAGATGATTCTAAAAGAGTTGCCAAAGGCAAAAGATAATATACATTATGTTTCAAAATAAGAAGACCCTCGCGATTATCGGGTAAACTTTGAACGTATAAAAAACAATTTAGGGTTTCGAATTTCAAAAAAAGTTGCTGACGGAATAAAAGAATATATAGCACTGATACAATCCGGCAGCATAAATGACCCCGATAACAAAATTTATAAAAATATATAGAGAGAATTATGCAGGCTGTTATTTTAGCAGGAGGTAAAGGACGAAGACTTTACCCGTTTACAAAAGAAATTCCGAAACCTCTTGTCGAGGTTGTGGGAGAGCCTATTATTGAACTACTGTTAAAACAAATGCAGTCATGCGGTGTATCCGAAGTTATCATTGCGGTACATCATATGGCAGACCAAATCAAAGAGGTAGTAGGGGACGGTTCCCGCTTTGGTTTAAAAATCAGCTATTCCCACGAAGAAAAAGAACTTTCTACAGTTGCACCTTTGAAACTGATTGATTCTTTACAGGATAAATTTATTGTCGCCAATGGAGATATTCTGACAGATTTAGATTTTGCCGATATGATGGTTCTGCATATGCAGTCAGGTGCGGAGCTTTCTGTTGCGGTAACAAAAAGATGTCACGACATAGATTACGGTGTTATAGAAACCGACAGTAACAATAATATAATTTTATTCAAAGAAAAACCGAAATCAGATTATTTAGTTTCCTGTGGAATCTATATTTTTTCAAAAACAATTCTCAATCAGATTCCCGATAATGTCCCATTTGGATTTGATAATTTGATGGAGACATTATTAAAACAAAAAACACCAATCAACTCATACCTGTTTGAAAAATTCTGGTTAGATATCGGAAGGCCTGCCGACTATGAAAAAGCACAAACAGAGTATGAAAAATATCTCAAATACAAGAATTAAATTTTTGGCTTAAGCGTCAATTTACTTATTGATTTATTCCTGATTTTTTCATCGCTAATCGGTACCGTCCAGCGTTCATTTGTTTTCCACATCTCGTAAAAATCAAAGAAATGATTACTCATCGGGTTTCCTGAATTTCCCGCAGGGAGAACTATTGAGGTAGCATCTAAGTCAGAAAAATCTACAATCAATCGCATACTTGCTCCGGCAACAGAGACATAACTACTGTCAGATATTTTTTGAGAAAACGAAGAATTCAAAGTCCCCGGTGTACCTCCGCGGGGGATTGGTTCTGTCTCCAAATCTAAAGAAGAACCGATAATTGGAATTATAGCCAACGGATGTTTCATTTGCAGAGTCTGCATATCGCCCCATTTTTTATCCCCGACAATCACTAATGCTTGGGTCATTGCTTTGCGGGCGATGTCTATATAATTTTCTTTTACATCGGTAGTTATATTATCAAACCATCCTGCTGCTAAAACATTATTTAAATTTTCAATCCACTTAGCAGGAACTCTGTTATATAAATCAGGTAACTCATCCTCAAACACCTCTTTTTGTAACTGGTCAAGATATACAACTGTCAGGGCAGCAAAGTATGATGAAGTATCGCTTGCACCGCCCCACAAAGCTATCTGTTCGGCTTTTTCACTTTCTCCACACATTGCAAGTATCCGTGAGAGTTCTGTTGCGAAATGTGCCATGTATCTGTCGGTAAGGTCAAACTGAAAAGTTTTCATATCTTGAACAGAGAATTTATCTTTTGAATTCAAAAGCTCATGCATTTGCATAATTCTATCGGCAAAATAAAATCCATGAGTACTGCTTCGGTTGTCAGGTTTGTTGTTGCAAGATGCTATCCATCCTATTGACGGGTTTAAAACATGAGACGTTTTATCAAGCGAATAAAACTCAAACCTGCTTTGAGAACCTAATGCCGACGGTAAAATAGTTTCTGAGTAATCTTTTCGAACAGGAATCGGAGTCGAAAGTTGGTAACCTATATTACCCGAACTATCGGCATACAAATAGTTGGCATCTAAAGCCCCGAAATTAGTAACTATCTTTCTGAAACTATCATATGAATTTGTGTTGATTAAACTGAATGCGTTTGTAATACCTATGTTTAAATCAACATCATGTCCGACCCAATGTAAAACTATTGCTGTTGAATCATCTTCTTCCATGACAACACCATAGTCGGAAATTTTTGTTTCAAGAATTACAGTGCTGTCCAGATATGAGTTAAGATGTTCAGTTGATACTATACGAAAATCCTTCCAACCGTTTTCTGTCAAATATTGAGTTTTGTTTTTGTTCATTTGAATTGTTTTATAATCAACAACATCATTTCCACCTGCGGTGAATGCCCAAGCTGCTGTTTTGTTATGCCCCATAACAAAAAACGGTAACCCGGGAGTAGTAATTCCGAACACGTTTGTTTCAGTTTCTTTTATATGAATCCCGACTGCATACCAAAACTGGGGAAGACGGCCTAATTCTAAATGAGGATCCGAGGCAAGCATGGCAGAGCCACTTTCAGAGCGAGAGGGTGCCACGACCCATGCATTTGACGCTTCCGACATATTGAAAGACTGCAGACCATTTTGAAAGTATTGCGATGCTATATATTCCTGTGCCAAACTATTTTGGTTGTCAGGTTGTAATTCAAAAGAATAGTTGTAGCCGATCTGTAAATTCTGCTTTACAGGAGTTCTGTTTGATTGAGTTTGTCTGTATTCTACTGTTGACGGTGCAAAATCTGGATACGGGAAGATAAGTGTTTGAGCTTTTTCTATCCCGACTTTTTTAGCAAGCTCGTTGTAAAAAGAATCTCTATTCATTAAACTGTTTGAATACCATGTTTGAAATGATAATAACGCCAGACAATCGGTTATAGTCCACGTTGTAAAGTCAACCGGAAGAAACCGATATTCAAACGGCAGTGACTTACAAATTTCGGCATATTTATTGATTCCGTCGCAGTATGCCTGTAAACGCTCTCGGTTATAATCAGATAAGTTTTTTCCCGCTTCTTGAGCAATTCTAAAATGTCCGATTTTTATCTGTTCGGCATCAATAGACTTTGTTACAGAACCTAAGAGTTCTGAAAGTTTTCCCTGAGCAACTCTCCGAGAAAGATCCATCTGAAACATACGGTCAGATGCATGTTGATACCCTAAAGCAAAGTACGCATCATTTTCATTAGATGCATAAATTTGAGGGATTCCTTTACCGTCAAATAAAATTTCAACCTCGCCATTAATACCGTCAAGAACTATTTCGCCGTCAGTTTGAGGAATAGATAGAACAAGCATAATATAAAATGATACAATAATTCCGACAACAATGCCCAGAAAAGTTAATCCGAGAAATGAGAAGACCTTTTTTTTTACAGATGATGCCACGTTTTATTCCTTTGTTTTTGATGTCAAAAGAGAAACTATTACAACCGCACAGGTCGCCAATATAAATGCCGGTACAAGTTCATATACAATAGATTTTAATACAGGAACATCTCGCCATACGACCGAAACAATAAGTCCGGTCAGCATTCCGCTTATAGCACCAGCTTTGCTTGTTTTTTTCCAGACTAATCCTAAAATTACAACTGGACCAAATGCTGCTCCTAAAACCGACCAAGCGTATAATACAAAATCAAATATCATTCTATTTTTTGTCAACGCAAAAAAGACCGAAAGAACCGCCAGTATAACCAGCACAATTTTATCTGTCGAAATAGTTTTTTTCAAATCAGATGTTCCGGTTTTTGAAAATATCGGAAGAATATCCCTTGAAAAAATAGTAGAGACTACTATCAGTTGTGAGTCTGCCGTTGAACAAATTGCCGAAACTATTGCAGCGATTACAAACCCGCCTAAAACAGGGGGGAGTAAACTATTGACCGCAAGAGGAAGTGCCTGCTCGGGATCGGCAAGAACCCCAAAGTAGATTTTTGAAAACATGCCAAAGAAAATAGCACCGAGATATACAATAGTCATCCAAGATATGGCAATGACAGAACCTTGTCTGATTGTTTTTTTATCTTTTGCCGCCATGAACCGTGCTAATATATGAGGTTGCCCCGGGTAACCTAAACCGATTCCTAAAAATCCGACTACAAAACCTACTAACGTAAGACCACTTTTACCTGCTGTAAAAGAAAGAAAATTTGGGTCGGTCGATAAAATTACTTCAACAAACTGACCAAACCCGCCTAGTTGATATAACATTACAATCGGCATGACCAAGAGTGCTACGAACATAAATGATGACTGAATAATATCTGTCCAGCATATTGCTCTAAATCCGCCGAATACGGTATAGGTTAAAATAATCCCGGCACCTATTAAGACACCCAGCCAATATGGAACCGAAAAAGTAGCATCAAATGCTTTACCTGCGGCATTCATCTGAGCAGCTACATATCCGAGCATAGCAATGATGATAATCAAAGATGAAATAATTTTTAATGATTTTGAATTTTTTCCAAACCGAAATGAAATATATTGTGGAATAGTCACGGCACCGTTTGCAGATGTTGCCGTTCGTAATTTTTCAGCGAGATAATACCAGTTAAACAGATACCCTAATGCAATTCCGGGAACAATCCAAAATGACGCTGCCCCGTCAGCGTACGCCATCCCGACTAATCCAAGCATGCCCCATCCCGACTCCGATGATGCCGAGGCAGATAGAGCCGATGCCCAGGGACCTAACTCACGGTTAGCCAAAACAAAATCTTCACTAGTCTCTTTTTTTGACTTTGTGGAGTATAATCCGATTCCGATTATGAACAAATTATACAGAATAAATGACAGAGCTAATAAAAATTGTGAGTCGATAGTGAACTCCTTAAGACCTTTATCAATAACAAAAATAAATCAGTTGAATAATTGCTTAAAATGATAAAACAAGACCCTGAAAGCAACAAGAAATTAAAAACGGAAAAAACAGTTAAAACTTGAAATTATATTATTATTACTTATCTATTTTAGATTGATTTCTTATAAAAGGAGAATTTGTTGTGGCACAAAAAATTATATTCCTCATACTTGCCGGAGCAGCAGGAACATTATTAAGGTATTTTCTCTCGGTGTATATACAAAAAATATCAGGTTCAGACTTTCCAATCGGAACCTTAACAGTGAACATACTTGGCTGTTTTGTGGTCGGTTTGTTATGGGCGTTGCTTGAGGGGAAAGTATCAATAAGCGATGAAATGAGGGTTGTACTTTTTGTAGGATTTATGGGAGCGTTTACGACTTTTTCAACACTTATCCTTGAGTCGAATATGCTTTTTAGAGATTCTCAGTATTTCTTTGCTTTTGGAAATATACTTTTACAAAATGTAATCGGTATTGCTGCATTGTATGGAGGTTTGCAATTAGGGAGAATTACATAGGAATTATTCTACAGGCTCTTTTTCAGTTGAAGGTTCTACAGAATGTAATATCCACCCCAGAGCTTCTTTTTCCCAATTTAGGTTCAAAGCTGCATTGATATATCTTTCTTCAGAATAAATCCCGGTTTTTTGGGCTATCAGTCTAAACTGCATTGCGGTCAGTTTGTCACGAACTACAACGGCAGAACGATCCATCCCCATTCTTTTATATAACTTCTGACCTTGACGCATAATTCCCTGGCAGGCTACCGGAAGCAGTTCCATGTCACGCATATCAACCAATACTGAAAAACTTCCGTTATTCTTTTCGAATAAATTATCAGACTCAGCAAGCCAGGCTTCAACTTCTTTGGTAGAAATAACTCCGGAAAAAATTAATCTGTATCCGAACGGTTTTTTTTCAATTTTAATCATTTTATCGCAGGCTCCATAGTTTTAGACCTATTAGTCTGTCGGTATATTTTTATGAAATATAAGCAATGTTGAAAACAATAATGTAATCTTTATGAAATTTTACGCATTATAAATTCCAAAGGACCTCGCTTAAATCGTTTTCTCCAGAACCAAGAAGACAAGACTCCGAAGATGCAGAAAATTATCGAGGTTATAGTCGAAAAGAATAGTGATTGATGCTCTAAATAACCGAACATCTCCAATATCCCCATACCTATAATGATATGGGCTATATACAATGTTAATGCCAGCTGACCTGTTGCTATAAAAGGATTTAACCATGTAACTTCAGCGTATTTAGTAGTCAACGCTACACAGAGACAGATAACAACGATGGCAGGAGTTTAGTAGGTATCGTCTCTCCGAGACCTGACAAGACCGGACTTTTATTTTAATTATTTATTGTGTCAGGTACTATCCAATGCAATTGGATGACACTTAACAATATATAAGTTGCTGTCAGTTTACAATTCGTTTTCAACGAATCAGGAACTGACAGAACGTGGAAAAACTAACTGAATTCCAATCTAAAACTATTATTTGATTTTACTTAATAAATCTTTACAAGCAACTCTGACTCTTTGTTGTTCAATCTCAGGCCATAAATGTTTAGGGCGATTATGTGCCTCTTCAGTTCGTCCTTTTAGTATTGGAATTAACAATATATTAAATTCTTTTCGTTTTATTGGAATTATATCTTTAAATAAATCCCATTTATTTTTTATTGCTTGTTGTAAGTCTGGGAGTGTCGTAAAATGTAACAACTCATTCAGATCAGTTATTTTTCTTTGCTCCATTGTATTAACCGCGATTAGATATGCGTTTTTTCCAATTGCTTCTTTGATACCAAATATCCAATTATTACCATATTTTATTAAGTATTGTTTTTTTATTAAATCACGAAGTTTTAATTCTACTTCTCTAATATATTCACTACAAGTAAGTTCTTTTTGTAATTCTTTTGATGAAGAGTTGCTACTGTTTTTCTCAGTATTGTTCAGAAAGTTATGAAAATGTTTTTCAGCATGAGTTCGATTTTCTTGAAAATGACTGTTAAAAGAATCAATAAATAATTTCTCTTGTTCTGTAAATGGAAAAATTTCATGTCCAAATTTTGTGTGTTGAATTTCTAAAGTTTCTATTGAGTAATTAATCATGCTATTAATTTGATCTGGTATAGCGTCTACATCTTCTGGAGGTAACTCTATAAACTCTAATATGATAGAAGTCTCTTTATTTATTTCTAAAAGTTCTATCAATTTTCTAATTCTAATTTTAAGGCTTGTTGTAAATTTGACCAAAGGGTCTGGAATAAACCACATATATGCTGTTGTTCGATATTGTATATATTCAGCATATATTTCAAAATATTTTGATAAAAGAAACATTAAGCGTGGCTTTGAAAGAAAGTCTTCATTAGATGCAGATATTGGGATGTGACAATCAAGAATCATTATTAGCTTTAGAGAATCAACAGCTTGTTTTAATTCCGCCGATATTTTCTCATAAGAGAACTTGTATATCTCGATTATTTCTTTTCTGATTTCTAAATCAGTTAATGTCTCAAAATCTTTAGGCTTATCAAATATTTCAAGTCTAATCCAAGTTAGTGGTACTGTGAATAAAATTTTTATTGAGTCGTTTGAACCTTGGGGTGAAAATTCTGGTTTATTATAGATTTCTTTTAGAGATTTAAAATCTTCTAATTGCAAAGATTTATCTACATATTTTAATAAAATTGTATGAATCTTTAATAAGTTTTTCTTTTTTATAAACTCGGGATAATTTTTCATCATTTCTTGCATAGAGTCAAGATATCTTGCCGAATATAGAAAATTTGATAATTCTTCAATTGAGTATGAGGTTATTTTTTTCTTTTGCATTTTTTTTCTGGATTCCTGCTTTCGCAGGAAAGGAGATTGGAGGTTGTTACCCCTCGACCTGCTTAATCCTTGTATTAATATGTTCCCAGACCTCTTGCCAGGTTGTGTCGTATCCAGCTTTTTTGTATTCATCTCTGGCACGTTTTAAATATACGAGAGCATCTTTTTTATTCCCTTTGGCAGCTTCAATCTCGCCTAAATCTTCGCACGCTTGACCAATTGCCGAATGATTGTTAATCCGTTCCGCCCAGGCAAGAACAGGGCGAAGCCACGTTCCCGCTTCTTCAAATTTGCCAAGCAGACGGTAGGTCATGCCGATATGATAGTCGGCATACAGTTTTGCGACCTCACCGGAAAACCGCCAGTGATATTCACGTGATTTTTTATATGCTTCCAAAGCATTCTCAAAATCTTTAATATCATAATATGTCGCCGCCAGATTATTCCATAATTGTCCCAGCATCCGTTCGGTTTCAGTCGCCTCGGCAGTTTCGATTCCCTTTTTGCTCCATTCGATTTGCAGTTCAGGAGTTTCAGAAACTATTGCCATCATATTGGCGGCATCGATTACCCGACCCCATAATGCATTGGCATGACAAAAATCATACATTTTTTCAAATGTTTTCCGTGCTTCAGCCAAATCATTATCCTGCCATTCAAACCGCCCTTTAACTCCGAGAAATCGGGAATAGCCCAACGGGTCAGAGTCAGAAACCCGTTCTTCTGCCTGTCCTAATAATGTACGACCTTCTTCTTTTTGACCGCTTTTGAGTTTCATTCGTGCCATTTGTGCGAGAGCTTCTACTTCGACCGAACGGTTAAACTCTTTTCTGGCAGATTCAAATGCTTTGGTATATGCCCCAAAAGCATCTTCTATATTGTTCGTTTGAAATATATCGTCGGCAGCAGAAAGCAGGCTGTCAGCTGAATTTTGTTGGGTCACGTTTGCTCCTTTTGATTTTATCTCCACACCAAAGATATTGACAGATATGAGAAATAGACCGATTATAAAACTTATCTGTAATTTCATGAAATCATCCATTTCGTTTTGTGAACTTTTAATGATTGACCTGTATAATGATTAAAGTTATATTTGACCCTCTTAAAATGCAACAAAATTTGCCGATAATCTGTATGATAAAGATTATCAGAAACTTAAAGGAAGTCTGTTTATGCGGGCATTAATTACCGGAATTACCGGACAAGACGGTTCATATCTTGCCGAATTACTCCTTGAAAAAGGATACGAGGTTTTCGGGATGGTACGCCGTGCCTCAACCGAATCATTTGATAGAATAAACCATATTAAAGATAAAATAACTTTGGTACAGGGCGATTTACTCGACCAGCTTTCATTGATTTCAATAATTGAAGACAGCAAACCTGACGAAGTATACAATCTTGCGGCTCAATCATTTGTCCCGACCAGTTGGACACAACCGGTTTTAACAGGTGAGTTTGATGCTATCGGTGTAACAAAAATGCTTGAGGCAATTCGATTGGTTGATAAAAATATAAAATTTTATCAGGCATCATCATCGGAAATGTTCGGCAAAGTACAGGAAGTACCCCAATCAGAAACAACTTCGTTGTACCCGCGCTCACCGTACGGTGTCGCAAAAGTATACGGACATTGGATTACAATAAATTATAAAGAATCTTACGGTATCCATGCCTCATCGGGAATTCTGTTTAATCACGAATCACCACGACGCGGACTTGAGTTTGTTACTCGAAAAATTACAGACGGTGTCGTGCGAATTAAATTAGGATTAGAAAAAAATCTTGCCCTTGGAAACTTAGATTCCAAACGTGATTGGGGTTTTGCAGGTGATTATGTTCGGGCGATGTGGCTGATGCTACAGCAGGATGAACCTGACAACTATGTCATAGCAACCGGAGCAACACACTCGGTTGAAGATTTTGTACGAACAGCTTTTTCTTATGTCGATTTAGATTATAAAGAATTTGTCATTACCGACCCTCGTTTTGTTCGTCCCGCCGAAGTAGATTTGCTGTTAGGCGACCCGTCACTTGCCAAGGAAAAATTAGGATGGGAACCTTCAGTTTCTTTTGAACAGTTAGTAAAAATGATGGTAGATGCCGACATGGAACGGCTGTCAAAATAGAACATATCTCAAACAAGGAAGTTTGATTAATTATCTAATGAAACAGAAACATGCATTTATAGCCGGTATTGCCGGCAACTACTTTATTGAAAAGCTGTACTTTTCCGACATGGAGTGTCGTTAAATAATTTATGAAACAGAAACATGCATTTATAACCGGTATTGCCGGTTTTGCCGGTTCATATCTTGCAAAAGAACTGCTTGAAAACGGCTATCAGGTTTCCGGTTCTGTCTATAAAGATGATTCCCCGAAACAGATTAAACGGCTAAAAAAAAGCTGTAAAATACAAACACTTAATATTTTAGATAAATCAAAAACAGCAAAACTCATTCAGCAACTAAATCCGAATTATATTTTTCATCTGGCTGCCTTTTCATCGGTCGGCCAATCTTTGCCAATGAAAGATTAGTTTATGATATAAATTTTAACGGAACATTAAATCTGCTTGAAGCATCAACTGAATTGAAAAATGTAAAAAAGTTTATATTTATATCATCATCAGAGTGCTACGGTAAATTTACCCCCCAAAATAAAACACTCAGGGAAGAGGATATTTTAAACCCGATATCCCCGTACGGTATTTCAAAAGTGGTAGCAGAATATCTTTGTAAGTTGTATCATAGCAGGTATAAAATGCCGGTTGTTATCGCCAGAGCATTTAATCATTCGGGGGCGGGGCAAAATGAAAATTTTGTTATCCCTTCATTTTGTAAACAGATTGCAATGATAGAATCGGGCAAGCAAAAACCTATTATGACAGTCGGCAATTTAACAGCCAAACGGGATTTATCCGATGTACGTGATATTGTCAACGGATATCGACTTATGGCTGAAGAAGGCAAGGCAGGAGCGGTTTATCAGCTTTGTTCGGGCAAAGCAATATCGATTCAATCGGTGCTTAATAAACTTCTAAAATTCTCTGATAAGAAAATAACTGTAAAAATAGATAAGAAATTTTTTAGAAAAAACGATATACCTACTATACGTGGTGATTACAGTAGAGCTAAAAAAGAAATTCAGTATATTCCAAAATATAAAATTGACAACACTCTACTGAATTCGTTAAACTACTGGAGAGATAAAATTAAAACCGAACGAATAATGACTGATTCGGGAGAAAGATAGAATGGCTAAAAATAATAACGCATCAAAAAAAGCTGAACAAGCACTTATCAATAAAATCAAAGAACGAAAAGCTAAAGTAGCTATTATCGGTTTAGGATATGTGGGGCTGCCTCTGTCGGTAGAACTGGCACGAGAAGGATTTACTGTTATCGGTTTTGATATTTCAAAAAAGAAAGTAGATCTACTTAATTCAGGAAAATCTGATATCGATGATATCCCGGATTCCGCAGTCAAAGAAATTATTAACAATAAGAAATTCAAAGCAACTACCAATTGGAAACTGATTTCAAATATGGATACAGTTTCTATCTGTGTACCGACACCTCTTTCAAAAACTAAAGACCCTGATGTCAGCTATATTTTATCTGCCTTGAACTCGATCAAAAAATATCTCAAAAAAGGTGCCTTGGTAGTTTTAGAATCAACGACCTATCCGGGGACAACCGAAGAGCTGATTCTGCCTATACTTTCTGAAAACAAAAAACAGGTAGGAATTGATTTTTTCTTAGCATTTTCACCCGAACGAGTCGACCCTGGAAATTTAAATTATACAACAAAAAATACTCCCCGTGTTGTCGGTGGAATAACACAGGCATGCACTAATACTGCCAAAGTATTTTATGAACAAACAATTCCTAATATCCATTCAGTTTCATCAACACAATCTGCCGAAATGGTAAAACTATTGGAAAATACATTCCGTTCGGTAAATATCGGACTGGTCAATGAAGTAGCTCTCATGTGTGACCGCTTGGGTCTTGATGTATGGGAGATTATCGATGCCGCCGCTACCAAACCGTTCGGATTTATGCCGTTTTACCCGGGCCCGGGATTAGGCGGTCATTGTATTCCGATTGATCCGCACTATTTATCATGGAAATTAAAATCACTAAACTATTCCGCCAGATTTATTGAATTAGCCGGTGATGTAAACAGTCATATGCCTGAATATGTTGTTGACAGGATTTCCGATTTATTGAATGACAAATTTGCTAAGTCGATTAACAAATCAAACATCGTTGCATTGGGTGTTGCATACAAAAGAGATATTCAGGATATGAGAGAATCTCCTGCTTTGGATGTTATCCAGCTTTTAGAAGATAAAGGTGCCAAAGTTCAGTATAATGATCCGTATGTACCTTCATTTTATCTTGAATCAAAAACACACAAATCTACAAAGCTGACTGCAAAACTTTTACAAAAAGCTGATTTGGTAATAATTTTGACAGACCATACCGACTACGATTATGATTTTATTGTCGAAAATTCAGTCGCTGTTTTTGATAGTCGAAATGCTACTAAAGGTGTGAAAAAAGGCCGTCAGAAAATAGAATTATTATAAAAACGATACAAAATAGCTCTATTTATATAAAAACCCGCTTATAGCGGGTTTTTTTTATGAAAAATTCATAAAATAGCAAATTCTGTCGATAAATATCTCAACCGTTTAGGTATACAGATATGGCAGAAAATAATAAAATACAAGACATAACATTTATTTTAAAAGACCTTCTCAAGGTTATCAAAGTAGTTACGCTCTATCCCGAGGATAATCCCTTACCTACTTCATTACGTCGTTCTTTCTCTGAAAAATTAGAATCTCTTGTAGAAGAATATGGCGAGATGTCATTTTCTATTGCAGAAGATACTATGACGTATGAAAAAGAAATTGTTTACGAAAGTAAGTCAAAAGAGGATAACCTTGCCGGAATTTTTTATGATACCGGTATAACTCAGTTAATTATATGTGACGGACTATTTGTTGATGAAATATATCAATTTTTAGATGTCATAAAACAGTATATAAATTCTAATGACAAGTCACTTGACTTGGTTTCACTTTTGTGGGAATCAACTATTTCACAAATAAAATTTAAAACATTAGAAGACATCGCTCTATCTCAATATGATGACGGATTTAATTTGCAGGATTTTATGGCAAAACAGAATACAGATATAGAGCATTTCGAGGGACAACAAGCAGTTGATGGTTCTGCCGACTATGAAAAAATATTTATACCTCATGGTACTGAAAATGTTGAAGAAACAAATCTCACAGACACTAATGTTGCTACTGCTGAAGGAACATCTCTAAACCAAAACAGGAATAATTCGATATTCTATGCGGTCGTTCCCGAATCAGGGAAATCTATGAGAATGGCAGAAAACGAAATAGATGAAGTCGCTTTTAAAACTGCCGAAGCAGCAGCTGCCATGGGACTTGATGATTTACCGCAAGCGGCAAACTCAGTCCCGGATACTACTATGATTCTCAATGAAAGTTTTGCACTCTCCGAAGAAGAAGAGATAAAAATTCAGGATTTACTCAGAGCAGACACAGAATTTGATCCGTACCTGTCAACAGCATTACTTTTAAAAGAAATGCTGCATCAGGAAGATGAAATGGGGATGTTCTACGAGACTGTAACTATTTGTGAAAAAATCTTACAGGAATTTATCTCACATGGAAAATTAGCGGAAGCATCTATAATTCTCTCATATATTATTGCTCTGGAGAAAAAAATCAGACCAAAACAACCTCTGTGGGCGGAACGGTTAAAAGATGCTGCAATTACAGCAGGCTCTAGCGAAAGATTATTAGTGCTGTCCGATGCACTGAATATTTATAAAGAAATTAGCTCTCTTGAATTAAAAAAATATCTTTCCCTGTTTTCATGGGAAGCATTAAATAATATCACCGACTTATTAAACACGTTAGAAAATGAAACACATAAAGAGTGTATAGTTTCCTATCTGGCTGAAAACGGTAAGAATAATATAGACTTTGTCGGGAAAGGTATTTTTCATAAACGCTCCGATGTTGTTTGTAACGCAATTACAATTTTATCAAAAATCGGTGATAAAAAATCTCTTATATATTTGTCTAAACTTGTTGAACATAGAGATGAAACAGTACGCCTTGCATTAGTGAAAGCTTTAAAAGACTCTCCCTCCGAAGGAGTCTTGACAATTTTAAAACGAGCAGCTTTTGATTCTAATCAAGATATCCGTAATCAGGCTATAGAGTCAATAGTATCAAGAGAGGGGAAACCTGCTTTTGAAACTATAACAGAAGTCATTAACGACAATTCATTTATTGTGAACGACCAATCTGACCAATTGGCTCTTTTAAAAGCGTATTCAAAACTTGGCGGTGAGTATGCTGTTGAGTATCTGACTCGTCTCATAACTAAAGTAAATCTATTTAAAAATGCTCAAATTCAATTTTTCAGATTTGCCGCTTTTGAAGCGATGATAATAAATAAATCAGATAGATGTGAACAGGAACTGTTAAAATTCAGTCGTTCTATTCGTCCCGACATAAAGAAACAAGCACAAAATGCCTTACAAAAACGTCGTGAGTATATGTATGGAGGAGAAACCTCATGAGTGTAACAACCGCACAAGATGCTCTCCGGTCAATAGCAGGTAAAGAAGAAGAACGATTTTTGAGTGCATTTTTTGTATTGTATAAAACGGCTAGATTAGTAGATAAAGACAATAAAACTTTTTTGAACCAATCCGAAAAATTCTATAACACCTTAATGCCTATATGTGATAAATTTGGGTCTGTTAATCTAAAAAATATTTCGGGACGGTTTTTTGTCAATGAATCTATCGTACGTTTTGACGGTTCCGGTCTATCAGGAGCAGACTCGATTATTACCGAGTGGAATGAATTAGGTATCGGCGGGGTTAGTTTTAATGAAGAAATTTCAAAAGATGAAGCCGAACGATTTTTTATTTTTATGGCTAAAATTAAACCGAATGCAGAAAACCTGGAGTCGCTCTCATTAAAATTAAAAGCAAACAATCTGGCTGCTGTTCAGCTTTTTTCAAAAGCAGCAGACGGTGAAGATGCAGAACTCTTAACCGAAGAAGCCCGTCGTCAATTAAGAACTCAAGCAAGGTCAACTTTTTTCAAAGCGATGGAAGTTGTACAGGAAATAGTAGTAAGCACAAAATCGGATTCAGAAATCAATATATCAAAAACCAAACGGGTTGTTCATTCTCTATTAGACCAAATTTCACAAGATGAATCATCCTTGATTGAACTGGCATCTATAAAAAACTTTGATGATTACACATTCGCACATTCTACGAATGTTGCTGTTTACTCTTTAACTATTGGAGTACGTTTGGGGTTAGACAGGGCAAGACTTTCCCAACTGGGATTCTCTGCATTGTTTCATGATATCGGAAAAGTAAAATTACCTACAGACTTAATAAATAAACCTGATGCCTATGATGAAAATGATTGGATACAAATGCAGCGTCATCCACTTTTAGGTGCAAAAACAATTCTACGAAATATGAAATTTGATGTACATACTGCCCGTGCTGCCAGAGGTGCATTTGAACATCATATTAATAACGATTTTACAGGTTATCCGATGCTGCGTCTTGAAAAAGTAGAGACTACATTATTTTCAAAAATAATTTCTATTGTTGATTCATTTGATGCGTTGACATCTGGAAGAGTTTACTTGAAAAAATCAATTGAACCGGAAGATGTCATAAAAAAGATGCAGTATCAAATGAAAATTAAGTTTGATGAGTTCTTATTAAAACTTTTCAATGACATTATAGGTGTGTATCCGGTAGGTTCACTTGTATTGTTGACTACCGATGAAATTGCATTGGTTCTTTCCAATAATAAAACTGATAAATCAAAACCGTTTGTGAAAATTGTAGGAGATAAAAACGGAATTCACCAATCTCCAATCTGGTTTGATTTAGCATCAGAAGAAAATAATGATCGCAAAATTGTCAGAAAAATCGATCCCGAAAATCATGGTTTGGATATCAAAGATTTTATTTTAGAAGTTTAAAAATGCCACGTCAGAGAAACATAAGTTTCAGATGACTCTCTCGGTATAAAATCAAGAGTCAATTTTTGTTCTTTTACATTTGGAAACCCGCTTAAATGAGCATCAACATATGCATCAAACATCGCAAAAAATGATGTAATCACAGCATACCAGGTAAATTTATTTCTCAGGTTTCTTTCAGAATTATACAATTCATAATAAGTATTTCGAGTAGCTATATCATCAAAACTATCATATTTGTTCCATAGATCGTTTGCTTTTTTCTTGTGGCTTAACGCTTTTGAAATCATCCATATATCAATTGAGACAAAAATTAATGCTTTAAGTTTTTTCTTGTTGCCGTACTGTCCCCATCCGGGTAGGACCATAGATTTAAACAATGCTTTTGTAGGGTTTTGATAGAGATGTTTTTCAAAATTAGTGGAATCAGTTACAGGTGCCGAACTCTCTAAAAGTGAGGTCTTCTTATATAAGGTTGTATCAATCTTTGTCTTTATATTATTAGTTGTGTCAATCTGAACTGTATTATTCTTTGTAGTGTCAATCTCCGTAATTTCTTCAGCAATTACTGAAGTGCATATTAGTATAGAGACAATAAAAAGAGAACAGAAAATTGTTTTCATATAACTATTATTTCTTTAACAAATGACTTTAAGTTTTTCGCTTAATATCTCAATATCCAAAACTTCATTTGGAAGTTCAATCAATTCACCGTCAAGATATAGAGTTTCGTCTTTTACAGGTTGAATAGAAATATTATTACCTCTGAACAATTTATATTCATCAGCAAAAATATATTTCTTTTTATACAGTTGCCGAATAAATTGGTTGATATTATTTTTATTGTTACCAAAGTCAATAATGATTTCCGCATGGCAGTCATCAGTTATTGAAGTCGGAGAAATTGGAATACCTACAGAGTTCGAAAGTAAATTTATATTTAATATAGTGGGTGTGACCTCAAACCGAAAAGCATCTATTTTTACAATAAGTTCATTTGTTTTTATCTCGGTAATTGCCTTACCTGCATTCTGACCCCACCGAAAAGCAAAACGTGATACAGAATTCTGTGCCATCAGTTTTTGCATTTCAGGTATAAATCTAAGAGCCGCTGAGCCAAAGAAAAACTGATCACCGATTTTCCCGGCATCGATATTCTTATATTCTCGCTTCAAAATACGGTGAATTGAACTATCTATTGAAATATCTTTATTAAGAGAATTAGCGATATTGTTAAATTTGCCGAGTGGTAGAATTCCAACCGGTATATTTAAATTAAGTCCCGCCCGTCCGACTAAATTAACAGTACCGTCACCGCCACAGGCAACTAAAGCGGTTACTTTACCTCGTTGTAAAAAAGTTTTTGGAACTTGTTGATGCCATTTTTTTATTCCGGCAGCTTTTTGGGCGGTATTTAGCAGTTTAAAAGCTGTTTCCGGTTCAAAAATTGTGTAATTATACCCGCGTTTTCTAATTTCTGAAGATAATTTCTTTATTGAGGCGGAGCTATAGTGCTCGGCATGCTGATTAACTAAAAGGACAAAATGTTGTGCTTTCTTTTTTGGCTGTACTTTTCTCATCTGACTAATATCAGCATATTTCTATATATTCGCAATGAGAAAGAACTCTTAACCTGATTTCTTTTTAATAATAAAACTTGAATACAATCTGCTGTTTTTGTATTCTTTGCAGATGATATCTGCTTTACTAAAATCGGCTCGTCCCGCTCAATGGCTTAAAAACTTGATTCTATTTGCTCCTCTGATTTTTGCAGGAGTTATGACCGATACCCAAAACATAATAAGTGTCATAGAGGCATTTTCTGTATTCTGTCTGTTATCCTCAGGGATGTATCTTTTTAACGACTTAATAGACAAAGAAAAGGATAAGCTGCATCCTCTCAAAAAACTACGACCTATAGCATCGGGAAAATTATCTTCTGTTTCTGTGGCTGCTTTTATTGCAACTTTGTTTGTTGGAGGATTTTCTTGGTCTTGGTCTTTAAACTATGAATTTTTTATTATTACCGTTGTGTTTATTCTGTTTAATCTGCTTTATACTGTATTCCTCAAACATATTGTTATTATAGATGTTATGTCTATCGGTGTCAGTTTTGTAATCAGGGCTTATGCGGGAGCATTAGTAATTAGTGTGCCGACTTCAAAATGGCTGTTGATAAATACTCTTTTGTTAGCGTTATTCTTAGGATTCGGGAAAGACGCCATGAGTTATTATTACTTGAAGATCAAGCCGAGGGACATCGAAAAATCTTAAATAAATATTCACCGTATTTGTTAGACCAGATGATGGGAGTCGTTACTGCTGCGGTAGTGGTTATGTATATGCTGTACACTTTTTCTCCAGAAGTTACTGCTAAACTGCATACCGAAAATTTGTTTATTACAATTCCGTTTGTTGTCTACGGAATTTTTAGATATTTGTATTTGATTCACAAAGAAGAGAAAGGCGGGTCGCCGACAAAAATCATGATTTCTGATTTACCTATTTTGGCTACCGTTATTTTATGGATATTAACCGTGATACTGGTGTTGTATATATTATGAAAAAACTTATTTTAGCTTCTATTGTTATCGTATTGTTATCTTCCTGTTCTAAAAAAGAAGAGAAACTCCCCGAGGTAAGACCTGCATATATTATCGAAAATCTGGAATCGATGCCGTATTATGCCGACACACTGTTACCCGCAAAATTAACAAAGCATAAACTTACACTAATCGAACCGGTAAAAACAATTCGTCCCAAGGAATTCAGCACTTTAAAATTATCCCAAACCGAAATGTATCTGAATCATTTATTTATCGGAATAACGTCTGGTAGTTATCAAATGAAAGATAATAAATTATCGGCAGAGGTTCTACAATTTGCTGATGAAATAAACGCATACGGCTTTTATGCATCATTTAGACCGGACGGTAAAGAAGTCGAAAAAATAGGTGCGGAATCTTTTCAATATGGTAATAGCCGTTATATGGTAAAGGCTGACTATGTTGTAATTACTTCTGTTATGCAAACTACTGAAAAAGCTAACTCTATTATGAGAGACCTCTGTATTGAAATAGACAATACAATAATTGGTTCTCGGGCAACACCGCCGTTCTTTCTTCTATTTCCTTATCAATCGAAAATAATCCCGTCAAATAAATACTACCCGTATCAATTTTTAGGAGTGCCTGCTCTCAATGAAGTTTACACTACTACATATCTGATAGGCGAGGATACATTGTTGCTCTTTTTGACTATGGATCAAACCGGAGAAAAATTTAAGTACTTACGACAATATGCCCGTGAACATGGCGAGGTTGTAGAGTCGTTTCAAAGGTTTAAGTTTGATTCAACATTTTCAATAGCTTTTAAAGACAGCAACTATGGAGTTGTTGTAGCCGGTAATAAATCGAAAAAACTTATTGGTACTATTAAATATAATCCAAAAATTGCTGACAAAGTTATCTCTACTTGGATTAGAGGGCTGTAAGACTCTCACAGTTTTTGTAGGTCAAGACCAATAATGAAAAATAATGTTCAAACCTCTGAATATAAAATGTTAAGGGGTAGACGGGGGTGTCTGCCTCCCACAAAATAAAAACAAAATTAAGGAGAATTATATGAAAGTGCTCACATTTATGCTTATTACATTTCTTATCTTATCTTCAGCAATCTCAGCTGCTGATTCAAACAAAAAATCAAAACTTTTCTTTGGATGGAATTTCGAAAATTATAGAAGTTCTGGTTATCTGAAAAGTGGAGAAGATATAATAGATTCTTCTTCAAATACTACTGATCAACCGATCAATAGGATTCATCTAAAACTCACAACACAGTTTGATAATTACTACAAAGATATAAATTTTGTGGTTGATATGAAGATTCCTTTTGCTACAGTTGAGCAAAGGATAGGTCCACATAGTTTGGTTCAGGCATACACAAAATTTAATGTGTTTGAGTTCGATATTGGATTTGAAATTGAATTTTAATGATTCAATAATAGGTTTATGTTTTGTATCATTAGATTTTGTAGGTCAAGACCCCTGCGGTCTTGACTATTTTATAATAAGTCAGAAGCACAGGGCTTCTGACCTACTTTGCTGTAACGTATATAAAGGAACAATGTTGGATTCCCTATCAAGTTGGGAATAACATTGGGTGGAGGTTTGGCAGATAAGGGTTCGCCAAACCGAATCTTGCTTTTCACTAGAGTTTGTCGAAAGTTTTTTATAATTCAATTATAAATACAATAAAAAAAGACAGATAGTAAAACATCTGTCTTCTTTTTGGGGGAGGTAATATGTAAGGTATTCAGCAATTTATATTGTGTACTTAATTGCTCCATAAAGGATAATATATCTAAAAGGAGAAACAAGTAAAAAGTACATATAGTAATATTGTATTAATTAAGTAAATAAGAAATTGTCAGACTTGAGTTAAACAGTAGATAGACAGCGTGTTACGGCTCTCGTGCCACATTCAGTCTTTAAACAGATCGTCAAAACTCTTTTTTTTGTCTTGTTTTGAATCTCGTTGACGTGAAACTCCGCCGGCAATTTTGTCAGCATCCCGTTTTTGGAAGAAATCACATAGATTGTTTTTTTCTTTATTGGTAACAGTTTTTTCTATCGTTTCTTTGCATTGTTTGTTTCGAGACGGGTCAAAAAAACGACACCCACGGCAACATCTTAAATCAGCAAGACAGTCAACACAACAATCTGACCGCATGACTCGACCGGTGATTCCGGTCGGTGCACCACAGTTCCAACATAAAAGTCCGGTATTACTCATGAAAAAAATCTCCGTTGATATTAAGCGTATAAAATATATAATTTCGTTTTTAATTTCAAGCAGAAATTTTCCATTATGTAATATTTTCACTTTTCCCTAAAGATTTTATGCTTGCCTTGCCGATAGATTAATATGTATGTTAAGAACATGAAAAAGCCTGTATTAACAACGTTTTTCCTTGTTTTGACTGTCTTATTACAAGGCTGTTCGAACCCATCGGAACCTAATATACCACTTGGAAATAAGAGCAATTTCGGTAATTATACTTCAATTGGATGGGTAGGTACTGACCTTATATATGACAGTTCAGCTTCAAAAAATTCACTTTCAATCTTATATTTTACCGATGATGCCTGTCCTGACGGGGTTTTGATGGAAGCAAATACCTTTGTAGATTCAGCAGTTATTATGACTCTTAATAATTCATATAATACTGCCAGAATAAGTACGGCAAACGATTCTTTGATACAATTTAAAGATTTGCTTATGACCGGAAATGAACTATTTAAACTCTACAATTTAGTAGGAGTACCCTCAATATTGGTTTTAGATTCTGATAATAGATATTTTAAACGTATCCAGGCTGATTATTATCCACCTGATTCATTTTTAGTTTTATTACAAAGTTTTATTGCACAATCTCAATAAATTATATGTGACCTGCTATTTCCAAAGCTCGTTCTAATTTTGATTTTTTCTGTACTATAAATTCAATCTCTAATACTTTGAATAACTTCTGTAAGTCAGACTCGGCATCATCTATTTTATCAATATCGCTTAGTTCAATTTCAAGCTCATAGTCAATTCGGCCCTCTGAGTATTCTGTTTTGTCTATTTCAAAAACATAGAGAGAGTCATGCAAATCTATCTCTTTTTTTATTCGTTCATTTTCAAACTGTACAATAGGTTTCAGATTGTGAAGACCCTTTGATTGAGAAAGTAAATACAGAATTGGAGCAATCTGAAGCGAGAGTAAGTCAGAATTTTGTTGTACTTCTTTTGCCGTTTCTAAAGTAATAGATTCCTCTATCTCATTTCGGACAGCAGCTTTCCCTTTTTGAATTGTTGTAGATTTCAGAGTTACGATTCCACGGTCGGATTCTATACGAAGTCTTAAGGCATAACCGAGTTTAGAAATTTGACCGCTTGCTGTATCATAAAAAATATTGAGTTGTCGGACTTTCTTATCAGCCTTTCCTACAAACCCTATAAGTTTGAGATAGTCTGTAAAAGAGGAGAGAGTGAGTTTTATCTCGATTTCTTTATTTTCCGGTTTTAGACTGTTCATAGTTTAAGTATATCTAGATTTTCCAATCTATAAAAGCACAAAATCTCTGTATCGGAGCTTTCTTTAATATTGACTTAAAAAATTGAAAAGTATAGCTTATAGTATGAAAAAAAATCTCTTGATCATCTTGTTATTGTTGCTGATAGCATCTTCACAATTGTTTGCTCAAAATGTTATTGTAAATAATAACCTTACTTTTGGCACTGTTTATCCAGGAATTCCCAAGACGATTTCAAAAGCAACTGCCGGTTTTGCTGCGGAATTTTATGTCTCGGGTACTGCCGGAAGTGAAATCACTATTGATTTGGCTTTGCCTACATATATGAATGTCGGCTCTTCAAATATGCAGGTCATATTTCAGGAAACTGATTGTGCAATTGATACCTCGGCAACTCCTGACCAGACGAATCCTGAATTTAATAATTTAGACCCTTGGCATACTTTAACCTACCGGATAGGTTCTAACGGTTTATATCTATGGCTGGGCGGAATTATCGTACCCGGCCTGTCACAGAACGAAGGAAGCTATGCTTCTAATATAGTTATTACTGTTACGTATACCGGAAATTAATATAAAATATTATAGGAACTATCCCATAGTTCTGCAATTATTATTGGAACTGTCCAATAATATGCTATACAAAAATACAGTTTTTTACAACTTCCCCTTTTTTACTTAAGAAAACTTCAACCCTCTATATATAGGGGCGATGTAGTTAGTAGAAGATAGATTCAGTAATCAAAAAAATAGAAATACGGAGTTGTGCATGAAAAACATCTTAGATATAAAAAAAATGATTTATGTACTAATAATCTTGGGTTCGGTTTTAATAAACAAAGTTTCAGCACAAGATGTTGCCAACGGTTCTGCCACAGCAAATGTTCAAGCCGCTCTTTCTATTGTAGCAACTCAAGATTTACAATTTGGTTCTGTTTTTCAGGGAGTTTCAAAAACGGTTACAAATAATGATGCTGCCGCGGCAGGGATTTTCACTATTACAGGTGCAGCCGGTGCAGGAATTTCAGCCTATATGACTCTTCCCCAGTATATCTCAACAGCGGCAGGGGATGATAGAATGACTATCGCTTTTCGAAATACAGATATAACAATTGATTCAACCTCAAATGCCGATCCATCGGCTTTTGGTTCAGGTTGGCTAGATGTTGACCCAAATAGTCTACCGACAGGATTAGTCATCGGTTCGGATGTCACACCACACACAATGCTGTTTTTGGGTGGACGAGTAATACCCTCAGTAGATCAATCAGCCGGTTCTTATACCGGAAATATAATAGTAACTGTGGCTTATAACGGCATTTAGTTGTCATTAAGCTGCTTCCTTTAAAAATCCGCCTTTACACGGGCGGATTTTTTTATATTTACGAATATCCTACTCATCTTGTTGTAAACCAATGTGTTACGCTATATCATTCTCCGTTTTACTGATAATAGAGACGAGTTTCTATGTTTTGCTTTAATTCAACAGGATAATTGCATTTTTTCTTGTTTTGACTGTTAAGTTATTGCACCGAATGACGATTTATTGAATAAGCAAAAATATAAACAGTATAAATTAGTTTGTTTTAATTAATAGGAGACAGGCATGAATTCAGAACGAAAAATGCCTTTGAATTGGAAAATTTTAGTACTCTTGTTGGCAATGAGTTTTCTCATGACCGCTTCGGTGATAGCACAAGATGTAGCTGTCGGCCAGGCAACAGCAACAGTACAGACTCCATTAACAGTAACCGCAACAGCGGCTCTTGCTTTTGGTACAATTTTCCAGGGAGTACCTGTTTCAATAGCTGAGACGAATGCTTCAGCCGGTATTTTTACTATGACCGGTCAGGCAGGGTCCGGAATTTCTCTATATTTACAACTTCCGGAATATATGTCAACAGCAACAGGTGATGACCGTATGGTTATATCATTTAGTACAACGGACTGTGCTATTGATACGTCAGCAAATACTGATCCGACAACTTTCGGTAATGGCTGGGTAAACCAAAACCCGTTTAATTTACCTACGGGTGTTATTATCGGTGGAGCTAGTACTCAAACGGCATTATTTTTAGGTGGGCAAGTTTTACCGTCCGTTGATCAAACAGCAGGGGCTTATACTGCTGATGTTATTTTAACTGTCGCATATAATGGGACATAAACTAAAAAACAATTAACAAAGTAATATTTTCTAAACAAAAGGAAGCAGCATGTGTAAATTAAACAAAAACGTATTCTTAATCTTGGCACTATTTGTCGCTATGATTGCCTTAGGCACTCCGACAGCAGTACAAGCTCAAGATGTAGCCGCAGGTTCTGCAACAGCTACAGTTCAAACACCTTTAACGGTAACAGCATCAGCAGCATTAGTCTTTGGTACTATCTTCCAGGGCGTTGCATCTTCAGTTGCTGAAACAAATGCAAACGCCGGTGTATTCACTATTACCGGTCAAGCAACTTCAGGTATTTCTATCTATTTACAACTACCTGACTATATGTCAACTGCTACAGGTGACGACCGTATGGTTATTACTTTCAGTACTACAGATTGTGGTGTTGATACAAGTGCGAACGTTGACCCAACAGCAGCAACAGGTTATTTAAATCAAAACCCTTATAACTTACCTACTGGTGTTGTTATTGGTGGTGCCGGACAAACAGGTTTGTTCTTAGGTGGTTCAGTAAACCCATCTGTTGATCAAACAGCCGGTGCGTATACTGCTGATATTATTTTAACCGTTGCTTATAATGGTGCATAAATAAGTTAAGTACATTTACAAATCATTTTGCATAGGATTGCGAAATGATTAAAATAAGAAAGAAACATAGGATAGTTTTATTATGAAAAAGAAAAATAGAGTCCTCATAGGTGATAATTCTCGGAATTCCTTATGGGGATTTTTTATTATTTTGACACTTTTAGCGGCACCTTTGTCGCAATTAGCCGCCGGCGTATTAGTTGCTCCATCTGTGATTGTATTACAAGATAAATCTAAAACCGGTCGGATGAATTTACAAAATCCGTCTAACAGCCCAAAAGAAGTTTCTATTAGCTTTAGCTACGGTATACCCGAATCTGACAGCTTGGGCAATGTTAATATCTTTCTGCGAGACACCGGTATTACCGACCCTCATTCTGCTTTAGGTTGGGTCAAAGCATTTCCAAGAAAGCTTATTATTCCGCCACACGGTTCCCAAGTGGTTCGATTTATTGCAAAACCTCCTAAAGGGATTGCTGACGGCGAGTACTGGGTACGGGTTGTAGTAGAGTCGCAGGAAGGTACAACATCTATTCCATCAGCAAGTGATGCTGAACAGATTACTACACAACTAAATATGATTATGCGTACTGCTATCATGCTTAAATATCGTACCGGAGAATTAGTAGCATCGCTTGAACTCAAAGAAACAATAGTTAAAGTCAATGAAACTAGTGTTGATGTGATAGTTGATTTAATTAACAACGGTAATGTCTCTTATGTAGGTCTACTGGAGTGCCGTTTATTGGATGCTGACAAAAAAATTGTCAGTAAAAACCATATTCAATTGGCAGTCTATAAAGACCTAAAACGACGGGTAACTTTACCGCTTGTTGAAGGTAACTTTAAAAGACCATACTCTGTTGCTGTTTCTATTACTAACAAAGGCAGAAAGGATATTCCATCCAATGAAATGGTATTTGGAAATGATCTCGCTTATTTTGTCGGTTTAAACGAATAATAATATATTTGAAACCAAGAGAATAAAATGAATCAGTATGCCGTTCGGATAGCTCAAATCACTGCGTTACTTATAGTAATGTCAGTATCTGAGATAATTGCTCAAACATATCCTACAACTGAGTTGGAACTTGAAGAAATTGTAGTTTCTTTTGAAGTTCCAAAAGCAGTAGTATCTGATATTTTTGTTATGTATGACGGCAAAACTGTTTTTGTTCCATTGGTCAAATTATTTTCTCTTTTAGACATCAATGTCAAAATTGATTTATTAACAAGAAAAGTAGATGGGTTTTATTTAACCAAAGACAAAAAATTTGAGTTTGATTTTGTAAAAAATCGAATTACAGTTTTTGGAAAAGAAATTCCGTACCTTGCTTCAAACTATTATTTTGGCGAGGATGATCTGTATATTAAAATTAGTGCTTTAAATCAAATTTTTGAATTAAATGCGGATTTTGATTTTACTATGCTTCGTGTCTTTCTCAGGCTCGATGAAAACTTTCCGGTTTATAAAAAACTGAAAAGAAAAATTGCACGAGAAAAACTAGATCAAGAAGAAATTGCAATTAAAGATGTAATCGATATAGAGTATACCCGTCAATATCTCAGCGGAGGATCATTAGATTGGGTCCTTTCAACAAACCCTATCGGCGGACGAAACAAACATTACTATAATTTTCGCTTTGGAGGTATTACCTTAGGTGGTGATTTACTTATTAATACCGGTGGAAGTTTTGGGGATATCGACAGTAAAATCTTTGAATCTGATCAGTTTAGTTACAAATGGCACTATGCTTTTGATAAAAGTACATATCTTACGCAGGCAGAAATCGGTAATGTTACCGGTGGAGGAGCATTAAGTAGAACGCTGGAAGGCGGAATGGTCACTAACCGTCCACAAGTAAGAAGAACATTCTTTCAATCAATCAATATTACTGATTTTGTCGGACCGGGATGGGAAGTCGAGTTATATATCGATAATAAACTTGCTGATTATGTTATAACAAAATCAGACGGTATCTATGATTTCTCTACCGATGTATTTTACGGTTCATCTGATATAGAATTAAGAATGTATGGACCAAACGGGGAATATCAAGTTAAAGAACATATTGTAAGAGTTCCATATACTTTGATTCCAAAAGGTGAGTTTGAATATGCTATTGCAGCAGGTGAAGGGTTCGAGTTTAGTTCAAAGAAAAAATATATTCAGACAAATTCTTTATACGGTGTTACAAATAAATTTACTATCGGACTTAGTAGTGAAATTCCGCTTGAAAGTAATCAAAATACAAAACCGCTTTACGGACTTGATGCTACCTATCAAGTTATCAGTAATATGACTTTTAATTCGGCACTAATTCCAAATTATGTAAACAGAGTACGCTTAAATTATTCGCTGCCGTCTGTTATAAATCTTAATGCGGGCTTTTCAAAGTTTTATGAAAACTCTATCAAAAACCCGTTAGGTGCCAACTACAATGTTCAATTTGCTGTTTCATCACCAATAAAAATTTTCGGACAAAGTTTAGGTGTAAGATATAATATCTCACACGATAACTATGATATTTCAACAACAACTAATATGAACTATGGGTTTAATCTCTCGGCTAATCCTATTTATCTGACATATATCGGACAATACAAAATGAATAATTCATTTTTTCAGTCTGATAATTCTATATCAAGCCAATTTTTACTTTCAACAAATTTTGTAAAATTTGTTCGTCCGCAGTTTAGAATTGATTACAACCATACTACAGGTGAACTTGAAAAATACGGTTTCTTTTTTGCCAAAAGAATTTTTCGTACAAGCCAATTATCATTTTCGTATGAAAGAAATAACCGTTCAAAAATCAATACGTTTACCGTTACAATCAACTTGTTAAAATCATTTGCAGATTTTACTTCAAGAGTGTTGAAAAATGATAGAAATGTTTCGGTCAACCAAATGCAAAAAGGTTCGATTAGGTATGATTCACAAAATAAATCGCTACATTTTGACCGTAGGTCAGCAATCGGATTTGGGGCAGCTATTGTAAAACCGTTTTTAGATGACAACTACAACGGTGTTATGGATGAGAGCGAAGAATACTTAGAAGGATTACGGGCTAAAATAAAAGGTGCCAGAGTAAATGTTACCGGAAGCAATTCACAAAGAAAGTATTTCTATAACAATCTACGACCGTATGAAGAGTATGTGGTTCAGATAGATAAGTATTCACTAGACGATCCTATGTTAAAACCGACACATGAAAACTATAAAGTAAAAATAAATCCAAATGTTGTTACCTCAATTAAAGTTCCGATTGTAACCGCAAGTGAACTAAGCGGAAAAGTGGAACGTCAATTGGGGACTATCAAATCAGGAATCGGCGGATTTAAAGTATATGTTATGAACCTGTCAAAAGAAACTCTTATTGAAATGCCTACATTTAACTCCGGTGATTTTTATTATTTAGGATTAATCCCCGGTTCATACCGAGCTTATCTTGATAAAAATGAACTAGAAAAATATGGATATAAATCTAATCCGCCGTTTATTGAATTTGAAATCAAGCCGGTTACAGGTGGTTCATTTATTGAAGATATAAACTTTATTCTTAGTACAGAAGTTACAGAACCGGACTCTGAAAACTAATACCCAAAACAAAACTCAAGTATTGACATTCTGAAACTACTACCGCATTTTAAGGTATGGATTTTTCAAAACTTTTCGAACCCGCTAAACTTACCAAAATAACTATGCCTAACCGTCTGGTGATGGCACCTATGACAACTTTTTCAGGTGAATTAAACGGTTCTTTTTCAGCCCAGGAGATTACATATCTTGCTCAAAGAGCAGAAGACGGCATCGGCACAATTATCACACCGGCATGCTACTGCCATCAAAATGGTCAGGCTTTTGAACGTCAGATCGGGTGTGACAAGGATAGCCTTCTTGATTCTTTATCAAAAACAGCTGAAACGATTAACAACCATGGTTCGGTTTCGTTTTTACAGATTCATCATGGAGGTAATGCCTCCAAAGAAATATATACTCAACAAAAACCTCTGGCACCGTCAGCATGTAAAAACAGAACAGGAACATCAGAACTTCCGAAAGCAATGACGGAAGATGATATATTACTTGTTATCGAATCATTTGCCAAAGCAGCTCAAAGAGCAAAAAAAGCTGGTTTTACAGGTATAGAACTTCATGGTGCCAATACATATCTTTTACAACAATTTTTTTCACCCTTTACTAATAAAAGAAATGACAAGTGGGGTGGTAACGTAGTTTTACCGGGAAGAAATCTGTTAGAAAATCGTTCTCGGTTTGCTCGGGAAGTTCTCAAAGCTGTTCGTGCTGAAGTAGGCGAGAGCTATCCAATCGCCTATCGTATTTCACCTGAAGAAGCAGACCCGTTGGGGTATTCTGTCAGTGATACAATTGATTTACTTAAAATTCTTATTCCGTATGGTATTGATATAATTCATGTATCATCATGGGATTTTCACAAAAATCTAAGAAATGATATTTCGGCAAAAACAAATCCGACTTATATGATTAAAAATGCTTTTCCCTATATGCCTGTTATCGGTGTCGGAGGTATAATGAAACCTCAGCAAGCTATAGAAGTTCTGGAGCAGGGAATAGAATTTGTTGCCCTAGGTAAAATTCTTATGCTGGAAAAAGATTGGGTGAAAAAAGTTCAGAACGGTGATATTGATTTAATTCGCACAAAAATAAATTCCGAAGAAGAACGACAAACACTCGACATTCCCGACAGAATGAAAGAATATTCAAAGAAATTCCTTTTAATAGAATAGCTTATCTTAAATCTACAAAAGTTTTAAATTCAGATTTTTCTATCGGTTTCGGTATTTCAAAATTTTCAATAAACTGTTGATGTAATAGTTGAGTGGAGAGTATAGAAATAAACGACATATTATCTTTAAACGAAAGATGTGAGTCTGACATTTTTGTACATTTTGCTACTAACCGTTTTACCGCCTGTGGGTTAAACAGCCCTGCATCGGTTAAAGACTTCTCTGAAAGGATATCTTGTGTATATGATGGGGAGTCATGTTGAACAAACGAATTTGAATCAGGTGCCATATATGGTTGTTTAGGTCTGTTTGTTATTTCTTTTGGAAGCTCTTTTTCCATAGCTTTTTTCAGAATATATTTTTCCTTCAACCCCAAGACCTTATGACCGGGTGGAATAGTTGCACAAAATTCGGCAAAACGATGGTCTAAAAATGGAAACCGTCCTTCAATTGAATTTGCGGTCAGCATACGGTCACCCTGCGATGACAACAGATACCCTACCAAAAGGGATTTTGCTTCAAGGTACTGTGCTTTTGACAGATGGTGCCAGTTATCAAAATTATCGGGTAAGTTTTTACCGAATGCATCAATAGATGAAACAGATTTCAACGACTCTTTAACGTCTTTTGAGAAAAATAATTTCAGCTTAGTTGTTGTGTTCATTCTGGGGATATGAGAAAAATAATATTTATCAATATCAGAAAACCCTGACTTATAAAACTCACCCAAATATGCCCCGGTATCTGCTTGAGAAACTGGAAGAGTCGGGTATAGTTTGCGAAGAGCTACCGGTCTAAATTTAGAATCAGGATACTTTGCCCAGAATTTCCGAATGAGAGTTTCTTTAAAAATATCATATCCACCGGTTAATTCATCAGCTCCTTCACCGGTTAAAACTACTTTGAAATTATTTTGCTTTACTAAACCGGATAGCATCATCAGAGGTGTCGGGGCAGTCCTCACTATCGGTTTTTCTGTATGATAGACAACAGTAGGGAAATTTTCTGCGATATCTTTGTATCCGCATTTAATAACATGATGATTAGTACCTAAAAATTCAGACATTTGCAATTGGTATGATGACTCATCAAATGCTTTATCTTCAAATGCGATAGAAAATGTTTCCACTTTTGTATCGGTGAAATTTTTAATCAATGCGGTTGTAGCCGCTGAATCAATTCCACCGGAAAGATAAGCTCCAACCGGAACATCAGCCCGCAATCTCAATCGTACCGAATCAACAAGCAATGCATGCATCTCTTCTGCCCATGAATCTACAGAACGGGTATAATCAAATGACTCGGGATACTCTATTTCCCAATATCTTTCATGAGTAATATTGCCGTCTTGAATAAATAGAGAACAACCTGCCTCAAGCTCCAGTATATTTTCAAAAACAGTTTTTGGAGGGGCTGTTGTCCACCAGGTGAAAAGTTGGTCAAGACCCTCAATGTCTATTTTTCTTTTTACAGAGGGGTCACAAAATATTGATTTTATTTCAGAAGCAAAATTAAACTTTCCGTTTTGTGTAGTATAAAAAAGAGGTCTGATACCCATGCGGTCACGACTGATAAAAAGTGATTCTTTTTTTCGGTCATAAAGACAAAAGGCAAATTGACCGTTAAAATGTTCTACACAATCGGTACCATATTCTTCATAAGCATGTACTATAACTTCGGTGTCAGAATTAGTACGGAATGTATGTCCGGCTTTTAGTAAATCTTTTCTGAGTTCAATATAATTATAAATCTCACCGTTAAATACTATCCAAACAGAATTATCTTCATTGCTTAACGGTTGAGAACCGCCTGCCAAATCAATAATAGATAATCTGGCATGTCCCAATACTGCTTTATTGTCAAAAAGAACACCGTATTCATCGGGACCGCGATGTTCAATAACTTTTACCATTTTACTAATCAGGTCGACATTTGGCTCTGATTGTTCTTGAAGTTGAAAAAGTCCTGCTATACCGCACATAAGTAATAATAGTCTCTTTTTTTTAGAATAATCTGTTTTTATGTTACACTTATATTGTCGGATTGTCAGGTAAAAAGTATATAAAAAAAACAGCCGAACTCCTAAGAATTCAGCTGATAAAATACAATTTTTTAAATAATTTTAAAAACAGTTAGCAGGCGGTACTCCTTCATTAAACATATAGCTGACCAAAATAACTATATCTGAAATATCTATAACCGACAACCCGTCAATATTCGCTTCATCAAAACAAGTCGGAGCGGCTCCACCCTGGAACATATAAGCAACCAGAACAACTAAATCAGAAATATCAATAATATCGCCCGGGTCATTATCAATATTCCCTCGAATTCCGGTACAGCACGAGGGAATTGCAGTAATTGTACCGGGTTGTAAAATCGGTTGATACTCATGTAATGGACCGCTAAACAATGGATAATACAAGTTTGCCCCCGATGAGTACCCATCAATTTGCAGAATTGTCGTATCTGCTTCCTGTGCGGTAGTATCAATATAGAAATATAATATCAGAATAGGTCCGCTTCCTATCGGTAATTCGGGTTGAGTATTAGATAAAGTAGATTGAACTTGAACAACAAATCTATCTAACCATGGATTTAAAGATATTACTCCAACTTCTTCAAAATAATCTGTTCGACAGCCGACAGTTGAGATAGAATCAAATGAAAGTTTTAAATCTCCACTAAATTCAATAGGGATAATAATATTATTGATTGGGATATTATTAACAGCATTTAATGTTACGACGATATTTGAGCCGGCGTAACCCTCTACATTTGTTTCAGAAAGAGTATCTGCCAAAGCGACGATGAAGTTTTCTTTTAATCTAAAACTTGAATCAGCTCCTGTGGTACCATCAAGCCGCACATCAAAAACCCCGGGAGTAATGTATCTGTGTAATGGGTTCTGAATCATGGAACTGCTTCCATCTCCAAAATTCCAGCTCCAGGTATCAATAGTAGAATTAGAAGCCCCGGTAAACTGAACATTCATAGGAACCCAACCAACCGTTGTGTCCGCACTAAAAGTTACTCCTTTTACATCTATACCATCAAGAATAGTAAGAGAGGTATTGTCAGGGTCTAACCAATCACGTAATCTGTTTGAAGAAGCTGTTCCGTCCCAGGATGCTGAAAACTTCCCATACCAATCGTCTGTGATAGAAGCACACGAAGCGTTCCCCCCATGAAGTTGTCCTACGATTCTGTGATTCTGGTCGTAGAGGGGAGCACCGGAGGAACCACCTTCGGTTGTACCGTCTTCCCAATTGTCAACTCGCCAATGATTGTTCGCATCTGGTTGTGTACCTAAATAACTTGTTGATGTTACCGGATTATCATTAAAAGATATTTTTTTTATATCACCGGCAGGATGATGAATACTTACTGATGTAGTTGCGGCAGTATCAATATTTGACCAACCGGAATAATAAACATCAAATGAATCAGGAGGAGTTTCATCTAAGAGCAATAAGGCAAAGTCAGAAATTGTTTTTGTAGCCAGTAAAGTAGAGCCTTGTAAAGTCAAAGTTGTCGGTCCATCGATATTTGAACAATTCGGAGATTGATATTTAAACATGAATATAAATGTTTCGGAGCTGTTTAAACAATGATTGGCTATAAGAAAGTATGGAGTCAGATCTTCTCGGGCATTATTGACCATAGCTCCTGTACACCATCTGAAACCGTCTCCTAAAATAATCATTGCAACAGAATTTATCTCATCTTGCCAAGCATCTCCCTCAGGACAGTTTACATTATTATTACAAGCACCTGATGAACCGAATGCTTTAGCAGCTTTATCAAAAATATTTCTATAAGCATGAACAATTCTTGAAATCGAAATTGCTCCGGGGTAATTTACATCGGCAGGGACATTAAGCTCTAAAATAATTACATCACCTTCTACAGGTGCGGTAGCAAATTTTTCATAAGGCTTGTTGTTAGCCGAGGTAAAAGCACCTATTACCATGGAACGGTCTTCGTTGTAAATAAAAAACTCAGCTCCTTCAGGAAGTCTAAAATTGTCATATACTAAATTTATAGAATAAGCACCGGGAGATTCAATTCTCAAAGTCCATATTTTACTGCCGTCTTGTAATGTCTGCCACGAACCGGAATTTAATAGATTATAATTTACATCAAACGGATGTCCAAATCTTTGAGGAACGCCTTGTTTCTCTAATTCGTCATCTTCGGCAAGAAGTCGTGCAGCATCTACAGACCCGGTTGAAACAGTTTGGGTGGTAGATTTTAAATTGAGTTGAAAACTTTTTGGAGTACCGCCCTTTGATAGTTGGGCAAAAGAAATA
>JAJRXM010000067.1 GCA_024276275.1 Candidatus Zixiibacteriota bacterium
AAGGTAATTTAGATCAACAAATTAATATTGACAGAAACGATGAAATCGGTAAGCTGGCAAAGTCGTTTGATATGATGGTAGATTCTCTGAAAATATCTCGTTCAGAAATTGAAAATTACAATAAACCTCTGGAAGAAAAGATTATCGAACGAACTTTAGAACTTGAAGATGCTCAAGCTCAGCTCATTCAATCTGAAAAACTTGGTGCAATCGGACAGCTTGCTGCCGGAGTAGCACATGAACTAAATAATCCTTTAGGCGGTATTTTAGGTTATGCTCAATTTACACTTGAAAAACTTAAGAAAAAAGATGTAGAATCAACGACTCAAAAAGACCTTGATAGATATACTAAATACCTTTCTGATATTGAAAAACAGGCTCGAAGATGCAAAAATATTGTACAAAACCTTCTCAGATTCTCTCGTTCATCAAAAACCACTGAATTTGTAAATGTTAATATTAATACTGTAATTGAAGATACTTGCACCTTTGTCGAGCATCAATTACATATGAAACAAATTATTCTAGAAATTAACTTAGATAAAAACTTACCTGATGTTCGGGCAAATGCAGGACAGTTACAACAGGTGTTTACAAACTTAATAATAAATGCAATGCATGCCTCTCAACCTGATACTGTTATAGAAATTCGAACCCGTTTCAGCCCTCCTTTGGGTGAATTTGATGGTGCCGTAGAAATATCTTGTATTGATACAGGTAGTGGAATTGCACCTGAAAATGTTAAAAAGATTTTTGAACCGTTCTTTACAACAAAAGATGTCGGTAAAGGTACCGGATTAGGACTTTCTGTGAGCTATGGTATTATTAAAGAACATGGCGGTGAGATTAAAGTTGATTCCGAAATCGGACAAGGTACTAATTTTACAATAATTATACCTCTTCAGAAATCTGCAGAAAAATCCGATACAAATAAGAGTGAATATATTAGCAACTTTGAGAATAATTAAACTAAGAGTAGATAATTAACATGAGCAAGAAAACAATTTTAGTTGTAGACGACGAGGAAGTCATCAGAGAATTCTTAACCGAAGTTCTTTCGGAGGAGTTTTCTGTATCTACAGCTACTGACGGTGACGAAGCAATTGAACAATTGACACAAAAACAATTTGATTTAGTTATAACTGACATGAAAATGGAAAGAGTTCAAGGTGAAGAAGTCGTTAAATTTGCCAAAGAAACATATCCTTCTTCTGAAGTAATTGTTATCTCAGGATATTCAAGCCTCTATAGTGTCGGACAAACTGTCAACAGCGGAGCATTTGCTTTTCTCTCTAAACCGTTTAGCATTAAAGAACTCATTAGTACTGTCAACAAAGCAGTAGGAATGTAGGGGAATACGATGAAAATACTTATTATTGATGACTCCGAAGTTATTAGAAATCTACTAAATGAATACCTAACCGATATAGGTCATGAAGTTGAATTTGCCGTCAACGGACAAGAAGGAATAGACAAAGCATTAACACAAGATTACCAAGTAATATTTTGTGATATACATATGCCTCGTAAAAACGGATATCTGGTTTTTAAAGAAGTAAGACAGGATAAAAACGAACAAGTATTTATAATGACAGACTCTCTCCCGGATTCTCTTGCTGAACAAGCAGAAGATGAAGGGGCCTGGTGCATTTTAACTAAACCGTTTGACCTTGATGAAATTGATGAAATTCTAAATTCAATCAGTGAAATAGTTAAAACATAATATGTCGGAAGAAAATAAACATATTACTATCATGGTTGCTGATGATGAGGAGATTGTTCTCTCATTAGTCTCAGACACGCTTGAAGATGAAGGGTATGAAGTCCTGACATCAATTGACAGTTATGAATGTCTTGCTCAGTTTGACAAAAAGAAAATTGACATTCTCATCTCTGATATACGTATGCCAAATATGAACGGCATTGAACTTGTTAAAAAAGCTAAAGAAAAACATCCTGATTTAGCGGTTGTATTTATGACCGGCTATGCAAACTTGAATTCTGCCAAAGAGGCTATTAAACAAGGTGCTTCTGACTATATATTAAAACCGTTTGAATTACACGAAATTAGAGCAGCTGTAGAAAAAGCTGTGGCCAAAGTTAATAAAGATTCTCAATCAAGTAATAACTTTGCCCAGCTAGATCATTTGAGTGATCTTAATGAAATGCTGTTTATGGTAGGTGATAAAATATCTCAAATTCAAATGTCATTAAAATTTGCCGTTACTCATTCAAAAGCTGATTATGGTTCATTTTTACAATGGAACAGCAATAGAACAGAATTTAAAATGATTACTATTGACGGTGATAAAGTTGTTGAAAAAGATCTACCCTCTGAAACATTAATAAAGATTATTGACGAAGTCGATTTTTCAGAATTACTTCAACCAAAAATAATTAATACAAGCGAAGATAACCCTTTTTTACGAACAGATTTTTCGGTAAATAATTCCAAGTTAGTTGTCCCCTGTTGGAATAAAAAAGATACACCGATGGTTATGATTCGAGTAAACAGAGCCTTATCAATTTATGGAATCCTTATGATAAATGCTCCGAGAGAATCTAAAACAACGATGGAATCTAATCTTAAATTCTTATCAATATCTGCACAGCAATTGGCACTTTCTCTTGAAAATATAGATTTATTAGAAGAATCCCAAACAGCTTATCACAAATTAAAAGAATTACAGGATGAAACAATTCAACTTGAAAAAATGGCTACCAAAGGCGAAATGTCTGCTGAAATCGGTCATGAGTTAAATAATTTCTTGGGAGTTGTTGCTGGCAGTTTGTCTCTCTTAGAGTTCCAAATTAAACAAAAGAAATACGACAAGTTGGACAAACACTTAATTGCTATGAATGACAATATTAATAAAATAAAAAATTTCACAAGTAACTTAATGGAATTACGACCCATATCGACCAAAACCGAAACAATATTTTTCAATAAGTTATTGGCAGAAGTTATCGAATACTTGAAACCACAAAAACGATATCAGAATGTTGATATAATATTTGAACCAAGCAATGAAACTATTCCGTTTAAAGCTGATACGCTACATATCCAACAGATGCTTTACAATCTGTTTAATAATGCTGCCGATGCGATGACAAAATCTAAAACACAAGAAATTATTGTCTATACAAAATTAACATGCGAGGAAAACTCTTTTACAATTTCAATAAAAGATTCAGGTGAAGGAATCAAGCAGTAAAATATTCAAAAAGTATTTTCCGAAAAGTTCACAACCAAAGAAACCGGACACGGGTTTGGATTATTAGTGTGTAAAAGAATAATTGAAAGTCATAATGGATTACTAAATGTTGAATCCACACTCGGACAAGGAACTACAATTTCAATCGAATTTCCTCTTGAAGAAGAGGCAACTATTCAAAGTATGGAATTAATCTCTTAAAATTTCCGACTACCCCGTTGAGTTAATTCTTCTCCTTTAGCACACATCGGACATGCGTCAGGTTCCCAACTATCAGCAGCAACCGTAGTTAAAGCATAAAAAGGATAATCAAATTTTACATTTCCGTTTGAACGGTCAAGCATCAATCCTATACCGACAATTTCAACATCATATTTTTGTACCAGGTCAATCACTTCAAAAATCGAACGGCCGGTAGTCAAAACATCATCAACAATTACAATTTTCTCACCTTTTTCAAGTGAAAATCCACGCTTAAATACTCGTCCGCCATCTTCGCCTGCTTCAGCATAAATAGATTCAATCCCTAAATACCTGGCTACATCATATGCTATAATAATTCCACCGGTTGTAGGACCTACGATTGTAGTCGGTTTTGCGTCTTTAAAATAATCAGCCATCTGTTTACAAATTTCGGTACAAATGACCGGTTGTTTTAATAAATTAAATTTTTCATAATAAACATCTGAATGTCTACCCGATGTTAATTTAAAATGTCCTGTCAAAAGGGCATTGGAATCTTTAAATAGTTGTAAATTTTTATCAGAGCTCATTTTTCCTCCGAGAATATTGCCACCGCAGCAGCAACTGATTTTTCATGTGTTATTGAAATAAAACATCTGTCCGGAACATTCTGTTTAACTGCTTCAGCTAAACAAAGTTCCGGTTGACCGGTTGAATCATTTAGTATCTGAATATCCGGGAGTATCGGCTTATCGGTAAGATATTTCCCTAAAGCTTTAATAACTGCTTCTTTTGCTGCAAAGCGACCGGATAAAAACTGTACCTTATCCTTGCGTTTCAAATAAATCTGCAACTCATCATTACCGAGAATTCGTTTTATCAAACGGTCACCGTATTTTTCAATATCGACCTGTATGCGACTGATTTCAACGACATCTAACCCGATTGATTTTATCATATCTCTCTCAATTCATAATCTAATGATTCTGTCGATAAAGAACATATAACAAAAGTGAGAAGATATCAATAGATAGAAATAAAAGTTGCAAACATTTCAAAATATCTATACTTTACCTATGGAGAGAATGATGCAATTTGAAATTCTCTAACACCTATTTAATGAAGGTCGCCTCTTTCTTGTTGCGTACTCGCCGTGACCCTTTTTGGGTAGCGAAACTAAATACGAGAAAGTGACTTTAAAATCCTTTACCTTATTCGTAAGGGAGTTTTTCAAATAGCAGACCTCTCTCCAATAAAAAAACCCGCTAAAAGCGGGTTTTTTTATAAGTTCTCAAAAATCTAGTCCTTCATTGATGCCAAGAATCGCTTATTATTTTTTGTCTTCCTGACTCGGTCTTGCAAGAATTCCATTGCTTCAATTGGATTCATTTCAGCTAAGAATTTCCGTAAAATCCATATTTTACTGAGAGTTTCTTCTTCTAAGAGCAACTCCTCTTTACGAGTCGAAGAACGGTTGATATCGATAGCAGGATAAACACGTCTATCTGCCAACCTACGGTCTAAGACCAGCTCCATATTACCGGTTCCTTTAAACTCTTCAAAAATAACCTCATCCATTCTTGAACCGGTTTCAATCAAAGCAGTCGCAATAATTGTCAATGAACCACCCTCTTCAATATTACGGGCAGCACCAAAAAATCTTTTTGGTTTGTGTAATGCATTTGAATCAACACCACCGGATAGAATTTTACCCGAATGCGGCACTACCGAGTTATGAGCCCTGGCTAAACGGGTTATAGAATCAAGAAGAATAACAACATCTTTTCCACGTTCTGTTAATCTTTTTGATTTTTCTAATACCATATTCGACACTTGTACATGTCTTTCGGCTGGTTCATCAAATGTAGATTAAACCACTTCCCCGTTTACCGAACGTTTCATATCGGTAACTTCTTCAGGACGTTCATCTATTAGCAGAACAATAAGTATAACTTCGGGATGGTTCGTTGTAATAGCTTGAGCTATCTTCTGTAGAATAATTGTTTTACCTGCTTTAGGAGGTGATGTAATCAAAGCTCTTTGACCTTTACCGATAGGACTCATCAAGTCAATTATACGAGTAGTCAATTCCTCAGAATTAGTTTCCAAAGTAAACATTTCATCCGGATATAGCGGGGTCAGATTGTCAAACAATGTTTTATGTTTAGATGCATTCGGATGGTCATAAGTAACTGCTTCAATTTTCAGTAAAGCAAAATACCGCTCATTATCTTTTGGAGGTCGCACCTGACCGGAAATAATGTCACCGGTTTTTAAATCAAATCTTTTGATTTGTGACGGTGATACATAAATATCATCTTGTCCGGGAAGATAATTATATCCCGGTGAACGAAGAAAACCGTAGCCTTCTTCTAAAATTTCTAATACTCCTTAAGCAAGAATAACAGATTCTCCTGCTGAAGATTGTTCCATGATTTTGTAAATCAATTCTGATTTTCGTAGTCCGGATACTCCGGGAATATCCATACCCTAGGCTATCTTCAACAAATCAGCAATTGTTTTTGATTTTAAATCAGCTAGTTCAGCTGCCATTTTAGATCCTTCATATTCTTTTAATAATTTATTCGTCTTTTAACTCTTCTATCGGGGCATCTCCCCATAATTTTTCCAATGCATAAAATGTTCGAACCGGTTCTCTGAATATATGTACCACAACATCAACATAATCAAGAAGAACCCAGTTTCCGGTATCTAATCCTTCTTTATGAAACGGCTTTAAACCGTCATCCAGTAATTCATCACATACTGCGTTGGAGATTGCTTTCACATGTACATCAGCATCACCCGACACAATGACAAAATAATCACATATCGAAGAGATATTATCCATTTTCAGTATTTTTACATCAAATCCGCGTTTCGCTAGAGCAACCTGCCCTGCTTTTCGTGCTGTTTCTAAGGCTCTGTTTGCCACAATTGTTTTATTCTAACTCCTTTGTTTTTTTAAGTAGTGCTTCTATAATAGAATCTTTTCCAATGATAATAGTCGCATTGAGATGATTCTTATTATGCTTTAACTCACTATATTGTATTTTTTCTAAATCTATTTCTAATAATTCAGCTAAGACTTTAACTCCTGCATCATCTTTTGTCCGACTGATAACAAAAGTCTCCTTAGAGGGCTGTTGAGTGAAACGTGATGTTTTCACTATATCCAGCTGTAAATCAGTTTTTTCCAACCCGTTTAGATATTCACGTAACGATTCTTCCAATCCATTTTCAGCACCGGCATTTAGAATTTCTACACGAAGAGAATATTCGGGACTAACAACTTCTTTTGCTATACCTTTGTTAATTTGAATCGAATAGGTTATAAGAAAAACCAAGACGACGACAGAAACAGCAATTAATCCGAATTCAAATAACTGTCTATATTTAGACTTTTTTATATGTTTATCTTTAGACACCGTTTTATATTTTTTTGTAAGGATGTTTTCAAAGTGAATTAATGCGGGAGGGAGTTAACTTTATTTTTCTGAATGTATATCCTTTCTTACCAATCACTAAATACTGAATTGTGGGAATAACCGGGAGAATAATGCGGGTTGCCATAACCGTAACCGCTTCCGTAACCAAAACCGTTATTAAAACCAAAACTATTATTAGACCCATAACCGTATCGACCTTGATAAGTCTGCATTCCGACTGAGATAGAAAAATTCTTAGACGGTTGGTAATTCAATAGAAAGCTCGGAAGAACTGTTGCCGCGTTATTGGCATCACCCCAAATTGCTCCGGGATTATGAGCTATACCGATATTCATAGCAAGTGACAGCTTAGGAGAAAATTCATAATAAACCGAAGTATTCAACATACCGACAGAACTTGAACTATTACTACCTGAGAAAAATCCGACTGAATAGCTTGATGACCATTTAATTCTGGAAAAATCTAAAAGTGAAAACGGTGTAGCTGCTGGTTTTAAATCATGGGACGGAGAACTTTGTATTCTTTCAATCCTTGCATTTTCAACGAGCTGTGCCTGCACAGAAACAGCACAGAGAAGTAAAAATAATATGAATAGCTTTTTCATCGTTTCCAACCTTTCAACAATCAAAATATACAATTGTCTTGACCTACTTAAATGTAGTCGTTTTTTCCTATCAGGTCAATAAAAAACCTCTATTACTTTTATCGGCTAATTATTGACTCTGTTATACTTATAACGTTTAATACAGGCAAATAGATTAATAAAAAATCAGATACGATCTTTAAATTTTTCGCTTAAAACAGCCAGTTGTTCAACCGAGTTTATACCTTCACCCTCATCAGGGTCATCCGCAACCACAACAGAGACAGGCATGCCGTTGTCATACAACACCTTAACGCAATCAGTCAGATAATACTCACCCTGAGAATTATTATTTCCAATCTTTTCAAGAGATTCAAACAGTATTTGATTATTAAAACAAAATGTCCCTGTGTTTATTTCGTCTACCAAAAGCTGTTCATCGGTGGCATCTTTCGCTTCTACTATCTCTTGTAGTTTAACTGTATCTTCTTCTCTGATAATCCTGCCGTACCCTTTCGGTTCGGCAACAATAGCAGAAAGACAGCTTGCCTTGGCATCGGTCTGTTCTAAAACATCAATAAGTCGCTGAATTGTGCCTGAACTTAAAAAAGGTACATCACCTAATGCAATAAGCGTATTACCGTCGAAACCTGACAATGCATCTTTGGCCATCATAACCGCATGGCCTGTTCCGTTTTGTTCATTCTGCCAGACAAATTCAACCGGGTATGATTCCAAGGCTGTTTTCACCATTTCCCCTTCAAATCCAATAACAACTATAATTTTATCAAAGTTGAGTTTTTGAAGTGTTTCAACAACAAACTGAATCATCGGCTTACCTTTAATTTCATGAAGCACTTTCGGAAGTTCCGATTTCATACGGGTGCCTTTTCCGGCAGCCAAGATTACTGCGGCTTTTTTCATACGATGACTTTCCCCTGACTATATAATTTTATAGTGATATTTCTTTATTATCGGCATCAACATGCACAAACGACGGCTTAAAACCTTCAAGTTCATCTTTGTGAAAATAACCGTAAGAGATAATAATTATCAAATCGCCTTTACATCCTTTACGGGCGGCAGCACCGTTAAGAGCAATAGTTCCGCTTCCAGCAGGAGCTTCAATAACATATGTTTCCAAACGCTCACCGTTGTTGATATTTACAATTGCAACTTTTTCATATTCGACTAAATCAGCAGATTCCATCAGATTTTTATCAATAGAAACTGACCCTATATAATTGAGATCGGCATCGGTAATAGTAGCACGATGAATTTTTGATTTACAGACAGATATTAACATATTTTATCTCATATTTTCTTTCTTCAGCCGCAAAATATAGCATAAAGTATCAAAATGGCAAGTTGAAACATCAGCTTTTATCATTTTTATTTTCAATCATTTAACCGCCTATTCCCCAAATAGTTGCAATATATTTATATTGGACGTTTCCATTTTGAAAGATAGTAATAAAGTTTTTGAATATTTACGAACAGCACTACTCCTCTCCGTGCTTGGCACGGAATCCAGTGCAGAATAAAGTTAAACAAATTATGAGTTTTTTAGATTAAAAGGTCAACATATGTTTCTTCTCTGGGTCCCAAATCAAGAGGCAGTGTCACAATTCAGTTTTTCGCCAAGTTATGTCGGTTCCTGAAGCCGCAAAGCGGGTTTGTGAACCGACATTCTCTATTGCGACACAGCTTAAAGTAGGTCGGCGTTCAAAAAGGTACCGATAGGTGGCTACAGAACCCGACTTCTCTTTTCATTAATGTTTAGTTCGGTTCTACAATTATTTGTCGAGAATTACGTGGAGTACTAAACTACTATGTTACATCAATTTCATATTATCAATAAGACGGACATTATACAGTTTAACCGCCAAAGAACAGATTGTGTTTTTAACAACTTTGTCAGTAGGTTTTAAAGAATTAAAATCGTTGAATGCTATATATTCAATCCGAGCCTTTTTACAAGTTGTCTTGATAACAGCTTGCATCTCTTTTTGAATACGTTGGCAATCTGTTATATTTGCCTTGACCATTTCTTTGGCAGCTTTCAAGGCATAAATAAGAGCCAAAGCATCGGGGCGTTCTGATTTAGAAAAATATTTATTTCGCGATGACATCGCCAGCCCGTCTTTTTCTCTGACAGTAGGAGCAATGATAAATTTTATCGGATAATTCAGATCTGTTGTCATTTTTTTGAGAACCGTCGCCTGTTGAAAGTCTTTAAGACCAAACAGAACAACATCGGGGCGGGTCATATTAAATAGTTTTGCGACAATCGTTGTCACACCTTTAAAATGAGACGGACGGGATTTCCCCTCAAGTATTTTTGTCAATGATTCGACTTCAATGTAGGTCTCATAACCGTTTGGATAGATATCCGATGCTTTCGGAATAAAAACAATCTGCCCGCCCGCATCTTTGATTTTTTGTATATCCCCCTTTTCATCACGAGGATATGTAGTTAAATCTTCCCCTTGAGCAAATTGTGTCGGGTTGACAAAAATTGTGGTAATAACAATATCGCTTTTTTGTAAAGCACGTTTAATTATCGAAAGATGCCCCTCATGCAAAAACCCCATAGTCGGAACCAGCCCGATAGAAGTACCTTCTGAGGCAAGCTGTTTTGTGAGTGATTGTATTTTTTTGATAGAACGGATTATTTTCATTTTTAGTTATTTACAAAATTAATTTACATGAGCATACTTCGACAAGCTCAGCATGACATATTAAATGATACTCCTTACAAGTCACCCTGAGCTTGTCGAAGGGAACTTGAAAGCCGATTTTAAAAATAGAAGATACAAAAAACTGAAGTATAATCAACCTTCTTGCGGTTCTTCATCTTCGATTTTGTAACCGTCTTTAATATAGCGAATAACAGCATAACCTCTTGCCTGACCGACAGCGATAATCGTAAGGAAATATCCGATGATAGAGGCAAAGATTATAAATATCATAAATGCCATAAGGTATTCAGAAAGAGAATTTGAACTGTATTTTGCATATTTTGAAAGGGAAAACCCAAAATCAATCCCTGGAAATGCCTGAAACGAAAACAAGACAACATCTGATTTTAATGGCAACAGCGATAATGATTTTTTCACCATTGTCTTTAATTGTTCACCTCCGCTTATTGATGTTGTCCAGGCTATAAACTGAACCGAGCGGAAACAGACATAGGCATAGACAAATGATGAAAGCTTGGCAGTGACAAAAGCAAGCAGCGTGTATCCTCCCCATCTGAACGGCTGTCTGATAATAGTCGCAAAAGTTTCCAAAATTGATTGGAACGCCTCGCCTTTTTTTTCAGCAGCTGTTACTGTCGGAAGCAAAATTATAGAAATCAGAAAAACCAAAATGACAAAAAGAGTTAAAATTGCTATTAAAAAATTTGGAATGACAAACAACAACGCATATATCCACTCCCCTATAAATGGAATTCTTGCCGCTAACCCTAAAACCATAAATAGTAAAATAATGAAGCCGATAAAGCATACAATACCGAGTTCAGCTAAAAAGATTTGTTTAAACCGACTAAAAGCTTTTTGTATTGCATGCTGCGGTTTCATAAAACGGTTACCTCTGATTGCTTCTATCTCTAAAATCGAAACAGAATAGAAACCTAACATAAGCATCAGTACAGAAGCCAAAGAACCGATTATAAACACAGTCTGGGCAAACATATTACCAAAGGTTATTTTATAAAACGGGAAAAATGTATAGACAGAAAAAATAGTTTTAATTTTTTCACCGTTTATAAAAAAAGCGAGGTATGTAAATATATTATACAAAACTAATGACAAGAGTAAAAAAATTGTCATCACCAGTATTTTCTTTGCTGAAAGTGCTTCAACAGGAGCTTTAAAGACATCTACGAAATTATAATGTAATTTTCTTTCCATATTTTAAATCTGTCTTTTCATTCAACTAATGTCAAGTTAAAGATACGGTCATTATACAAGCTATACAAAAATTGGTTCTTAAATATGAAATTCTATAACATCCTTGTCAGAAAGGACAAAATCGGCTTGTGCTTTCTGTCCGTCAAATTTCCCATCGCCCCAAATTTTAGCAAATTTCAATTTCTCGGCAATATCTCTATGCAAAGCAAAAGCAGCATCGGCAACTGTACCGCCTATCGGTATAATAATCGGGTCATGATAATCAGGCTCATGTCCTATCGGTTTTGTATATATCCGTATTTTGCCGGTTGCCTCAAAAAGAAGTTTCTGCAACTGTACAAGAGAATCTTCATTTAAAATTGATGTCACCGCAATCTTGTAATTCGGAAACATTTCGGCAAGCTGTGATTGTTTACTGCCGTCTTCATCTTCGTATTCTTTATGAGCACAAATCACAGTATTTTTATATGAAAATCTTGGGTCGTCCGGTTGCTGAGCTTTATCTTTTTTGAGCTCTATTCTTTTTTCTTCCAATGCATTTAGAATAAACTCGATATCTACTTTCATAGTATCAGATGCAAGGTCTGCTACAAGTAGAACAATATCTGCATTCCGAATTAGTGAATTCATGTATGTTTCAAACAGTTCAGATGAAATAGGTGGTGTGTCAATCAATTGAAGTTGTACTGTATCATAGGTTGTCATTCCGGTCAATGGTTCTCTGGTAGAGTAAGGATAATCAGCGACTAACGGTTTGGCATGTGTGAGAGCATCGACCAATGATGATTTCCCTGAGTTCGGCGGTCCGATAAGTATTATTTGTGCGGCACCCTCTTTTTCAATATGGTCAAGTGTTGGTGCTTTTTTGGCACCGTGGACTTTCTCACCGCCACTGTCAATAAGTTTTTTTAGTTTGGAGATTTTAGTTTTCATCTCCGCTTGTAGCTTGGTAGTTCCTTTATGTTTCGGCATCATGCGAAGCAGTTCTTCGGCCATGCGAAGTTTTTCACGCGGGTCTGATTCTTCTTTGAAAGCTCTTTCTAATTCGTAGTATTGAGGAGGTAAATTTGCCGGCATTTTATTTCTTATACTTTTTGAGAATTGTTTTTATTGAGTTACATACTAAATCAACATCCTGTAATGTCAAAGATGGGTACAACGGCAACGTAACTACACTTTTCCAGGCAGCAACAGTTTGAGGATACTCTTCAGGAATTATTTCAAAGGCTTTTTGATAATAGGAAAATTCAAATATCGGTTTATAATGAACACCGCACTCAATTTTCTGCTTTCCCATTTCTCTAATAAATTCATCGCGGTCTATTGTAAGGGTACTTAGATTAAGTTTCAGAATAAACAGATGCCACCCATGCTCGGAACTGTCATCAGTTTTGGGCAGTCTGATAAAATCAGACAAAGTAGAAAGATTTTTCAAATATCTTTCTGCTATGTTTTTTCTCTTATGTTGTTCTTTATCAAAAACTGTCATCTGCCCTAACCCGACAGCAGCGTGCAGTTCAGACATATTTGCCTTTAAGCCCGGAGAGGCGATGTCATATTCCCAGCTGTTTTTCTCTTTCCGCTCCGATGCAGTTGAGGTCATTCCATGACGTGAAAGAATTCTGACCGCATCGGCAATCATCTGATGCTGAGTCAACACTATACCACCCTCACCGCAGATAAGATTTTTTGTTGCATGAAACGAAATCACGGAAGCATCAACATGATGTACAATCGCTTTACCCTGATAAGCCGATCCTATTGCATGAGCAGAGTCAGCTATAAGCGGCAGTTTATATTCTTCACAAATTTTATTGATAGCATCGTAGTTGCATGGATACCCTGCAATATCAACTGTGATAATTGCTTTTGTCTCTAAGCGTAGTTTTCTAAAAATATCCTGATGATCAATATTTAAACTGTTCAAATTGATGTCGGCAAAAACAGGGGTGGCACCGACTGCTATGATTGGTTCTATTGTCGCAACAAATGTAAACGGTGATGTTATAACTTCATCCCCATACCCTACTCCCAAGGCAATCAAAACCGACTGAAGCCCGTCTGTTGCGGAACTTACAGAAACTCCATAGGGGGAAGATGTCAATTCTAATACTTTATCTTCAAATTGTGAGGTCATTTTCCCGGGTGAAAGCCATCCCGAATCAAGCACTTCGGAGACATTAGTTTTTGCTTGTTTTGATAACGATATATCATAAAGAGGAATTTTTTTATTATTCATTTTTCTTCAAATGTTTTAAAAGTTGCCTCAATAATTCTTTCTGTCTTAAAATATATAAACTCACAATATAAACAACAACTAAAACGAAAAGTGAACCACCAAGCGATAATAAAATACTTATACTGCTATTTTCCGCAGTAAATGTAAAACAGTATGACTTAAGTTGAAAAACGATATACCCTGACAAGATACCGGCAGTTAAAACGGACAGCAAAGTAAGGACAAATTGTTTTTGGCAACCATCTCTGTTTTACGTATTATGAAAATAATCATAGCACACGCAAAGAAAAGATTTGCCGCAGCTGTAGCAAGTGATATCCCCGCATAACCGAAAGCGTTTGAGAAAATTGTGTTTAAAAAAAACTTTAATCCGAATGAAATAGAGACAAACAAAAGTACAATTTTACCCCATCCACCAGAATAGCACGCCCGCATAGAGGTTGAAATTATAAATAATGATACGATTGAAATAACATACGGTTTTAAAGTTGTCGCGGTCAGTTCAACAGAGTGGGCATCAAAAACACCTCGGTGAAACAGCAAATAGACAATTTCTTCGGCATGGAGATAAAAGAATACCGCAATCGGAACAGCTATAAAAACAGCATGAGAAACTGCTAATTTATATATTGCTTGGAAACGCTCAAGTTGGTCTTTGCCTGTTGATTCTGAAAAAAGAGGAAATACAACGGCACCGATAGCAAATCCTATTATTGAATCAGGTAGTTGCACAATAATCTGCGAATAGTTTAAAGCCGAGACTATTCCCTCACCGAATGACGGTGCGATAAATCTGTCCAAAAGAAAATAGGAACGGTTTATCAACTCTATTACAACAACTATACCGGCTGTTTTTAAAAGAGCCTGTGAATGGTCGGTAAACAGTCGGGGCGTAAAAGATTGAAGCGGTTTAAATTTTATAATTTTTAAGAATAAAAAAAGATTTTGAAAAAACAGACCTGCTATCAAGCCGATAATAATTGCTCCGACCGAATATGATTGGTACAAAAAGTATATTGAGCCGATACAAAATATATTATAGACAATAAATCCGCCCGCAGGAAAAGTGAAAATCTTTTTTACATTTAGAAATGCTCTCATAAACGCTTCGGTTGTACCGAGAAATATCATAACAGATGACAACCGACTGTATAAAACGACTTGAGCAAACTTTTCGTCAGATAACTGAGAACCCCAAATTTTCATGATATATGGAGAGCCGACAATTATAATTAGAATTATTACAGAGGATACCAAAAGTATAAGATTTAAGGGCGGGTAGATTGCCTGCCAATCTGTTTTATTCTCAGAGTTTTGATGTTGTGTTAAAAAAGGTACAAAAAAATAAATTGAGGCAAAATTTATGACCCCGTAAGCTAATGCGGGAAGCATAACTGCAATCAAATAAATATCATAATCAGCAGATGTGCCAAAAACATCGGCAATAACCATCTCCCGCACAAAACCAAGCAAACGAGAAATGAGAATTATAGCAGCAACAGAAAATATTGTTTTGGATATACGCTTCGGCATCTATATCAAATTCACTTTTAAGTTAACTAGAAAAAAAGGAGCCTTATATTTTAAGGCTCCTTGTATAACAAACAAAATATTTTATGATACAGCTTTGGTAATCGTTTCAATCACAATCTGTTGTTCATCGGGTGACATCTCAGGATAAATAGGAATAGAAAGAACTGTCTCGGCAGCATTATTTGTCACAGGTAAATCTTCAGGAGCATATCCTAAATCTGCAAAACATTCTTGCTTATGAAACGGTACGGGATAATAAATATCAGAACCTATTTTAGCTTCTTGAAGTTTTGTCATTACTTCAGCTCTATTTGAAACAGCTATTGTATACTGATTGTAAATATGAAAATCTGAATAGTCCATTACTTTAGGCGTGATGATACTATCAATATCAGCAAATGCATTATCATAAATTTTGGCATGTTCAATTCGTTTTTCTGACCATTTTTGCAGATACGGCATTTTCACTAACAGAATTGCTGCCTGAATTGATGCCAGTCGTGAATTAAAACCAATTATTTTATGATAGTATTTCGGCTTGGCTCCATGGTTACGAAGTATGGTCAACAAATCAAAGTTCTCTTCGGTGTTAGTTGTGATAATACCACCGTCACCGCCGGCTCCAAGATTTTTTGAAGGGTAAAAAGAGAAACAACCAAAGTCACCCATCGACCCGGCAGGTTTTCCTTTATATTTTGCTCCGATTGCCTGTGCGGCATCTTCAATAACTTTTAAGTTATGTTTTTTTGCTATTTCAAGAATCGGATCCATATCAGCAACCTGACCAAACAGATGAACAGGAATTATTGCTTTTGTTTTGTCGGTAATAGCATCTTCAATAAGATTAGGGTCTATATTATAGGAATCTTTTTCAATATCTACAAACACAGGTGTAGCACCTAAACGTGAGATGGTTCCGGCAGTAGCAAAGAATGAAAAATCAGTCGTGATTACTTCATCACCGGCTCTGACTCCTGCGGCAAATAAAGCTAATAAGAGAGCATCAGTACCTGAGGCTACTCCCCGAGCATGTGTAGTTCCTGAAAGTTTGGCTATCTGTTTTTCAAGTTCGGTTACTTCCGGTCCTAAGATAAACCAACCGTGGTCTAAAACATTTAAAACCGCCTTATTCATATCATCTTTGAGATATGCATATTGACGGGAAAGATCTAAAAGAGGTACTGACATATTATATTAATCCTTTATGCATCATTCCAACCCTGATTTTCCAAAAGTTGTTCTTCGGGAACATCACGAATTTCTTTTGCCGGCATTCCGGCAACAATTTTTTTAGAGGGAACATCTTTTGTAACCAAAGCACCTGCGGCAACAAGAGAATCTTCTTCGATAGTTTTACCGGGAAGTATAGTCGCGTTGACACCTATACGTGCTCCTTTTTGAATTATAACACCCTTGAAATTGTCAAACCGTTCTTTGGTTCTACCGACAAAATTATCATTGGAGGTTGCCACACAAGGAGCTACAAATACTCTATCAGCAACATTTGAGTATGCTGTTATATAGACGTTTGTTTCAAGTTTAACAAATTTTCCGATTGTACAAAAATTTTCAATAGCTACTCCCCGTCCGACAATCGTCTTCATGCCGATAGTAACATTTTCACGAACAGTAGATAAATCTGCTACAAGAACTTTTTCGGCAATTCTACAACCACGGTATATAATAACAGATGTGCCGATTATACAATCAGAAGCTATAATACAGGCAGGCAAATCGGTATCTTTTGTTACGGCAGAGTTGGCAGCTTTCATAGGTCTTTTACCGATTACAGAATTATCATCAATACGAACATTGTCACCGATAGTAGTATTTTCATGGATAACTACATGATGCCCGATTTGACAGCCTTTACCAATTGTAACATCTTCACCAATAACACAGAACTCACCAAGCGAAGTATCGCTGTTTATGAGAGCAGAATCTGCAATGTAAGATGATGCCATATTTATATCCTTTATTATTTCTTATTATACTTACGCTTGTACTGTCGGTTCATTTCTTTTTCTTTACACCGGGCAGCCAACCAAAATATGCCGAGAGAAAATGAATCGCTCTCTGATAATCATCAAAAGATTTCTCTTCTAATTTCTTAAAATACTCTAAAACCAACGCAAGAAATATAGCAAAGAACAATGCACCTGCAGTAGAACCGAGAACAATAAATGTTCTTTTCGGACGGCTTTTAATTTCCGGGATATCTGCTCGGTCTAAGACAGAAAGTGTAGGCATTTTTTCATATTCTTTCATTTTTGACTGCTCACGTTGTTCCAGTAAAACCTGATAAAGTGCCTCGGAGACTTTGACTCTGGTATACAGTTGTTCGTAGTTGCCTTTTAATAGTGGAATAGATGCAACCGGTAGTGAGAAAAATGAACTGTCTCGGTTTGTTGTCTCAAGTTGGTTAAGTTGATTTTTTATAATTTTTTGTTGTTGTTTTAAGTTTACAAGCTCGGCATTATTTTTACCCAAAGAAATTTCACTCATTTAGAGATTCAACTCAAGTTCAGCTAATTTAATTTTTAACTGGGCTGCCTGTTCAATTGCAAGTCTGGTCTGTTCATCAAAATCAACAGTCTTGTATTTCATTTGAAAAGATTGTAAGGCAAAACGTGCAGAATCTAATTCTGTCAGAACCTGTTCAAACCTACTTTCCACAAACTCTTTTGTTTGATTTATTCGAGCAGAAATTATTCCTTTGTTCACAGCATCTAAAGCATCGATTAATGAGTTAGTCAAATCAGCAGCAGTTTTAGGATCTTTATATTCGACCGCGACAGACAAAAGTCCCTCTTCCGTTACTCGTATTGTCGTGTAATACATAAAAGTTTCGTATGTCTCATCAAAGTTACGGGTTTGATAACGGTTTTGTAAATCATATTGTGTTATAATTTTTTTTGTAACAGAACGACTTTTAAGCATTCGGGCATAGATATCATTTGGCGTTGCAAGAACAGGCATATTAAGCCCGCCTGTAATCGAAACAACTTCTGATAGTCGCGAGGAACTGACAAAGGCAGATGATAAATCTTTTGGCGGCAATAGAAGGGCTTCTGCTTTATACCATACCGGTAACAACAATGCCGCTCCTACAGAGATTAAAACCGCAAGAGTTACTATGCCGATAATTAAATTTCTTCTTTTTGCCAGGACTTCTAAAAAGAGCCAGAGGTTAGATGACTGCTCTTGATTCATTTTAATTCCTCTTTTACCTGCACAATAATTTCAGCACCATCGGGTACTAATACACCTGATGTCACAGAAATTGTCGTTTCTGAGATAGGATTAAATATCTGGATTTCGTCTTTATTAGAAGTCGGAAGAAACCCACCCGCTGATTTTATATAATACAAAAGATCTTTGTTGTTTTGATATGGGAAGTAACCCGGATTTAAAACAGCACCCGATATTTTCACAAAACCTACTTTCCACGGTACAAAAATCGAATCATTAATTTCCAGAATCAATACCGATTCTTCTGTTGTTTGCAAAGGGATCGAGATAGGAAACCTTATTTCAGATACTTCCCCATGACTATCTACCAACGGTTGGCGAAATACTGTTGTCATTTCCTTGTTTGCTTTTTCGCTATATCCGCCGGCCTGTGAAAGCAAGTCATCCAATGTAACACCCTTCGTATAAGCATACAGACCTTGGTTTTGAACAGCACCAAAAAGTTTTATGGAAATATTCTTATGAGATGTTTTTTTCTTTACTACGATAATATCACCTGCCTGAATAGTACCGTTTTTAATCGTTTTATTTCCCCTGAGTATATGTACATCAGAATATTCAGCTGAATTTTTATAATTCCCAGCCAATTGAATTAATGTAGAGATATTATCACCCTCTTTTAATTCAATCTCACGAGATAACCTAACATCGCCGATAACCTGCACAGTTTGTGAAGATTTACCCGGAACTTCTATAACTTCTCCTGCATACAGGTGAGGGTTTAAAGAGATATCCCCCTGATATTTTGCTTTATCCAAATCGACAACTATCTCTCTCTGACCGCTCTTAAAAATTATATTCCTTGAAGAGCCGTTTTGAGAAATACCACCGGCTTTCTTGATTATATCAGAAACTCTATCTGATGTCATCCCACGATAAACACCCGGATTTAGTACCGCACCGTAAACGGCAATAGAAACTTGTCTGGGAGCAGTAATCGATATTTCTATACTCTTCACATTGTATAGTTTTTTTAAAATCTCTACCAGTTTTGTTTTGGCAAATGCTAATGTTCTGTTTTGTAAATTTATCAACCCAATTGTTTCGTGAACAATCTTCCCTTCAGGATCTATCTCAAGAGTAAGCGATTTTACCTGTGAATTGATAAATGTAATCATTAGTTTATCACCGGGGCGAATAAGATAACTTTCCGGATTCACCGGACTGTCAAACGGATGGATATTTTCTTCTGCCTGCACAAGCAGACCTACAGAAAGCAGTAAAAATAAATAAATTTTTGCTATATGTCTCATCAATTTCCTATTCTTTATCATGAAAATCAAGGATAGCGAAATGGAAGTTCAATGTCAATCTCAATTACCTAGAATTTAGCAGTACTTTTAACTATATTTTCGGAACAAAAACAATGCCCCACAAAGAGATAGAAGAGAAATAAGCAGACCGGTATAAAAATATGGAGTTTGATATGTCAACAATATCTCAGAATCTCCTTTTGGAAAAGTCATTGTCAGCAAATCATTTGTACTATAAGGTTGATTCTCTGAATTACTACTCCAACCGATATCATATCCCATTCCAAACAAAATTTCACCGGATGTTTTCGCTCGTAGCTTATAACTGATTTCATTCTGAGCATATAGTCGTTTTTCTATAGTTGCCTGTCCATTTAGAATATATTCGGGAGCCACATTGTTTTGAGCATCTACAAGCCCGCGACTCGGATGATACGCTGACAACCAAGGCGTTACAAGCGAACCTTTGTTGGCAAGATAATTTTTATATGCTTGCGGTTTTTCATCTACTACTTGTCTAAAAATCGGAGACCGTTGAATATCAGGAACTTTTTCTTTAAAGCCCTCAGACATAATCGGAAAAACCAAAACAAGGTTGGTAGATATTATTAACAAAGCTAACAGATACGAACAATTTTTAAGAAACAGATTTTTTGAAACTAGCTTTTCCCGCAACATATCAAAACCAAACCCTGTTAATACTGCCGAAGCCAACAACACAAATTGAAAAAAACGACCTGAACATCGTATAGACGAATAACCAGGAAAATGAGTAAGAATTGTCCATGGGGATAGTGTTCCATAGTCACCCATCCCTAAAGACAGAAAAACTAATAGCAACAGTACCCAAATAATATGTATCTTCAGATGTTTCCATAATAAAAACAGAATTAACCCTATCGCCAAAGGAGAAAGATAGGCACCGTATTCATGCCAGTTCCAAAATTGATTTGTAAAATTGTTTGCATAAATAGATTGATTCCACCCAAAGAAAACAGAACTTAAACCTGAGAATGGAACAGATTCACCGGGGTTCCCTTTCCATTTATTCTGCCAGAGATATATAACCATAGGAAGAAACTTAACTGCCGAAAAGAAAACACCCAATATCGTGGCGATGCAAAAATTGATAAGCCGATTAAACTGTTTTTTTTCTACCGCATCAAAAAGAAAATACAATCCTGCAAATGTTACCGTATACAAAAACGGTACAGCAGCTCCGTTACCTAAAATCATCAGCATCAAACTAAATGCTGCGTATAATATATTCTTTCTGTTTTGTGTCGACCGTAGCAAAAAATAGATAAACCACGGAAGAAAACAAAAATGAGTAAATGGCATATGTCCCTCAGCAAAATGCAGAGCAAAATAGACCGAACCATAATAGATTATAACAGAAAGAACCGAACCGAATGCTGAAATACCTAATTCTTGAAATAATTTATAACTGCCCCAAAAACCGAGAAAATAACAAATGAGAACCTGTAATTTAAGCCCTACTACTGCTCCAAATATAAGATATAACAGCATAAACGGAGAAAGGACTAAAACTTCGGGATGATGAAACAGAATATTGCCACCTCCAAGATATGGATTCCAAAACGGAAATTGTCCATATTCAAGCAGGGAACCGACCGGTACAGCAGCGATTGTAGTAAAAAGGTCCCAATCACGCCCACCAAGAAAATCTAACTTGAGCAAAAACGGTAAAGTGTAATATACCGCTAAAAGAAAAAACAGAAGCGGTAAAAATTTTATTTTCTTATTATGCATCTTTCTTTTACATTACTTTTTCAACAATTTAAAAGGTTATCATAACTTAATGAATATTTCGTATATAAAAAGTAAAAGTTTTTATCTGCCCTCGCTCTTATTTCTCTTTTTCGCACTACTGTATTTTTTTTCTTTCCAACAGGGAGATTACAAATATTATTCTATGCAGCGAATGCTTACTCAATGGGACGGTCAGCATTATCTTTCGATAGCTCGTGACGGTTACGAAAAGTTTACATGCCAGTATTCTCCTGAAAATATATGCGGTAATATTGGCTGGTTCCCCTTTTATCCGCTCGTAGGTTCCACATTATCATTTTTACCTATTCCAATTAATATTTTAATGATAGGACTCAGTTGGCTTTCTTTCTGGCTGGCATTATTGTTGTTGTACCGTTTTACAAAAAAATTATACTCTGAGAAAACTGCTCTATGGGCTGTAATAGCATTACTTATTTTCCCGTCATCATTTTATTTTCTGACTGTTTTCCCGTATTCTATGTATTTATTGATTACAATGCTGATTTTCACATTTTTATTCCAAAGACAATATCTCTATCTCATACCCTTAACAGCCATACTTGCTGTTACATATCCATCAGGTATTGTCATAGTCCTGCCTCTGTTATATACGCTCTGGCAAGATAGAAAAACAGCTGCTTTGAAAGAAAAATTACTGTTGAGTACTTCAGTTATTTCAGTCGGTCTCGGATTGACTCTTTATTGTTTGTATAACTATATCGCATTTGATGATTTTTTCCTCTACAAAACATTTCAATCACAATCGTACTATGCCCATAAAGCGACATTCCCCTTTTGGACTATGTATGAAACTCTCACTACCTTGCCTATTTCACATGTTATCCCGATAACGCTTATTTTTATTATCATAGTATTTGTATTGTTTTATCGAAAGCAACTAGATATACGACTACAATTATTCATGTTTGGAATTCTGCTTTTCACACCGTCAGCAGGTACAACTGACTGCTATTACCGTCATATTGTTGTCGCATTCCCTCTTTTTATATTGATCGGTAATTCGATAGAGCATAAAGCAAGAAAATATTTACTGCCTATTTATATAGCTGCTTCATTGTTACTCATTTATTTTCTCTATTTTCCGCTCTACAAGATGGGTAATTTAATGTGATTTTATTTTAACAAAGTAATTCTTTTTAAAGTATCCCCGTTTAACTGCTCTATAACAATAGTATCTCCCCGTGTAACAAAATCTCCGACAAAAACTCCTTCGGGAAGATTAAGTGTATCGCAATTCATATATGTAATATCTTTTGGGGAAAATACAACTCTATTAGATTGAAAACCTGTTAATATCCCGGTATGTGTGCAAAAATTGACATCACTTTGAGTTATATCAAAAAATCTGAAAGTATAAGAAGAACCGTTTACTAAAGTTAATGCGAGTGAATCTGTTACTCTTGTTCCTATATTATTAATTTGATAGTTGTAAAGATATATACCTTTGTAGGTAATAATAATATCTTGCTGATCTTCATTTAGAGTGTTACTACATCCTGTTAAGAATAAAACAGCAAGAAAGAAAGTACAAATTTTTAACAAAAAAACCTCCGTTTTTTTATTATAGAAACGATTAAATGAGCATTTTGTTTAAAGTTTCTTTAATAATTTTAATATATACATAGAATCATACACAGGTGGTGATGCAGTATCGGTCGATTGTTTAGAAATAAAAACCGTATCGCCATGGTTAATAAAATCTGCAACAAAAGTTCCACGTGGAATTGCTGCAGTATCACAATTTTGATATGAAATAGAAGTCGGGTCAAATGACGCCTTGGCAGTACCAAAATCTAGTATAGTCCCGTCATGATTACAAAAATCAATAGCATCCTGTGAATTGGCACCTTCAAAAAAACGGAGTGAGTATGTTGTACCTCGTCTTACTGTAAATGAAACCGAGTCAACAGAAGCTAACTCAATCACCTCACTCAGATCTCTTGCTGTATATGTTCCGATAAACTCTTCATTATCAGCACCTAAATTACCTTCGTTACCTGTACAACTGCTCAAACAAAAGCTGAGATATAAAACGGTAATATATAAAAGTAATCTATTCAGATTTTGACAGATTCGCTTCATTTTTATCATTCGCTTGTAAACTATCTGATTTACCTTCCTTATACACTACAGCTGCTTTTACAAAATCTCTAAACAAAGGATGAGGTTTAATCGGTCTTGATTTCAGTTCCGGATGGTACTGCACTCCAACAAACCAAGGATGATCTTTAATCTCGACTATTTCGACTAACCGTTTATCAGGGGATAAACCGGACATGACCAATCCTTTTTCAATCAACATCTCTCTGTATGAATTATTTAATTCGTACCGATGACGATGACGTTCGGAAACATTAGTTTGTTGATAAGCAAGCTCTGATTTAGTTCCTTTTTCAATAACACATGGATATGCTCCAAGTCTCATAGTACCACCTAAATCAGTTACTCCTTCTTGGTCAGCCATAAGATGTATAACAGGATGTTTTAGGTCGCGGTAAAATTCATACGAATGTGCATCATTAAGATTGCAAACATTTCGGGCATATTCAATAACTGCACATTGCATACCCAGACAGATACCCAAAAATGGAATATTATTTTCTCGTACAAATTTAATAGCTTCAATTTTTCCTTCAACACCTCGTTAACCAAATCCACCAGGGATTAAAAGTCCATCTAAATCATGTAGGAATTTCTTCGCCCCATGTTTTTTAATATCTTCAGAACTCACCCAAATAAGATCGACCTCAGCTTTTGAGGTTACACCTGCGTGCACAAACGATTCAATTATAGACTTATAGGCATCTTTCAGATTAACATACTTACCGCATATACCGATTTTAATATGTTTTTGCGGATTGATAATCGTTTCGACCATTTTTTCCCATTCAGCAATATCCGGTTTAGGAAGGTCCCATCCAAAATGCTTACAGACAATCTCATCAGCTCCCTGAGCATGTAAATTAAGTGGAACACCATAAATTGTTGAAACATCTTCAGCAGTAATGACTGCCTTCATTGGAACCGAACAGAAGAGAGAAATTTTCTTCCGCATATCATCATCAATAGTTTTTGCAGAACGGCATAAAAGCATATTCGGTTGGATTCCGATACCGCGTAATTCTTCTACGGAGTGCTGGGTTGGTTTAGTTTTTAATTCTCCTGCTGTGCGAATATATGGAACCAAGGTCACATGCACGTACATGACATTTTCAAAACCTTCTTCAAGGCCTATCTGACGAATCGCTTCTAAAAACGGTAATGATTCTATATCACCTACAGTTCCGCCGATTTCAACGATGGTAACATCGGGTGGATTCTCTGTTTTCTCAAAACGCTTAATACGATTTTTGATTTCCTCGGTAATATGGGGAATAACCTGTACGGTCGCACCGAGATAATCACCACGACGTTCCCTGGTGATAACAGTATTATAAACCTGTCCGGTTGTCAAATTATGGTCTTTAGTAAGAGAGGCATTTAAAAATCTTTCGTAATGTCCTAAGTCTAAATCTGTTTCAGACCCGTCATCGGTTACATAAACCTCGCCGTGTTGAAATGGGTTCATTGTACCGGGGTCAACATTGATATATGGGTCACACTTGAGATTAACAACCGTCAACCCTCTGCTTTTTAGCAGGAGTCCAATTGATGATGCCGAGATTCCTTTGCCAAGCGATGAAACAACTCCACCGGTTACAAAGATATATTTTGTTCGTTTAATCATTATACACCTATCTATATTTTTTCTCTATTTTTTTCATCTCTTTAATTGTATCAATCGATAACGGTTTCATTCTCGTTTTATAAACTCTGATTTTCTCCGCATTTTCCAATATCCGTAACTGTTCAAGCGATTCTGCTCTTTCAAGAGCTGAACGCTTCCAACCGGCAAACTTCAAAAGTCCTTCTTGTCTATATAGGTATATACCTATATGATGGTAAAATGTAAACTGACTTACTAAATTTTTCTTTGTAGAATTTTGTATGAACGGTATCGGGTTTCTTGAAAAAAGGATAGCATCGGAATTTCTATCTAAAATGACTTTCACATTGTTAGAATCTATTAGTTCCGTATCGGATTCTATCTTGTTTGCTAACGTAGCAAAACTTATTTTTTTTTCTTTATTAAATTTATTAATAACAGTATCAATCATCTGTACTTTTAATCCAAAAATATCCCACTGGATATTAATAATAATATCCCCGCCTATTTTTTTGACTACTTCAGCAGCTCTATCTGAGCCTGTTTTGTGTCTTTGGGAAGTTCGTACAGTTTCTGCTCCAAACTGTTTTGCGGCATATATTATTTCATTGTCAGATGTAGCGATTACTAATCGGTCAATTTCTTTTGATTTTGCAAGTTCCTGATATAAATGAGCAATAAGCGGTTTACCTTGAAACGAATAGAGAACTTTATTCGGAAATCTTTTGGAATCTAGTCGAGCCGGAATAACAGCTGTTATTTTCATAAACTTGTCACTCCAAATGAAGCAGAAACATACTTCGACAAGCTTAGCATGACTAAAAGTATAAAGGTATAATTTCTTTGATAGTGATTAATTTGAGAGCCTGAATAGTAGAGCCAATATATCGGAACTGTTTTGAGTTGTTTTTGTGTACATCTAGCACTTCCTATCGGCATAAGCAATGATACGGAGAACATTCCGGAGAGTCAAGCAGAAAAGATATAGCAGTAACATCTTGTCCCCCAAAAGCTTAACGCAATAGCTTGGAAATATTATTGGAATTTTCCAACATCCTCTTTCTATTTGTCCAAAATTGTTGTATATTAGGACTTGAAGTAGGCAGGTTACATAATGTAACTACATAAATAGTATAATCTTAGGGATGGGATAAGGCTTATGAATAAAAAAGTAATTATCGCCGCCAACAATATGATTTTTACGTCCAAGATTATGACACTCTTAGACGGCATGGATGCTGAAGGGATTAAAGCAATCCGATCAGATGATATATTTACAAAAGCTCAGGAAATTAAACCTGATTTAATTATTATTGATCTTAATTTGAATGGAATTGAAGCCCCTTCTTTGATAAATAAATTGCGTTCTTATGGGGCTACCCGTTCGATTCCAATTGTTTGTTATTCCCCGCATGTTCTTAAAGATCAGATGAAAGCTGCAAAAACAGCAGGGGCAACGGAAGTTCTTCCGAATTCAAAAATGACTTCCAGAATGAATACGATATTAAGTAAATATATTGAAAATTAATTTTAGGTAATACAATTTATAAAACCGGTTACTTTACTGTATCCGGTTTTTTTATTTTCTTAAGAAGAAAGATGTCTATTAAAAAAATAATGATAATTCAGATAATTATTGTTCTTTCTGCTCTTTTATTCGTTTCTCCAACAATATTTTCTCAAGATATACATACAATACTTTTAAAATCTGTCGGTGGGGAAAAAGCTGTAAAAAAAATAGAATCACTACAGTCAATTTACACATTTGGTACATTTGACATGAACGGAACATTGGGTGAGTTTGACTTCAAATTAAAATTTCCGAACAAATATATTCTCTCTATTACTACTCCAAATTACTCTATAGTGCAGGGATACGACGGTAATATCGCATGGCAAAAAGATATATCAGGAAAAAAGACAGAAGTAACCGGTAGTGAAAAAAGAGCAATACTTAGTAACGTCTATTTAAACTCATTTTCGTACCTTTTTGATGACTCCCTGCAAAATAAAAAATATATAGGTATAGAGAAACGGAACGGTAATACGTATCATAAAATTTTGTTCATGCCGACCGCTGACGATACAATCATTACTTTTTATAATATAGAATCAGATGATAGGGATTATTTCATTACAAAACAGGATATGGTTGAATTTATAACAAATGAAAAATCATATCAAAATGTAGAGAACATACGCACTCCTTTTTCCACAATATCTACTGCTAAAACATACAATTTAACAATCACTCAAACTGTTAAAAAAATTGAATTTGATAAACCTTTTGATGATTCGATTTTTCGTTTTCAGAAAGAGTCCGAAACAAGTTATCTCTTAGCACCCCAAAAAAAATTCAGTCTGAAATTTGAATTTCAGAACGGACATATTTTTCTTCCGGTTAAACTAAATGGAACAAAAAAAGTATACATGCTTCTTGATTCAGGAGCGAGTGCATCTATTCTGCATCTCCCGGAAATTGCTGGTATGGGGCTAGATTCAATAGGTATAATGCCTGCAATGGGTCTATCGGGCTCATCACAAACTCAACTTGTACGTGTTGATTCTTTACAAATCGGCAATCTAACTATTTATAATCAGATTGCCGGTTCACTTGACCTTAAACAACTGGTAAAAACCAATATAAATAAAGTTCCCTTTGGTGGAATTTTAGGTAATGATTTTCTCTCACAGTTTCCGGTTCTTATAAACTACCCAAAAAAAGAAATAACAATTTACAACCCTCAGAACTACCAGGCTCCACCGGGAGGAAATCATATTCCGTTTGAATACTATATGCTCATTCCTACTATAGAATGTGAAGTTGCATCTGTAATAGGGAAATATATTGTCGATTTAGGAAATGCTTTCGGATTGATTTTACATCATAACTTTGTCAAATCAAATAATATCTCAGATAAAATAAAAAACAAAACAAAACAAAAACAGATAATAGGCGGTGTCGGAGGAGCGATAATAGGGTTTGAAGGCATTTTAGATTCTTTTAAGATCGGCGAAACTCTACTCCTAAATGAGAAAGTACATCTTCCCGTTGACTCATACGGATTATCCGGTTCTAAAGAAATCGCCGGAAATATCGGTAATGCGTTACTAAAAAGATACCAAATCTTTTTTGATTATCTCCAAAATGAATTGATTTTATACAAAAACCAAGATTCACAATAATTATTATGTGATAATTTTCTCAAATCCTTAGTGATAGTAGTTGACATCGGCTTATGCAAAAGTATATTTGTCCCAATAACATTTTACCGTTGAGGAATTTTTGAAAAAAACAACTATAATATTCACCCTTCTTCTCTCGCTAATTGTTTCTACAAGTATGGCTGAAACAGAAGTGATTAAAATGACAGTAAAAAAACATCAATTCGGCCTCAGAATGGGTACCTGGAGCAATAATGGAACTTCCCCTCCCGATGTCATCGTTGTCCCTCCGATTGATAGCTTGTCAGCACCTACAGACTCGCTGATTACATCTATAAAAAATGTTAATTTTTATATTGAAGGGTTCTACGCTTATAATATATTTTCTTCTCTGTTTACGGAGATTTCTTTCGGTATGGTAAATCGGGGAGACATGCAGGTTTACAGCTCGGGTACGTATGATTTTAGTAATGTGCTGCTTTACCCTATTCTGCTGCAATTAAAGTTCTATCCTCTGCATACTTTAAAATCAAAGTTCCAACCGTTTATCGGTGCCGGTGGCGGTGTGTATTTTGGAAAACAAAATATACAATTTACGAATAACTATTACACACGGTTCTACCAACTACAGGGAGACAGTGAAACAGATTTTAATTATACTGTTTCAGGCGGTTTTGATTGGGAACTTCGTTCCAAATTTTTCCTTGATTTTCAGGTGAAATATATGCCTATCAAATTTTCAAATTACTTTGTCGGAGTAAAAGATTATTCCGCAACAACGATAACAATCGGTATTCAATATAAATATAATAACAAAAAAAAATGAGGTTTCGGAGGCAATATGAAAGTCGGTATTAATGGTTTTGGAAGAATTGGCAGATTAGTTTTAAGAGCTGCTAAAAACACAGATATTGAAATTGTCGGTATTAACGATTTAACAGATGCAAAAACTCTTGCCTATCTTTTAAAGTATGATTCTGTGCATGGAAAGTTTCCCGGAGATGTTTCAGTAGAAGGTAACAATATCGTTGTAGACGGTAAGAAAATTCCGATCACAGCTGAAAAAGACCCTGCAAACCTCAAGTGGGGTGAGCTAGGTGTTGATATTGTAATGGAATGTACCGGATTTTTCCGTACAAAAGAATCTGCTTCAGCACATATTAAAGCAGGTGCAAAAAAAGTTATTATCTCTGCCCCTGCCAAAAATCATGACGGTACTTTTATCCCCGGTATCGACTGTTCGAAATATGACAAAGATAAACATGATGTCATCTCTATCGGTTCCTGTACTACAAACTGTTTGGCTCCTGTAGCAAAAGTTTTGATGGATAACTGGGGAATTGAAAAAGGATTCATGACAACTATCCATGCTTATACATCTGACCAGCGTCTGCTTGATGCTCCCCATTCTGATTTACGTCGAGCCCGCTCTGCTGCACTCTCTATGATTCCGACTACTACAGGTGCTGCCAAAGCAATCGCCGAAGTAATCCCTGAGTTGACAGGTAAAATGGACGGTTGTGCGATTCGTGTTCCTACCCCGGACGGTTCTATTGTTGATTTAGCTGTTATCCTTGAAAAAGAAGCTACCGTTGATGAAATCAACGCTGCTGTGAAAGCTGCTGCATCTTCTGGTCCTCTTGCGAATACATTGGAGTATTGTGATGAACCGATTGTATCGATTGACATAGTCGGCAATACTCACGGTTCTATCTTTGATTCTGGTATGACTGCTGTTCAGGGAACGATGGTGAAAGTATTTATGTGGTATGACAATGAATACGGTTTCTCCAACCGTATGATTGACATGGCAAAAATGATGCTGTAGGAAGATTAAAACTGACTTGACTTAGTAGGGCAGAACCCTTTAGCGGTTCTGCCTTTTTAATCTTTTTTCCATCCATAAAATGCACCATAATAAACATCGTTTGAATTAATAAATTCCTCCATTTCAATATCACTAAGCTTTTCAGTTACTTTGAATTGTTCCAAACTTGTTTCATATGCATCTACTATCTTTACAATCAAATAATTATCCTCAATCAATGCTTTAAGTATTTTTTCATGAGCTATTTCTGAAGACTTCTCGAAGACATAACAGTTTACAAACGCACCTATTACATTAGGTGAAAGTTTGCAGTTATCACCTGCTTTTACTTCTACATCTAAATAATACAATTTATTTTTCATAATTTAATATTTTTCCATTCTTTCAGCATCGTAGGCAGTACCCTTTAGCCATCACTACTCTGTCGCTTCATTCACCAAAATTACTATCAAACGATAACTTTTCACTAACACCCCAGTCGTCTGAATAAAATTCTTTATAATTTTCCGTTCTGTCAGTTCCTGATTTACGAAAGTTCACCTTGGCGAATGAACTGACAGGGTTACCAAGTGTCAGGTGTATCATGTTAAAGCATGAAAGCACCTGACATAACAGTTATAGAAAATGGCAGAACCGTTAAAGGGTTCTGCCCTACAAGTTACTGCCGAACAAGTTCTAAAGCACCCGACACAACCTTTCAAAATCACATATTTGTCCCACTATAAAGGGCTTGTTGATAAACCTCACCTTTTAGAACATACTTCGACTCCGCTCAGCATGACAGATTATAAGTTGTTGTATTTCAAGTCACCCTGAGCGGAGTCGAAGGGACTTGAAATACAAATAGGGGTTTATCAACAAACCATAAATGGTGGGCTACCCTGTTTAATTATCGCATCTCTTCTTTAACATCGACGACATCTGGATAGCGTAAATAATTCAAGTCAGTTTTCATTAGTTCTTCCATAGGTAATTTTTTCTTTTTAAACTTCTTATTCTCGAGAACTCCGTTATGAAAATACTCGACTATTATTTTATCATTATCCGTATTTATGAGAGCATAAAAATAGCTAAAACCGTTAAAACATGAATAACTATTATTTTCACAATAAGCTTCATACTTAATATTTTGTGTCGCACGATTTTTTTCACCATAATAGAGAGTTTTTATCATATCGCCGGGAACAACAACACCGTAGGCATCAGACTTTTCTGATACATACGTTACTATCGCTAAGGGTTCTCTTGTTCCGTTTACTTCTACAATTTCAAACTTAAAACCAATACCTAAATACTTGATTTTCTTTATTTCATCAGAGCTAAAAATTTTGGAACTCTTATATTCATAGTCAATATCTGTTATTTTGCTTGTATTTTTTTTGGGAATTTCATAAGCCCTCTTTTTATTAAAAACATCTTTACTATCAGCAAATAAAGCAATTTCAACATCACCGGTTTGTAAATCTTCTATTAAAAAAGTACCGTACTTTTCATCTTCTCTATTATGATTTAGGTATCCGTAATATTTTTTACCGTCTCTTTCAAACGATGAAAAGTAATATCTGTTTTTTTCATACGATACTGTTACTTCACCTATAAACTCAACTTCTTTGGAAATATCAAAATTTTCATCCGGGGTTCTGAATAAAAGCAAATAACCGCTAAGAGGTTCAACTCGAGATGTATTTTTTGTTTTAACAGTTGTGTTTAAAGTGAATTCACCGGATAAACATTCGGAAATTTCTTTTGTATCTAAAAATGAAATTTCAACTCCGTAATCCACATCGTTATAGGGATACCGTACCCAATAAGGCTCGATAAGAAGTTTGTTATCATCATCAAATTCCACACTTGAATCCGTCGGGTTACAATTTTCAGGTAGAATATCATTTCTTGATAACGTAAGATACCCTTCATTCCCCGTTAAGATAGCAAACTTATATCCTTTTCCCTTTTCAAGATTAATTTTATATTTTTTTATAGATTCTAAGTCAGCCGCATATCCTATATATTTCTCTAAATACCAATTATTTTCTTTCATCGTTTCAATCATATATCTGGTAGCTTCTTGAGGAGTGACTCTGCCTGACCTGCTTGGTGAATAACTTGGAGTCTTCATTAAAAATAATGTGTTGCTGTCAGCAAGACTTAATAATTGTAAAGATGGGTCTAAATCGGATAATAATTTTCTCGTAAGTAATGAAATAAATTCTTTATTTGTCATCGGAAGTTCAGGTAAGTTTTCTTTATCAGCAGGCGGTCCATATTTTTTGTTAAAAGATTTAAACATTAAGATATACGCATTTTCAGTTTTAAGCGTTTTAAATCTGTAGTGAAGATTAAATGCTCCCGATTGACAAGGAAGAATATCATCAGTTGGTAATTGTATAATTCCTAAATTAGGTGCTTCGGGATATACCGTTTTATAGTCACTTTGCTTAAAAAGATATGGCTTACCTGACATGCCGATAACTTTATTGACACCGTCTATTTCTCTTACACAATCTTCTTGGAGCAGTTTACTACTTCTCATATAAAGTTTAGATGCATTGGCACCTAAAAAAGGAGCTATTAGAACAAACTCATAACTTTCTCCCACTTTAAGATTAACAGGAGTCTCATTTAGAACATCGCTGTCTTTATTAAACTCAAGATATGAATACAAATAAAATCCCTGCAACTCTAAATCGGCAACCGCCCTGTGGGCAGCCTCAAGGGGAGTCATCTGGCTATAACTTGATGTTCCTAAACCTAACACAAAAACTAACACAAAAAATATAATTCGGTTTTTCAAAACTGCTTTTCTCCATATTTTCATGAAATTATTTTAAAATTGATGTAACAGGTTTTTATATAGCATAAGACTACAATAATCCACCTTTTTGGTCAAGTATAAAAATGTCCATTAACAAATCAAAAATAGACAATATGTCAGTTCCTGATTCACTAAACGTCTATCGAAAACTAACCGAACTACTAAATGTCAGGTGTCATACCACTTGGTCGGACATCATCTGGCACAACAGGTATTATACCTACAAAAACAGACTTTTACATCTTAGTATTGACTTTTTATATAATGTTTGCCTTATTAAATGACTGATAATTGTAGTTGTTTACATACAGATTTAAGGAACTAAAATATGAATAAAGTAACTGTTGACAATATAAACTTTCGGTCTCGTAAAGTTTTAGTTCGGGTAGACTTTAATGTCCCCCTTGACGACAACCAAAAGATAACTGACGACCGTCGTATAAAAGCTGCTCTCCCGACCATTAAAAAAATTCTTAATGACGGCGGCATTGTTATTGCCGTTTCACACCTCGGTCGACCAAAAGGGAAACATGTTTCTGAACTGTCACTTCGTCCTTGTGCTATTCGTTTAGCAGAACTACTCGGACAAAAAGTTCATTTCGCCGATGATTGTATCGGACCTGAAGCATCGAATAAAATTGACAATCTCAATGACGGGGATATTATTCTTTTAGAGAACCTTCGTTTCCATAAAGAAGAAACCAACAACGATTCTGATTTTGCCAAAAAGCTTGCATCTCTTGCCGATATTTTTGTCAATGATGCTTTCGGAACTGCTCACCGAGCCCATGCTTCTACCGAGGGTGTTACAAAGTTTTTCAACCAATCAGTTGCCGGATATTTAATTCAGAAAGAACTTGAATTTATCGGTACAGCCTTAGCCTCTCCCCGTCGTCCATTTGCAGCAATTTTAGGTGGAGCAAAAATATCGGGCAAAATTGATGTCATCACAAATCTAATTGACAAGATTGACATCCTTGTAATAGGCGGCGGAATGGTATTTACATTTGCTAAAGCTATGGGTTACGCAATCGGCAATTCGCTACTTGAAGAAGACAAAGTTGCTCTTGCAAAAGAGATAATTGAAAAAGTACAAAAATCTGATGTAAAACTTTTCTTCCCGTGCGATGCTGTGGTTGCATCGGAAATTTCAGATAATGCCGAAACTGAAATTGTTGACATTGCTAAAATCCCTGACGGTAAAATGGGACTTGATATAGGACCAAAATCTATCGCCGTCTTCCAAGAAGCTCTCAAAGAAGCACAAACTGTCGTCTGGAACGGTCCGATGGGTGTTTTTGAATCAAAACCGTTTGCTGCAGGTACAACCGCAATCGCTGAACTTCTTGCAGAGTTGACATCAAAAGGTGCCACAACAATCGTCGGTGGCGGTGATTCAGCAGCAGCTGTTTCGCAAGCAGGTCTTGATGATAAACTTTCTCATATCTCTACAGGTGGTGGAGCATCTCTTGAGTTTATGGAAGGTAAAATTCTACCCGGAATTGATGCTTTAACAGATAATAACAAAGCCGGAGTAATCTGATGAGAAAGTATCTTATTGCCGGAAACTGGAAGATGAACGGCACTATTGAAGAAACAAAAGCTCTAATAGACGGTTTATTAACCGGTTCTTATGATACAGATAAAGCCGAAATGGTCATCTGCCCTCCCTACACTGCTCTCACAACAGCAGGCAAGATGCTTAATAACAGTAAGATAGCTCTTGGATCTCAAGATATGTCGGTGCATAAAAATGGGGCATATACCGCAGAAATCTCCTCAGAGATGCTCTTGACAGTCGGCGTATCTTTTGTTATACTTGGACACTCTGAGCGGAGGCAATATCATGCTGAATCAGATCAGCAAGTTAATGCCAAAGCAAAGGTTGCAATAGATGCCGATTTGACCCCGATTATCTGTGTCGGAGAGACTCTCGAAGAGAGAGAATCCGGAAATACTGAAGCAGTAATTGGAAAACAGATCGACGGTACGCTTTTTGAGTTTTCTGCCGAATTACTAAATAAATCGGTTATTGCGTACGAACCTGTTTGGGCTATTGGAACCGGAAAAACAGCAACTCCTGAAATGGCTCAGGATGTTCATCAGTTTATTCGAAACCGCATTGCTGGAATCGATAAAGAAGCTGCTGAAAAAATACAGATTCTCTACGGTGGTTCTGTAAAGCCTGATAATGCGAAAAGTTTGTTATCTCAGCCGGATATTGACGGTGCCTTAGTTGGTGGTGCCGCTTTAAAGGCGGATGACTTTTTGAAGATAATTAATTCGTTGTAAACGGAGGTTTATATTTTGTTGTTCAATGTTTGGGTAGCCTTTCATGTGATAGTATGTATCGGACTCGTCTTGGTAGTTTTAATGCAATCAAGTAAAGGCGAAGGTTTAGCCGGTTCTGCCTTTGGTGGAGGTGGCGGTGGTTTAGGAGGAGCTGTTTTCGGCGGTCGCGGAGCTGCATCCTTTTTGTCTAAAGCGACATCTGTATTAGCTATTATATTTATGTTAAACTGTATCTCTCTTGCCTATATGTCTGCAGGTACAAAAACGGGCGTTGCTGTCAATAGTGACGGTACTGCAAGTTCTGTTGTAACAAAAAAAGCACAAGCAGAAAAAGAACGTGCTTTGCAACAGCAACAACAACTGCAAAACAATCAGATTTCTGATACTACATTGAATATCAATGTAATTCCAAATGAAGCTGCTCCTGACAGCAACTAAGAGATCGTAAGTTTTGCGGGAGTGGTGGAATTGGTAGACACGCTATCTTGAGGGGGTAGTGCCTTAGGGTGTGCGGGTTCAAATCCCGCCTTCCGCATATAAAAATATTAGCCTTAAGTCTTTTGACTTGAGGCTTTTTTTGTTTTAGGTAAAAACGACTCTAATTCACCAAACAAGTAAAACAAAATTTATTTTATAATAACATTTTTATGGGTGGAAAACGCCCTCGTCTGCCCTACTCTAACTCGACTTTACCTCTCTCCCGCTTTCTCTACACATTCTCACCACTTTCTTTTAACGTCATATTCTATGAACAACTTATTTTTCTGAAAGAAAAATTGTATGCACAAAATCACTACAAAAAATATGTACAAAAATGGCTTTAAGCCATTTTTTAAGACAAAGCCATTTTGCTATAATCACATCCGACCGTTTTACTTACAGCGAAAAACAACATGAAAAAACGCCTAAAAAAAGATGTTTTATATGCGACTGAACCCATTTACTGAAAGCTTATCTGACTATTTGAATTACAGCGAAAAAGTAATATATCCTGACGCTCAATCAATTTCGGAAAGGCATTTGTATGTTATTATCTCGCAATAACATCACCTACATAATTGAATGTTTCTTTATCTTGTCCGATAATATAACTATACAATTTATTACCGTTAAATGATAATATCTAACAAAGGGTATATAATGAAAAATCTGTTACTTCCCATATTTATCTGCTTGAGTATAATTACAGTATCTTCAGTACGTGCTGTAGACAATACTGCCTTTAAAGAATTAATCGTAGTTATGGACTCAGCAAAAATTCTTGAGACTCCAGTTTTTGCTCCAAAGACCTGGGAGAAAGCTATCAAAGCTTTTGATAAAGCAAGAAAGGAAATTAAACAGAATAAAAAACAAAAGAATGTAGATAAAGCAGTTTCACAAGCAAGAGAATACACCGAGAATGCAATCCGTGCAACCGAGGTCGGTAAACTATCTTTACAGGAATATCTAGAAGCACGCCAAAAAGCAAATGATGCCAAGGCACCGTCACTAGTACCTGAATTATATAAAAAAGCAGAATTACAGTTTATTAAAGCAACCGCAAAAGTTGAATCAGGCAATGTAAAGAACGCTCTTAAAGAAGCTCAAAAAGCAAGTCCGCTTTATTTAACCGCCGAAATGGAAGCTATCAGAACCGATATTTTGGGTAAAGCTGACCGTCTTATAGAAAAATCATTGGCCGATGATGCCGGAAAGTTTGCACTCTCTACTTTAGATAAAGCTAAAACTGCCCGACTAAAAGCAAATACAATAATCAGCAGAGATAGATATAACAGAAAAGATGCCATCGTAGAAGCAAATCGTGCCGAATATGAAGCACGACATGCCTCTAATATTGCTCTGTCTGTAAGAGCCTTAAACAGAAATGATCAGGCTTGGGAAAAATTAATGCTTGTTTATGAAATTCAGATGAATCGTGTCGGTAAAGAAATTGACTTGGAAAATCTTCCTTTTGACAACGGTCCCCTTGCTGCTGCTGATACATTGATTATGTATATTAAAAATTTACAAAAAGAAAACAAACAACTTACTACACAAATGGCTGATCTCTCCGGAAATGTAACAACTGAGTTAATCACTCTTCTCTCACAATTTAATGAATCCTCCGATGATACCAATCCACTAACATTAACAAACACAATCGGAAAACAAATAGAAACTCTTATTGCTGATAACAAATCTCTTTCTGAACAAGTCCAAACAAGCAGTACACAACTATCTGAATTAAAATCTGAGTATGGTACCGTTACTGGTCAGCTTGCAACACGTGTTGAACGAGAAGAAAAATTCAAAAAAGCAAAACAAATGCTCAACCCGTCTGAAGGTGAAGTCCTTTTCAATTCAGCAAATGATATAGTCCTTCGTTTAAGCGGTTTGTCTTTTGATGTTAATAAAAGTAATATCAAAGACTGTCACATGGGATTACTTGAAAAAGTTAAAGAAACTATACAAATGTTTCCAGATGCTCTTATACGTGTTGAAGGACATACTGATTATAATGGTGAGGCATCCCGCAATGTCTTGCTGTCTGAAAAACGTGCCCTGGCAGTCATGCAGTATTTACGCCAGAGTCTGTTGATTTCAGCATCCAAGATATCATCAGTAGGATACGGGGCCGATCATCCTATTGCCTCAAACCAAACCGAAGACGGTCGTGCCAAAAACCGTCGTATAGATATTATTTTAATGCGGTAAATATAGTTTATATAAAAACACAAAGACCTATGTCATTTGACTTAGGTCTTTTTTATTTAGATAAACGTAATCGAATAAATATTATGGTGCTGTTATTGAATTTGACCACCCAGGGGTATCACTGACACCGTCAAAAGTTAACTGGGTTTTTACAAATGTGTTGATATTCACTTTATATACATTTGAGTTTGTAATAGTAGGTTGGTCATCGAAAGCTATTTCATTCCCATCGGGTGATGCTGATAATGTAAAGATACGATGCGAGAGATTAGGTATAGTCGTTACCGAACCACCATCTAATGACACCAGTTTTATATTATAAGCAGTACCCGTATTGTCAGAATCGACAGTATAGGCGAGCATATTTTTTGTCGGTAAAAGTGTAAGATTAAAAGAAGTGGTTGCTTCAGTTGCGAGTGTTGTTGTAGTACCGTTCATTGTAGTTTTCATTATTTTACTTGATCTTGATGATGCACCAATCTCCAATATATATACAAATGCTGTTCCATCTGCAGTCCACTCAATTGATCTAACGCCTCCGGTAAAAGGTCCCGTTATATGAACCATCCCTGTTCCATCAAGATTAATAGTTGATATAAAAAGTGAATCCGAGAATCCACTAATAAAAGCAAATTTAGAGCCATCCGGAGAATAGCGTAGCATACCTCTAGGGTAACCACTACTAAATAATTTGGTATAACCTCCAGGAATAAACGCAGAATAGGGACCAGTTGTGCCGATTATTGTTTGGTGTTTTCCTGAAAACAGTAATTCATTAAAAGTAGTATCCGGATACCAAGATTGTTTAGAAGTGTTACGAGATGAAAGCCTGAAAGATGAGCCTCTGATTATCTGAACAGAGTTTGTTAACGATCCGTTTGCTCTTATAGCATGCACTTCATTACTAAAAGCAGTGATGTCCATTGAAATGTATGAATTATTTGGAGACCAACAAAGATTATTTCCATTAGTTCTATTGAATCCGCCATTGATCCCTGCTAATTTTGTTTTGTTGCTTCCGTCAGGATTCATTTTCCATACAGCAGAGGTACCATCGGAATCAGATAAATATGCGATTGAACTCACTACAGCAGCTTGAGTTGATGCTATGAGTGTGTCAATCGCTTTTACATTAAGGTCACCTGTTGCGGTTACATGGACAGTGACCGTATCAGTGAGTGGGTTAAGAGAAATAATAGATGTAAACTGTCCGGTTGCATCGGTGAATCCGGTAGACGGGTCAGCTCCACCTCCGATAGTGAATAGGTCTATCTTGATACCTGCTTTATATTGAGTAACACCTGCGGTATCGACTATACCGGCACGGATGCCTAAAACATTGGCACCACTAGATGTAATTATCGGATCCATGTTTGTTTCAAGAACTATACCCGGTTGTACTACAACTGTTTTGGCGGTAAGAGAACCAACCTCCTCACCAAAAGCACCTGCCGAATAAGAAAAGCCTATGGGTGTTGGAATAACTGTTGCGGAGTTATCAGCAATAGTAGCTCCATAGACTCGACCATCACCAAAAGCACTTCCGGTAGGTGTCCAATTTACCTCGCCACTTATTGGAACTATGACATTAGGAGTATGACTCTTTAAATCTATAAATTTTGTATCAACAATTTGTGCTTTCCATTTCATTGCAGGAATTTGAGCTACCGTTACATCTAAATTCAGATTACGGTTGGCATTAGAATAGTCGGTAAGACCTGCCTGAAAGGCTCCTAACATAAAGTTCGCAACAGCCTCAAATGCATCTTTAAGACTTTGTATTTGATTCAGCCCTGACCTGGTTGAAATAGAGCCACCCAATCCTAAACCGTTGAGAAGTTGACCGACTAAATCCTGGAAACTAATTGGGGGCGGGTCGTTTTTGGCATATAGCATGACAATAGCTGATGTTTTATTAGGTACTATAATTGTATCGGAATCAAAAGATAAAGTCATAGAATCTATTTTGGCTGGCATCATACCGACGACAAGGCGGTTTACTACAAAATCTATTATTGTCAATGATGCCGAAATAAACGCAGCTAAGGGGAAATTACCAACAATGCCGACTGCTCCTGTTACTAAAGCATACGTCTGAGCAGTAGGACTTATCACCGTGTTTCCGAATTCTTTAACAACGACATATAACTGCATGCGATAAGCAAGCTGCGTATCGGTTAAACGGGTTACAGAAACTGCTGAACTAAATGCAGGAGACGGAAATAAAACTGCGGCAGAATCTGCTAAAGCTGCAAATAGTTCTGTGTATTTTTGAGACTGCTCCACTACCCCACTTGAAGCCATTAGAGCATCTAACAGCTCTAATGCTTGTGGATTATCAGATGATAAACGAGAGGTAAGACTTATGAGAGATAAAGAATCGCTGCCATTAATTAATGAGTCAAGGGCTGACAACATTGAGGTCATCATCTGCTCTTCAAGTCCGGGAGTAGTTGGTATAGACGCAGAAATAGTTTGAAGAGACGTTGCAATCGACTGCCAGTCGGTAACAAGTTGAGTCGTTGTTCCCGGAGAAGGCGTTAAAGCTGTAACGGCAAAAATATCAGCACCAAATGCAATCGTGTCACCGCTCAAAGTATCAATAATCGCAACTGATAAATTTGATTGTGATGTATCAATCGTCATTGTAACAGAGTCTATAAAAATCGGAATTGTAACCCGAACAGATGTTGTGTCTGATGAGAACAAAGGCGTAATTGAACCATTGACTACCGCAACTGCAGCATCTAAATTTAAACCTGTTGTATTAAGTCCTTCGATAGTTACTACTGTAAGAGGAGGTCCTGTAACAGGGAGAACTGTTATTGTTTGTCCAATCGTACCACCTGTATCAGAGTCGGTTGGATTATTTTTAGAACAACTTAATAATGTTAAACTAAGCAGGACTAATAATGACAATGTTGAGAACATAATTCTTCGAAGCATAAAAACCCCATATTTGATTTAATTATTTTATATATAGGACAATATACGTCTATTATTAAAATAAACAAGAAGTTTTTTAGGTAATCCTAACAGCAATTAAGATTGTTTTTTCTGCCTGTTAATTGTGTTGTGTATATATTACGATAAGAACATAACTAATTAGAAATCAAAAGCCCTGAGTCTTTTGACGACTTAGGGCTTTGTACATAAGAGTATGCAGTTTAGTTTTATTTAATGCCGTAAGTTGCATTTCCATTAGAACTGTTGTGTTTTGCAAGTTTTGTAACTAATGCTTTAAGTTCAGCAATTTCTTTTTGCATTGCAGTAATGTTTGTCTGCTGTTCTTTCGAAGCTTCTATTAGTAAGGCAACTAAACGAGGATAATCAACCGATTTAGCATCAATTCCGTTTTCTTCATAGACAACAACTTCAGGAATTACAGAACCTACCTCTTCGGCTATTAATCCGATATCATGTTTCCCGTTTGATTTCCAATCATATTCTACGCCACGCAGTTTTTGTAGTTTCTCAATGGCATTATCTATTGTACGGATATTTTCTTTCCAACGACGAGAACTATAAGTAGTCCACGCATCGGCAATCGGGTCTGTCAAAGAACCTTGTACTACAGTTAAGATATTGGTGCCAACTGCTCCACCGAGTCTAAGGTCACCGTCAACTTGCAAATCAACAAGTCCATCAGAATCTAAGTCGGCAATTTCGACTCTGCTATTTGCAAACCCCATAGCAGAATTATTTGAGATGACTCTTACCCGCCCACTGTTACCAGCAGACTCAAGAACTACTGTTGTATCACGCAAGGTATCCCCAAAGACAAGACTTGAGCTAACCGAGTCAACGGTAATTTCTATATATCTGTCCAACTCGCCGGTGACACCTAAGTATGCCCCTTCTTTACTGGAGTTTGCTGCAGCACTTCCTCGAGGCAGAAAATTAACAGCACTTGCAAGAGAGGCACCTGCCTTAAATTTTGCTACTTTCTTAGCACCCCTGAGAGTCATACCACTATTACCTTTGTTGTCAATCCGAAGGTCAATGAGTCCGCTATCATTTAAAGTAGAATCTATTAGAGTAAGCCCTACTTCTGTACTTGAGACGAATCCTTCCAATGCTCTCTTAGCATCCGCTTTGCTTAGACTTAACATAGTACCGACACTATCAACAACCACATCAAATAATCCATCGTCATCAGAGTCAACATCAAGATATCTTAAACTTAAATTACCACCGGTTGTATCGTTCAGAACGACAGATGATTTAATTTGAATTGTTGCTCCGGTTTGCGGATTACGACCGGTTCGTGCTTGACGTTGACTAACACCACCGTCACCGGCAGAGTCAATTATATCTGAAGATATATTGTTAATCAGATCAGCTTTGTTCATCCGAGAAACTGTACCGCCGGAGTCAGCTTGAACAGAAAACGTAGTATCTCTAGTTGAATCTATAAAAACAATTCCAACACCTTCTGTTGTAACAACAATTGAGGACTCCCTACCGAATGCCCGCATAGCAATTTCTGTCCCGGCAGAATCCGGATTACTGACTGGAGAAAGCACCGCAGGGCCGTCTAAGTAAAGTCGAGCTTTTTCACTATCACCGTAAAGCCCTACAATATCGGTAGTATCTGAACCGCTGTTGGAAATTTTAAGAACAGTCACATGACCTTTATGTCTTCCCCTATCAACAGCACTGGTTACTACTATTCCGCTGTCAATGGCATTATTATCACCTACTTCAACTCTCGAAAAATCCGGGTCACCAAAAATACCGACCAAGCCGGTAGTATCCGAACCGCTGTTGGAAATTTTAAGAACAGTCACATGACCTTTATGTCTTCCCCTATCAACAGCACTGGTTACTACTATACTACTGTCAATAGCATTATTATCACCTACTTCAACTCTCGAAAAATCCGGGTCACCAAAAATACCGACCAAGCCGGTAGTATCCGAACCACTATTGGAAATTTTAAGAACAGTCACATGACCGCGATGCTCAACTGCTCTGACTTCGTTAACAATTACAACTTCACTATCTGGAACAGCACCGGAACTTCTGGCATCTAAAACTACTCTTCCCGGAGAAGTCTTAAGGTCACCGTCAACAGATGTTGAAACTGCTGATATCGGAACAGAATATAACCTCGACCGAGGCGAAATCGGCAAATCACTTCCCACCTGAACTTCTAAGAAAAGAGAATCGGAACGAACAGGAAACGATGACAAATCTAAAGGAGTGAATTCACCTAAAGTGACAGAAAATAATCCTCCGACTACAGTCACACCATGTGTTTCTTCCCACAAAATCACACCACCGATTGAATCGGAATAGAGCCGGTACGTAATATCAAAAAAACTGTCAACTGAAAAACCGGAGGCATCGGTCAATCTGCCTTGATACTTCATTGTCGTTGGCGATGCTGAAAAAACTGTAATAGCAATAACCACAATGATAACTGCTGTAATTGCAAACTGTTTTAAGTAACATTTGAATGACATAAAATTCTCCTGTTATAAGTATATTTTTATATGTTTATTTTTTTTAACGCATTCGAAAGAACAATTCAAAGAAAAGTACAAGAACAATATTAGCCTAAATATAGCTATTTTGTTTTGTTTTGCAAGCATTTATTATGGATTGAAGGAAATCATATTTGGAGAAATATTTTCATTTTTTTCTCCTGTATCCAAAGAATAAAGCCTTAAGTTTTCTACTTAAGGCTTCTGTAACAAAAATATAATTTTAAAAATAAACAAAATTATCTACCAATTTTCACCTAACAATTCAAAATGTGCCTGTGGATGCAGGCATGCCAGGCATACTTTCGGGGCATCTTCGGATTCATGCAGGTATCCGCAATTCCTACAACGCCAGACAACTTTTCCGTTTCTTTTAAAAACTTTACCTGCCTCGAGATTATCTGCGAGTTCTTTGTATCGCTTCCCGTGTTGTTTTTCAGCTATAGAAATCATTTCAAATGCTAATGCAATTTTATCAAAGCCTTCTTCTTTAGCAATTTTTGCAAATGCAGGATACATTTCTGTCCATTCATGTTCCTCGCCTGCTGCAGCTGCTCTTAAATTGTCAAGAGTTGTGCTTATTTTTCCTGCCGGAAATGTTTCTGTAATCTGTACATCTCCACCCTCAAGGAATTTAAAAAACCTTTTGGCATGTTCTTTTTCATGGTTCGCAGTTTCCTCAAATATATCTGCTATCTGAACTAATCCTTCCTTTTTAGCAACACCTGCAAAGTATGTATATCTGTTTCTTGCCTGAGACTCACCGGCAAAAGCTATAAGTAAGTTTTTTTCTGTTTGGGTACCTTTAATACTTTTCTTCATATTTGCTCTCCTAAAGTTAGAAATTTTTAAAAACATACTATTTATATACTAACTTGTCAATTATTTACTGTCGGGCTAAGACAGATAAAAGGAACATCTACATTTCTTTAAAAAGTGATTGTAAAACCTAAAATTAATTTGTTCTTTGGTGTCAACCTAGCAATAAGCCAACGAGGAAAAATGGAACCAAAAATAGAAAAAAAAGCAGCGTTCAAAATTATCGGAATACAATTTAGAGGCAATAATGATAATAATGCATGCCCTAAACTATGGGACAAATTCTTACCCAGAATAATAGAAGTTAAACCGTTCATGGTTGAACCGGCAACTGCTTTTGGTGTTTGTTCTAACTATGATATGAAAGAGAATATTTTAGACTATACCGTTGGTTTAGAAGTCAAAGATTTTAGCACAATTCCCGATGATATGGTCTCGATGGAAATTCCCGAACAGGAATATGCCATATTTGAATGCACCCTGCCGACTCTTATGACAGCATTAGAAAAGATACAAAAAAAATGGCTGCCGAAATCAAACTATATGAGAGCTGCCGGTCCAGAGTTTGAGCTATATGACTCTGACTTTGACCCTGAAAATCCGGAATCAAAGTTATATTTATACATACCGATTATTTCCAAAAAATAGAATCAGACTAAACCTGTTTAAGATAGATGCTTGACATTTTGATAATATAATCGATATTCGGTTTATGAATTCATTCTATCGAAAGAAATGTTTTGCCTAAACCAAAAATAATCGTAATCGGTGCCGGTCCATCCGGCATGTTTGCTGCGGGGGAAGCATCTAAACTAGGTGCCGATGTAACAACCCTTGAGAAAAAACCTCTTCCCGGAATTAAACTTCGCATAACAGGTAAAGGAAGATGTAACCTTACCAACATTGCACCTATTCCTCAATTCATTGAACGATTTGGGAAAAACGGCAAATTTCTTCGACAGGCATTTCATTCTTTCTTCTCCCCCGATGTCGCGGCTTTATTTAAAGAGATGGGCGTTGATATTCAAACTGAACGAGGTGGTCGGGTTTTTCCAAACGGTAATGATGCACCGGCAGTTGCCGATGCTCTTGTCAACTGGACAAAAAAGCAGGGCGTAAAAATTAAAACCGATACAACCGTTACTGAACTTTTAATAAACGACAATACAATAATCGGAGTGCAAACAAAAGAGAAAGAATATAAAGCGGACCGAATTATTCTTACTACCGGAGGGGCATCATACCCTGTCACAGGCTCAACCGGTGACGGTTACAATTTCGCTAAAGCAATCGGACATACAGTCATCGCAATTAGACCGGCTTTAGTTCCGCTTGAAGTAAAAGGAACAATCGCTAAACGATTAGATAAACTGCATTTAAAAAACATTAATGCCCGTGTTTTTGCCGACGGAAAAAAAACCGGTGAAAAATTCGGTGAACTTTTTTTCAGGTCTAACACTCTAGCAGGACCGATAATATTATCTCTCAGTAGAAATATTGTCGACCAGATAAATGATAAAGTAAAAAATATCTTTCTCACTATTGACTTAAAACCTGCTTTGGATAATAAAAAACTCGATGCCCGTTTAGTTCGTGAATTTCAAACAAATAATAAAACTGCAATTGTAACAATCCTTGAAAAACTTCTTCCTCTGCAGTTAATAGAAATTTGTTTAGAACAAACTTCAATTCGATTTGACAGCATAGGCTCGCAGATAACTGCAGATGAACGAAAACGGCTTCGGATGTGGCTAAAAGATTTCAAAATGGAAATTACCGGTTATCGACCGTTTAAAGAGGCTATTATCACAAACGGCGGAGTAAACACAAAAGAAATAAATCCAAAAACGATGGAATCTAAAATAATTTCCGGTCTTTATATTGCCGGAGAATTACTGGATATCAACGGTGACACAGGCGGGTATAACCTGCAGGCATCATTTTCAACCGGGTGGTTGGCAGGACATTCAGCTGCTCTTTCCTGCTTTAAGTAATTTTATAATATTTCGATAATAAGTCGGCCGATAGGATATCTATCTGCCGATATTTTAATCATTATGGCTGTAACAACGGTGGACAATCCGGCGGAGTTGGCCCTCCTTGAAACATATAGTTTGCACAACGAACTAAATCTCCAATATCAATCTCTCAGTCATTATCACTATCACCGGAATACGGACATGAAGGAGCAGGCCCTCCGCCAAACATATATGATACCATCGAAACTAAATCAGAAATATCTACAACGCCATCACCATTAAAATCACATCCGTTTTCACAGCACGATACTGGCAGGTTTCCAATAGTTACAACAAACGCTTCTGCATCACTAAATGCAGTACCTAAATCAGCAACAACACCGTTATAAACAGTAGCTATAACAGTATAGAAAATAATTGTATCGGAAGCTCCTAAATTAAAAGATGGCTGATAACAGATAACCATGTGCTGATCAGTTAGAGCAGTTTCAGTTGTAAAGCCTGAGTTTTCCATATTGTTCCAAAGTTGACCCGGAATGAAGTTACCATTCGGGAATACAAAGGAATCATTACGAGCTGTATAAGCTGAATATAGAGAAGTAGCATTATCAATGCCGTTGAGAGTAGATTTCAAGAATTTCATACCTCCGAAACGTGCATCTGAATCAACACATGCTGTATCTATATTATACTCAGCACCGACTTGATAAATGTATTCACCGACAACATCAAAACCAGCTCCATTGGCAGCACCTGAATCAGACGGAATATCCCAGTCAATAGCATCACCGATTCTCAGGTTAGCATGTGCAGCACCGTCGGCTGACCATACTTTAAGTGCTTTAACCATATAGCTGGCACCTGCAGCAGTCGGAGCATAAAAAGTTTGCTCAAACGCAACAGAAGTATCAGGGTTAGTAAAGACACCAGTAGAATAAGAAGTATATCCGGT
>JAJRXM010000068.1 GCA_024276275.1 Candidatus Zixiibacteriota bacterium
CAATTTTTTTCTGTTTTGCTCAAATCTATAATTATCTGAACATTGCCGGTAAGCGAAAACTCCATAGGGCAATCGGTTGCTTTGCGGAGAGATTCTACCTCGACTCTTGTCAGCATTCGACCCTCTTCAAAAAAGAGATTCACTATCCCAGAACGCATTTTTACTTTTTCGATTTCCAATAATGAGGCAGAGATTTTTACCGCGGCACCATCGAAAAGATCCGATGCTGATTGCGGAAGTTTTCCGAACCGGTCGATAACCTCATCACGAATAGTTTCCACCTCGGATAAATTTCTCGTGTCGGCTATTCTTCGGTAGATATCAACTTTTTGCTGACGGTTATTGACATAATTATTATCAAGAAACATTTCAACATCGCATTCCAGTTTTGTTTCCGGCGGTTTGGAAACCTCAGTCCCTTTTAATTTAGCGATAGCTTCCTCAAGCAGTTTGTTATACATCTCAAAACCTATCTCTTCAATAAATCCTGATTGCTTAGCACCTAATACTGTACCTGCTCCTCTTATTTCCAAGTCACGCATCGCCAAAGCAAACCCCGATCCTAAATCAGAATGTGCCTCAATAGCACGCAGACGTTTGATAGCATCCTTTTGCATTAACTTAGTTGTCGGTGTCATAAGATAGGCAAAGGCTCTTTTTGACGACCTGCCGACTCGTCCGCGAAGTTGATAAAGCTGTGCCAAACCGAATCGGTCGGCACGATTAATAATAATCGTGTTGGCTGACGGAATATCCAAACCTGATTCGATAATCGAAGTACACAACAATACGTTGTAGCGTTTATCCATAAAGGCATGCATAACACCCTCGAGTGATTTTTCATGCATCTGCCCGTGTGCAACAACAATCTCTGCTTGGGGAATATATTTTTTCAGATAGTTATACATAGCATCAATTGTCTGCACTCTGTTATGTACAAAAAAGACTTGTCCGTCTCGGTCGATTTCACGCAGAATAATTGTAGCAATCATTGTCGGGTCAAACTCACAGATTTCGGTAATAATCGGCAGACGATCTTTAGGTGAAGTTGTGATAAGCGACATATCCCGTACACCCATCAACGACATTTGGAGCGTGCGGGGAATAGGAGTAGCAGTCATAGAAAGTGTGTCGACATTTGCTTTGAGTTTTCGAAGTTTTTCTTTATGACGAACACCAAACCGATGTTCTTCATCAACGACTAGCAGTCCTAAATCTTTGAAGAAAATATCTTGGGAAAAAAGACGATGAGTACCAACAACTAAATCAACTTTGCCGAGAGCTAAATCCTCAATAATTTTATCCTGCTCTTTTTTAGTACGGAACCTTGAAAGCATCTCTACATTAACAGGAAAGTCGGTATAGCGTTCTTTAAAAGTTTCATAATGCTGTTGTGCCAAAATTGTAGTCGGTACTAACACCGCAGCCTGTTTCCCTTTTTCAATCGCTTTGAATGCCGCCCGTACCGCTACCTCGGTTTTTCCGAATCCGACATCACCGCATATCAGACGTTCCATCGTATTATCTGATGTCATGTCGGCCTTGACTTCCTGAATTGCCCGAAGTTGGTCTTTGGTTTCCTCAAAAGGAAATGATGCCTCAAGTTGTCTGAGCCATACAGTATCTTCGCCGAATGAAAAACCTTTTGATGCTTTTCGTTTGGCATACAGTTCGACCAAATCCTCTGCCATTAGTTCGATAGCTTTTTTTGTTTTTGTCTTAAGCTTATCCCACCCCGGTCCACCAAGACGGGTTAAAACCGGATCGGCATCTTTACCTGAGTATTTTGATACACGGTTGAACTCTTCAATCGGAACATACAGTTTATCATCATCGGCATACCGAAGCAACAGGCAATCCCGATTGCGATTATCAAGATTGAGCGTTTCAAGTTTAATATATTTTGCTATACCGTGGTCGGTATGAACAATAAAATCACCTGGAGTCAGATTAGTATAATCTGAAATTGCGACACCCTCTTTATATTTTTTCTTCCGAACCCGTCTGTGATGTCTGCTGAATATCTGATGATCGGTTAATAGTGCAAACTGCGCCTCGTGTGCAACAAACCCTCCCTTCAGATCGGCAACTTCTATTATCGGGTCAAAAGAAATATTAGATTTTTCGTCGATTAGTTCTCGCAGCCGCTCTGCTTGACCGACATTATCGGTAGCGATGATATATGAAAGGTCAGTTTGGTTGTATTCTCTCAGGGTATCACCAAGCAGGTCTAGTCTTGCTCCTAATGACGGATGCGGTCCGCACTTGAAGTCTATAATATCTTTTTTACCGCCTTTAAACGGGAGCATATCAATTTTTTTGTATAATGAAAATTTTGATTCTATTTGTTCTTTTGTCAAATAATACTTGTCAGGAGTCGGGATACCGGTCAGTCTGCTTTTGAATCGTTCAAAGAGGATGATTGCTTCTTCCATAATTTTTTCGGTTTCATTTTCCAATGAACCTCTTCCTTCAAAAAAGAGAATAGAATCATCATCTATAAAATCAAAAAGAGAACCTTGCGGGAGCCCGAACATAATCGAGAGCCATTCAAGACCGGGAAGTTCGGGATCATTGAGATACCTATGACGAATAAAATCGGCATCATCATCGGATAGTTTTTCCAAATACTTTTCTACAGTTTCAGATGTTATCAACACTTCACGCTTAGGTAAAATAGATACCGAGTCAACTTTGCTTATTGTTCGTTGTGAACGAACATCAAAATTCCGAATCGTATCAACCTCGTCGCCGAACAGTTCTATACGGACAGGAGCTTCAGAACCCGGGGTAAAGAAATCAATCAACCCACCGCGTTGAGCAAAATCACCGACCTCTTCAACATTAGCGACTCGCCTGAAACCTAAATCAAGCAGTTTATGTACCAGCTCATCTAAATCTATTTCTGACCCGACCGTAAGTACCAACTGATTGGCTTGCAAGTTTTCAACTGTAATTGTCGGTTCCATAACCGCCCGAACAGGTGCGACGATAAAATCTACATTGTAATCTTGAAGTGACGAGAGGGTCGAAATCCTTTGACCCATAACTTCGCCCTGTGGGGCACGGAAATCATAGGGAAGAATCTGTCGTGAAGGGTAAAAACAGATATTTCCGTCAGGATGTAGCTGGGTAAGGTCATCGAAAATATCACGGGCTGTTTCACCGTTTGAGGCGATGACCAAAATAGGCTTTTTTCGCTCCAAATGAAGAGTTTTGAGCAAAAATGACGGTGATGAGCCGTGTAAACCGGAAACATTGACGGCATCTAACTTGTTTGCATTTAATGAATTAACCAAATCAATCATCGGTTGAGAATTGCGAAAGCGGTCTAAAAGGGTTAAGAGGAATTTGGGTTTTTTCAGAGTTTCTATAGTCATGGGCTGCCTTTAATTTGCAATACAGAAAAACCCCGTATTATTTTGAGACGGGGGGTTTGGTTGTTCTTTTGGTCAAATATAGAAAAAAAACGCATAAAATCCAGTTTTTTTACGTTTTTTTAATTGCAAAACAGCTTTTAGAGTAGTAGAATTACGCTCAAATTAGGAAATCAAGGCAACTGAAAGAAAAATAACAAGGAGTACAACATGTCAAGCTACACAAAATTAATCGAAGTCGTTGAAGCCATCAAAGGTGATGTTGAAAAAGCTGAAGCCGGTAACAAAGCTGCAACAGGTCGTGTCAGAAAATCTATGCAGGAAGTCAAAGCTGTTGCCCAGGATATCAGAAAAGAAATGCTGGAGCTTCGCGAAAAATAGTAGTTGCTAATGAGAGGTAACTAAAGATTATAAGGAGAGTGTTCACACTCTCCTTTTTTTGTGGGAGAGATGGAATAAGAAAATAATAACTTGACAAAATAGAAATAGTCGTTTTTTTATAGTTTATAGTATCGACATAAAAAAAATAGGAGGAGCTATGCGAAAACAAACAAGTATTAAACTTATTTTAACTCTTGTTTTGACTATAATCGGATTTAACAGCGCTTTTAGTTATGGGTTAGAGGACTATTTAACTACCCTTGCCGATTTCAACACAAAGAGATTTTAATTTTACAGGCATATTTTTAATATTGAGTAAAATAATATACGGAAATGTAGAATTTTTGACACATTTAAAAATTGAAATAATTTATTCACAAACTAAAATAATAGAGTTCCCAACAAATATTGTAGAAGAATATCATCGTTTATATAGTTCTCGATTTATTAATTATGATTATCATTTTCGGCAACAAACATTTCAACCAAACATTATTCCAGGTGAAATGCTTATCATTAGTCATGGTGCATTTATTGATGAGATGTCATCTTTTATAGATTGGAAAAATCAAAAAGGAATTAAAACTTCAATCATAAATGTTGATGATATAGTAAATGACTCTATTCAAATAAAACAGTATATTCAAAATACTTACAATAACTCAAACCTAACTTGGGTTCTTTTAGTTGGTGACATAAATGAAATCACTACCTTTAGACATGACTATCCTTCAACTGTAGTAGGACATGTTGCTGATAATAAGTATACATTTTTAAATGGAAATGATACTTATCCAGATATTTTGATTGGAAGATTTTCTGCTGAAGAGTTAAGCCATGTAACAACTCAAACTATAAGAACTTTGTACTACGAAAAAGACTTAAATGAAACAGATTGGATAAATAAAGCTTTATTTACTGGCATGAGAGTTACTGACAAATATGATAATTATTATGAAGGTTTACCCGATTCTTTATTAGCACATGATTATATTTCAGTAGATACATTCTACGATCATAATGTAATCCCTGATAATCCAGCTGAAGATGCTATTCTAACAGTAAATATTACAAATGCAATTAACAATGGAAGAGGATTCATATACTATAGCGATGGACATGGCACATCACTAGGATGGAAAAATCCAGATTATTTAATTAATAATATAATTAATTTAACTAATGACTGGAAGCTTCCTTTTATTTTTGGTTCTGGGTGTAACTCAGGTGATTTCGAGGATAGCTTTAACTTTGGTGAAAGTTGGCTAAGAGCAACCAACGATGAAACTGGTTTTCCAACGGGAGCAATTGCAGTTTCAATGCCCTCAGCAAATGTAACTCAAGACGGACCTTCAAGTGAAATAGCAATCAAAGCATTGATTAACAAAAAAATAACTTCTTTTGGTGCTTTAACTGAACTTACCATATGTAATACTAATGATCATGGTTTAGCTCAAAATTCTAATACGAACAATCTAATTGTCAATATTATACTTGGTGATCCTTCTCTTCAAGTACGTACTGATATTCCTCATGATTTAATTGTTAATCATCCAAATTTACATCCATCATGTTTTAGTAATACTTATACCCGTTGAAGTCGTTGGTGAAGAAGGTGCATTGTGTGCATTGTATGCAGATGGTACTCTCTATGGCTCTGCATATACAGATGCTAATGGCTTTGTGACTATTTCAACACCTACGCTCCCACCAACACAAGATGTTATCCTAACCGTAACAGCTTTTAATGCTCTACCATATATCGAAACATTATATGTTGATGCCGACTCTGACGGAATACCTGTCTGTTTAGATAATTGTTTAGGACTCTCAAACCCTTTACAGCTTGATACTGACTCAAACGGTCCAGATGGAGTTGGAGATGATTGTGACAATTGTCCAAACAATAATAATCCTGATCAACTAGATACCGATGGAGATGGAATAGGTAATGTATGTGATATTTGTGAAGGTTTTGATGACAATTATGATTCTGATGGAATACCTGATAGTTGTGACAACTGCTTGGCAACTTACAACCCTTCACAGCTTGATTCAGATGCAGATGGGTTTGGTGACGTCTGCGAGTGTATGCCACCAATAAGAGGAAACATAAATTATAGTGTTGATGACTTAATTGATATCTCTGATTTACTTTATTTGGTAGCATATTTTTTTAATGGTGGTGCACCTCCACAAAGCTTTGAAGAAGCGAATGTTGACTGTAGTACGGCAACTGATTACAAAGAAACAATTGATATATCAGACATAATTCTATTGCAAGCTTATATGTTTGGTGGTGGAGATCCTCCTGAGAATTGTGAATGTCCGTAGTTAAACTGACATAAATGTTCATAGAGGCAGTAGAAAATATCTTCTGCCTTTTTTTATTCGGAAATTGATTTTCATCTGTCCATATCTTCAATCCTAAAATCTCTACAAACTTTCCCTATTTTTTCAGAATCTCTCTTTATTTGATAAGCCTTGTTTATTGAAGAAGAAAGAAAATAACAATGTTGGATTCGGGATCAAGTCCAGAATGACATTTTGAATAACGAGTGACAGGAATTTTGTCATGCACAAAATCACTACAATAAATATGAGCAGAAATGGCTTAAGCGGAAGCCATTCTTTCAGACAAAGCCATTTCAATATAACCGACTGTTCTCATGGCAGTTATCTACAATAATGATGAGTCAGACGTAGCCTGTAGGTTCCCTTTATATGTGAAACTAACCCATTAGAGATAAATAAATCAGCCTTTTGGCTGTTTTATATGTGACTGAACCCATTTTCATGGGGCTAATTTAGAGAATAAATCTACCCGTGAGAGGCTTTATGAAGTAAATCATCACCGACTTCGACTTGGTTCTGTTTACTTTCTTGGGATAAGAACAGAACCACAAGTGTGATTCGTCTGTTACGATCATCATTCGGATCATTTACAATCATCGGGAACCTATCTGCAAATCCTCGTACTTCACGTACTTGCCCTTCATACAATCCCGATACGGCCATCAGTTGTCTGGCGGCATTGGCACGGTCGGCTGAGAGCTCCCAGTTGGAATATCTTTTTCGTCCGCCAAACGATGCATCCGTGTGACCTTCGATAACAAGATGGTTTTCCAAATTACCGAGTTCCTCGGCGATAATCATTAAAATTCTGGCAGATTTTTGTAAAAGTTTCGCCGATCCCGGTTCAAAAAATGCAGGAGAATCTTCACTTTCGTTTAAGATAATCCTAAGACCTTCGGAGGTCATTTCCATTTGGATATTTTTTTTGAGTTTATTAAAGATTGCCTGTTTTTTAAGTTGTGCGGCAATTTTTTTGGCAGCTATTTCAAGCTGTTCTTTCTCTTTTTTTGATGCGGAACCGTCATTTTTCTTTTTGACCAGTGAGCCGACCGGATTTTGTTTTTTTATAGGAGTAGCAGCCCCTTTAAGGACACCGTCTTTACCTTGTGAAGCAAATTTACCCGGGTCTTGGAAAAAACCTGCAACAGATTCGCGAACATCCGGTTTTTGACCGACCAGCCACATAACTAAAAAGAATGCCATCATCGCCGTCATAAAATCAGCGAAAGCAACTTTCCATGCTCCGCCATGGTGACCGTCGCCACCTTTTTTAATGACTTTTTTTATGATAGGTTGTTCGGAATTTTGAGCCACAACTATTATCTCTTTTTAGCTTCATTACATGCTTCTTCAAGCTCCATAAAACTTGGACGGACATCGGCAAACAATGTACGACGGGCAAACTCGACAGCAATAACACCGGCAACACCTTTGTTAAAAGATAACAAAGCATGTTTCATACATCCGATATACTGCATATCTTCGTTGACTCTGAATTTTATATTAGCGGCAAGTGGTCCCACAAAACCGTAACAAGCCAAAATTCCTAAGAAAGTACCTACTAAGGCATGCCCGACTTTAATACCGATTTCTTCAGGAGGACCATCGATAGCTCCCATTGTGATAACAATACCCAACACCGCGGCAACAATACCCAAGCCCGGTAATGAATCTGACATTGTATTTAATGCATGTGAGGGATGTAGTTCTTCTTCTAATAATGCTTCGATATCATTGTCCATAAGGTCTTCTAAATCGTGCGGTTGTACCGCACCGGAGATAACAACTCTCATCGTGTCAGCAAAAAAACTGACAGCATGATGATTCTTGAGAAATTTTGGATACCGTTTAAAAATTTCAGATTCCTCAGGTCTTTCAACGTGTGCTTCAAGTCCTATAAGTCCGTCTTTTCTTGCTATATTGAATATTTCAAACATCATGACTAATAGGTCTTGATAATCTGATTTTGCATATCCGGTACCAAAGGCTGCGGTTACTTGGCTTATCATTCCCTTTATAACATGCATAGAGTTACCGATTAGCATAGCACCTATAGCAGCTCCACCGATAATAAGAACCTCTAGAGGTTGATAAAGAGCAAGTAAATGACCACCCGATAAAACAAATCCACCTAAAACAGCACCAAATACAACAACTGCTCCGACTATAACTAACATAATTATCTCTTCAATTTTTTATTTATAGGTTTATCATCTTTCTATTATTTTCGTCAATTTTCATACAAACATGAGCATTTTAATAAAGATATATCTTTGATTTAGATATAATGTGGCTATTTTCATTTTTAACGGTAAAATTAAAAACTTGTGTATAGAAGAACAATAATCTACATTTTTAAAAATTAGATTTTTAATTATAAAGGAGTATTCATGCGGTTTATAACACCTAGGAGATTTTTTCTATTTTTAGGAATTTCATTAGTTTATGCAGGTTACAATTTAGCCTATGCATCTTCTGAAGGAGGTAGTGGGCACGGCGGACCAATCCTTGATGTTCTTTTAGAATTAGTCGTTATCTTGTTGGCTGCTAAATTGGGCGGCGATTTATTTGAACGGTTTCATCAACCGGCTGTATTAGGAGAACTTGTAATTGGGATGCTCATAGGTAATTTGCATCTTATCGGAATTGATGTTTTTACAGCATTTCAAGATAACATGACTCTTGAGATTCTTGCCGAACTAGGTGTCATAATTTTACTCTTTGAAGTCGGACTGGAATCAACTGTAAAAGATATGATGAAAGTCGGTGTGACTGCATTTATGGTTGCGGTTTTTGGTGTTGTCGCTCCTTTCTTTTTAGGTTGGGGTGTCGGAATATGGTTTTTACCGGAAGCAGATACTTTGGTTCATTTATTTATAGGAGCCACTTTAACAGCTACATCGGTAGGTATAACTGCTCGAGTATTAAAAGATATCGGTAAGATTCAAACAAAAGAATCAAAAATTATTTTAGGAGCAGCTGTTATTGATGATATCTTAGGATTGATTATTTTAGCAGTAGTATCAGGTGTTATTACAGCAGCCAATCAAGGTGGAGATGGAATTGAATCACTTGATATTCTGATTATCATCGCTAAAGCAGTTTTATTTATTGTCGGTGCTGTTGTTTTGGGAGCATACGTACTTCCGCATTTCTTTAATCTTGCCTTTAAACTAAAAGTAAAAGGTGTCTTTTTATCTATCTGTCTTTTTATCTGTTTTTCTCTTGCTTACATCGCCGGTTTGATTAATCTGGCTCCTATTGTAGGTGCTTTTGCCGCCGGATTAATTTTGGAAGATGTTCATTTTACAAAATTCCGCGAAAGAGGTGAACATACAATAGAAGAACTTATTGAGCCTATTGCTGTCTTTTTGGTACCGATATTTTTTGTACGGATGGGGATGATGGTTGATTTGACATCATTTGCTAAAATTGAAATTCTGGGGTTTGCTGCTGCTATGACAATTGCCGCAATTATCGGTAAACAGGTTTGTCCATTGGCTATTTTTGATAAATCTATAAATAAAGTAGCTATTGGATTAGGTATGATACCTCGTGGTGAAGTCGGGCTTATATTTGCGGGAATCGGAGCAACACTGGTTCTTGACGGTCAGAAAGTTGTTGATGCAGATACATTTTCGGCAGTAGTTATTATGGTGATTATTACTACTTTGGTGACACCTCCGTTATTAAAAATTTCGATGTTGAAAGGTGAAAAAAATTAGATTTTATTAACTTATATAAACTTTGATAAAACGGCAGTATTTTAAAATACTGTCGTTTTTTATAGCAATAATGGGGAGATGTTAAATTTAGTATTACTGAAAACAAATAATTAAGAGTACTTGACATTATGGCGAACTTCTCTATATTGTCATCCGATACCGCGGGGTGGAGCAGCTTGGTAGCTCGTCGGGCTCATAACCCGAAGGTCAGAGGTTCAAATCCTCTCCCCGCTACCAAA